>JADLCF010000348.1 GCA_020847315.1 Bryobacterales bacterium | reverse complement strand
GTTCGTCGGCCCGGCCTCCGGGACCTTCCTTTGGGCCTTCATCCAGTTGCCAGGAGATCCGCATTTCATACAGGTCGGCTCCCGCCGCCGTGTCGTCCACCCGGATCCAGGCTTGGAAGCCATTTCGACCCGAAGGATTCTCCACCAGCAGCACACGCCCGCGGCCTCGGACGGAATCCAGATGAAACTCGCCCAATGGCGATTCCGGCAGAGCCTCGCTGCAAACGCTTCCCTCATCCACCGGATTCCCGCCATGCACGGCGCGCAAGGTGAGAGCGGCTCCCCGAACCATAACGTCCGCGGAATCGTCGACGCGCACTCTCAATACGCAGACCCCGCTCTCGCTCCCGGCGGCAATGCCAGGATCGATGGGGATGGTCTGTGTCTCTCCGAAGACCGGAAAGGCCAGCATCGCCACCGCGATCCATGCGCGCAATGGATGCCTCAGATGAGCCGCAAGAATGCGCCGAGACCGGGCGGACGCACCCCACGCAATCGACGCGCCACGCATCGCGAACCCTGCAACACCGCTGCGAACCGCCGCCACTCTTGAATTCTGTCACAGTCAAGCCAGGCCGGCCTCGCTTGAGGACGGGCATTGCCTTCACGCTACACTGGTTGCTTCGCGCGAATCCGCCATGTCCGCTCCATCCACGCAATTTCCATCGCAATCCCTGGGGGAGATTCTGCTTGGCTGGTTCCGCCGGATGGCGCGCCGCCTGCCTTGGCGCGAGACGAAAGACCCTTACGCAATTTGGGTCAGCGAGATCATGCTCCAGCAGACGCGGGTAGAGGCGGTGATCCCCTACTTTGAGCGCTTCCTGCAGCGGTTCCCCACGGTTGCCGCGCTCGCCGCCGCCCCCGAAGAGGAGGTGCTTACCGCTTGGAGCGGGTTGGGATACTACAGCCGGGCGCGGAACCTGCAGCGGGCGGCGCGCTTGGTAGTAGAGCGTGGAGGCTTCCCGCGAACCTACGAAGAGATCCTCGCGCTTCCCGGCGTGGGAGAGTATACCGCCGCTGCCGTCGCCAGTATCGCCTTTGGCTTGCCGCACGCCGTGCTCGACGGCAATGTGATACGGGTGATGTCCCGCATCACCTGCGATTTCGGGGACATCGGCTCCCTGGCCACCAGGAACCGGCTTCG
The DNA here is from genome assembly GCA_020847315.1 of Bryobacterales bacterium. Classification (GTDB taxonomy): domain Bacteria; phylum Acidobacteriota; class Terriglobia; order Bryobacterales; family Bryobacteraceae; genus JACTMJ01. The sequence continues at coordinate 4,471 of JADLCF010000348.1, read as the reverse complement.
CGATGCCGCTCAGCGGTGCCTACCGCCGGGAGAAGCCGGAAGCACAAACCAGGCGCTCATGGAACTGGGCGCCACGCTGTGCCTGCCGCGCCATCCGCGCTGTTTGCTCTGCCCGGTTGCCGCGCAGTGCCGCGCCCGCGCTGAGGGCGTGCAGGACGAACTCCCCACGAAGCTTCGCCGCACCGATACCGTGGCCGTCGAAACCACGCTGCTGCTGATCGAACGGGACGGGCGGATCCTGCTGAGACAGAGACCCTCGGGCGACCGCATGGCTGGTTTCTGGGAAATGCCCGAAGCTGCCGAACTCCCGCAAGCCGAGCCGATGGAAGAGGTGCATCGCTTTCGCCACTCGATCATGAATCGCGCCTACCGCTGCGCGGTGCTCCGCGCGATGATTCCCGAGCCGGCGGAACTCGCGCCGCCGGGCTATTCCTGGATCGATCGCTCCCGCCTCCCGGACCTGCCCCTCAGCACCATGACACGGAAGGCATTGCGCCTCAAGTAGCCGGAATCCCGGAGATCCTCCGTTTCGCCCGCGGCGCTCCTTCGCAGTCCTCCACGGTTTCCCTTCTCCTGCGCTGCATTTTTCGTGAGAATTTTCCTTCCCGCCGGACACTACATTCCCAGGAGAGCATTGCGGTGCATAGAGGACGGAATTACGGCTGCATTCCCAGCGATGCCGCCGGCCTGCGGATGTTGCTGGTTCTGGTGATGGCTCTCACGGCCCTTGCCTGGACGGGCCAAGGCCAGATGCCCGGCCCTCCCACGTTCTCGACGGACTCCGTCGTCCACGGAGCCACCTTCCAGAAGGGCGCATTCGCCCCGAACACTTTCATTTCGATCTTTGGCGAGAATCTGGCGTGGAGCACCCAGTCCGTGAGTGCCGCGAATCTCCTGGCGAACACCCTGCCGACTTCCCTGGGTGGCGTGCAGGTGCTGATTGGGCCGACCCTTGGCTTCCTGGTCTACGTCTCCCCCACCCAGATCAATGTGCTGATCGATAACCGGCTTACACCCGGCGCGTACACCCTGCGCGTTCTGCGCGACAGTCTGGCCGGACCGCACACGGCGCAGATCACCATCGCCGCCACCGCGCCCGGGCTTTTCGCGATTGCGGATGGAATCCCTGTGGTTACGCGACCCGGCGGGAGTCTGGTGACGGCGGAATCCCCTGCTCGGCCGGGGCAGATCGTCACCCTTTGGGCGACTGGTCTCGGCCCGGTGCTGCCGCCATTAAAGCCGGGCGAACTGCCGCGAGGGGCCGCTCCGCTCGATCAGAAGATTCCCTTTGAAGTGAGGGTGAACGGCGTCCCAATCCCGTCCGGGCATGTCCTCTACGCGGGCGTCGCGCCGGGATTTGCCGGCCTCTATCAGATCAATCTGTTGCTGCCCGAGGACACGCCCCCAAACCCCACCATCCGCATCGGTTATCCGGATGCGCTGAGCCCCGTCGGCCAGACGATTTCCGTTGCCCCGTGAAGCGTTGACGAAAGCCTTTCCCCATTGCTTTAAGCGGGCTTGGGGATGGCTGGCAGGCTGGCCGCGGCCACCGCTTGTCCATGGCGTTTCTCCGCCTCGCTTGGAGTATGCACTTTCACCTTTCCGGCGAGCTCCGGAAACTCGTCGGCCAACACCTCCTGCGCTACTTCAAGGATGCGGTCCCCACCTTTGCCGGATAGCACGCGGCCCAACAACAGCAGGTGTCGAATCTCGTAGAAATCCGCGTAGTGGGCGATGGCATATCCGAAGTAAACACCGATGGTGTTGTAAATCGCGAGCGCGCGGGGGTCGCCTTTTTCCATCAATTCCTGCACCGCCACCAGCTTCTCCGGCAGAGGCATATCCGCGGGCAGATCGATCCCCGCCGGCGCGGTCAGCCGCCCCACGGCCTGCTGGGAGAAATACTGCGCGCCTACGCCGCCATCCCGTGACCACTCATCCACATGCGCGCGCGGCGCGTAGTCGATCGGGGCGAACGCCAGCTCGTTCAGCCAGTTTGTGATTGTGCCCTCCGGCGTGACGTATCCCCCCGCCTGGCTCGTGCCCATGGAGATGCCCAGCACCGCGCCATCGCCCAATGCCATGGAACCGGCCAGCGCCGTCACTTCCCCATCATTCGCCACCTCGAACGGCACGCCGCCCCACTCTTTCTTCAAGTCAAAGAACATGCGGCGCACCCGGTGATCGAAATCCTCCTTGGATACGCCCCGGAAGAGCGATGCCACGCGGACTTCATTACCGACGTAGACCCCGGCGGAACTACCGCCGATGGCATCCACCCTGGGCATCTTTTCCGCCGCCCGGCGCAGCGAATCCATAACGCCGTCGTAGTGGTATTGCGGGTTCTTCTGAAAGTAAGGATCCCAAGGGATCTCCTCGGAAAACACCACCTGGCCATCGATCACGGCTGCGCACTTACGGTCACTTCCTCCGAGATCGAAACCGATACGGCAGCCATCCAGATGCCTGCCCAGGGAGAGCGTGGTCTCCGCCGCGCCGGGAGCGTCGCGCAAGGCCACCGAATCTACCTGAAACTCCAGACCGTAGACGGTTTCGCCCATGAAGTGAAAGTCGAAGGCTCGCGTCCCGGAATGCGCATAAACGGACCGCAAGTAGGCCGCGATCGCCGCATTCCCCGCCACGGTCAGCCGGTACCCGCCGCACTGCCACAGCAGAAACTTCACCAGCCGTTCAAGGTAATGATGATTCAACCCAACGGCTTCCCCTTCGTGAGGAAGAATCCGGGTGGCATACTCGGAGCGGGAACGGTCCGGCCGCTCCAGCGTGAGCACTAGCTCTTCCGAGCGCGCGGTCTCCGAAACCAGCTTGCGATAAGCGCGGTTCCAAAGCGAAGCCGGCAGGAACTCTGCATCGAGGGACGGACGGTGTCTGACGTTCACGGGCAACATGGCGGATGGTTGGTTCTCCTTCAGTTCGGAAAGCGCAATCGGCGAAAAATAAGCACGGTGGCTAGTTCGAGGCAAAAACCCGCTTGCCGCCCGTCCAGGTCTCGAGCACCCGGATCTCATGCGTCTCCGGATTGCAATGGAATTTGACGAAATCCGCCCGATCTCCCGCCACCAGGCCGTTCTTCCGGCCTTCGATATTGCAGCAGCGGGCGGGGTTCACGGTGCTCAGGCGAACGGCGTCGGCCAGGCTCAAGCCCCCAATCGTCATCAGTTTCTCCACGCCCTTGTGCATGAAGAGGGCGGATCCGGCCAGGCGGTCCGTCCCATGCACCACCACGCGGTCGCCGGGGGGAAGCAAATCCACCACCACTTCGCCCAGGCGGTATTCCCCGGGAGCGCAGCCGGCTGGCGGCGCCGCGTCCGTCACCAGGACGGCTCTCTCCAGGCCCTTGGCGCGCAAGGCCACGCGCAGAAAATCCTGACCGATGTGGATGCCGTCAACGATCAAACCGGCGTAGAGCCGGTCATCCGCCATCTGCTGCCACAGATAATTCGGGTGCCGCACCAGGACCTTATCCGCGCCGTTGCCGAGGTGGGTGGACATCGTGGCGCCTGCGCTCACCGCCGCGGAGATCTGATCTGACGTTGCGCAAGTGTGCCCGATACTCACCGTTACGCCCGTGGCCGCCACCTTTTCAATGAACGCGGGGGCTTCCGGCCATTCCGGGCTGAGCGTGAACAGTTTGATGTCGCCCCGCGCGGCTTCCTGCATCCGGTGGAAAAGATTGATGTCCGGCGCGATCACCCACTGGCGCGGATGGGCGCCGCGAGGCCCGTCGTTCGGAGAGATGAACGGACCTTCCACGTGGTAGCCCTCCATCACTGCGCTGTTGGGGAGTTGCTCTTTCGCCTTGGAGAGATTCCCAAGCGCCCCCACCATCTCTTCCGGGGAGTTTGTGATCACCGTCGGAAATATGCGGCTCGAACCACTCGAATAGATCACGTCGAGAGAACGCCCGATTTCCTCGATCGGCGTTCCGGACTGGCAATAGTCCGCTCCCGCGAATCCATTCACCTGAACATCGATGAATCCGGGAGCCAGATAGACGTGTTCTGCTCCGCCTGGCTCCGCGGAACTGACATTCTGAATGGTTGCGTCAAAGGTTGCGGTGACGGGCTGGCCTGTGAAGGGATCGATGCCGGAAATCTGCATTGCGCTGTCCTCGATAATGGAAAAGGAGCGGCTCCATCCCGGAACCGCTCCCCTATTCTATCGAAACTTTCCGTATCTCCCGGCGGCCTCTTCGGACCTGGCCCTCTTTTATTACTTTACCCCTTCTTCCAGTACGAATAATCGACGGCTGTGTCGCCGGCCCATAGCAGATATCCCAGCCGCCTCGGCTTGTGTTGGCCGATGTCATACTCGTTGAGGTCGCCCCAGCCATGCACTTCGTCGGCCGTGGGCTTCGCCACCACCATGATGCGGTAGTCGCAATCCGCGGGCGCCTGCCCCTCGCGCTCGATCATCTGCCGGATGGGGTTCATGTCGGCATGCATGGTTC
>JADLCF010000347.1 GCA_020847315.1 Bryobacterales bacterium | reverse complement strand
TGAGTTGCAGCCGCCTTGTGCCCTTCTTGAGCTGCACCTCTTCGTCGTTGGGCAGGTTGATGGCGATCGTCTTGGCCCCGGCATTGCAATCGCCCGCGTAGTAGACCACGTCATACGCATTGAGGTCCGAATCGGAACCCGGCGTCTCGCGCTTGTACGCCTCCGGAACGGGCAGATTCCGCTGCAATTCGGGCAGCATGGCCGCATACCGGTCGAGGCGCTCGCTCCATGCCTTGTCTTTAATCAGCACATAGGCTTCGAATGCCGACTTGTAGCCGAACAGGGCATCCTCATAAGTCTCGATGGGGCCCACCACGAAATCGATCGCATTCGTCTTCATGTCGAGCCACGCAAAGTCACTCGGCTGGTAGTTGTCCGTTTCGAGAGCCAGCGCCCTCAGGTTGAGATAGTTGGCGAATCCCGCGTCCGCGGCCAGTTTCGCCGCTTCCCGCATGCGCGCCGCGGCCGGCCACAGAATATCGCCATATTGGCGGCTATAGGGCACCGCTTTCAGGGTGTCGCCTTCGCGCTCGATCACCGTGTAGGGGCTCTTCAACGCCTCGGCCTGCGCCGCTGAAGCCGCCGCCACCTGCCGCTCGAAGTGCTCTCTGGTCACGTCGGGGGGGTAGAACATCGCTCCGGGCGGTTTCACGCCAATCCCCTCCACGAAGGGACGGTTGTCGTCCAGCCGGTCCCACGGGCCGTAATTGATCTCCAGGTAGCGGCGAAGCCCATCGCTCGCGGCGCTCTCCAGCAGCGCCTGCTTGTCTCCCCAGGCCTGCCGCCAGAAAAGGTCGTCCATTTTCTTCGCGACGTCCACGAGCAGCCGCAACACCTGCTTGTCTTTCTGCGAAAGCGCAGTTGCGTCACCCTCCAACTTCACCGTCACGTATTGCTTCAATCTCGCGTCGATGTCGATGCCCTGCGCGGCAACCGCCGTGCCTTTTTGCACTTCGCCCTCCCCCGGCTTCCCGCGAGCACACGAACTCAGCATCGAAACCGACGCCGCTCCCGATGCGGTTGTCAGCAAGAACGATCTCCGGTTCATCGCCCCCTCATTCCACCATCCCACGTTCTTTAGCGTAACCCCGCGCCGCCCGCGCAGGAGGAAACCCCAGCCTCTTCATACAATAGAAGTCGTTCACCATGCATCGGTTTTTCCTCACGCTCGCAATTCCGGTCTTACTTCTTCTCATGGTTCCCCGCCCCGCCGCCGCTTGGGGGCAGAATGGGCACCGGGCGATCGCCCACATCGCCGAAGCGCGCCTCGGCAAGCATGCCCGCCGCGCCGTTCGCGAACTGCTCGATGGCCGATCCATGGCCGAAGCCAGCACCTGGGCCGACGAAATCAAGAGTGACCCCGCCTGGGATTATGCCTCCCCCTGGCACTACGTTAACGTCGAGGACGGCGAAACGTATCAAACCGCTCCCAAGCATCCGGGGGGCGATGCCATTCAGGCATTGGAGCGCATGCGGCGAATCCTGAGTGACCGCGCCCAGCCCCGCGTGAAGCGCGTGGAGGCCCTCAAATTTCTCATCCATCTCGTTGGCGATCTCCACCAGCCGCTGCACTACGGTCGGCGCTCAGACCGCGGCGGTAACGATGTGAGCGTCCGGTGGTTCGGGAAACCCACGAATCTTCATGCCGTCTGGGATTCCTCCATCATTCAAAGCTGGGAGCTGAGCTACCGCGAACTTGCGGACATGGCCCCCCTGCCTTCGAAGCCCGTCCAGAAGCAGTGGGAGAACGACCCCGTGCTCACCTGGGCCGCCGAATCCTTCGCCTACCGCCGGGAACTCTACCGGATCGGCAACGGCAAGCTGGGATACCGGTACGTGTATCTCCACGGGCCATTCGTCAAGCGGCGCATCGCCCAGGCAGGCGTCCGGCTGGCAGCGCTTATCAACAAAGCGCTGGATTAGTGGCCTGCGGCCCCCTCACCCGGTAATCCGCGCCACTTCAAAGTGCATCCCATCCAGGCGTTGCCGAAAGTGGCCTCCCCAGTAGAAGCCGTGCCTGTTGGCGAGGGCCACCAGTTCGCGCACGCACCCTTCGTCGCCCACAAGCGCGGGCACGGCGGCCAGCTTATTCCACTTGACGTTGATGTCGAAGGCGTTGCCGAACGCATGGTTGCTCAGCAGCGTGCGGCTGCCGCGAACGAAGCGCGGCACGTAGCTGCCGTCAAAACTCAGCACGCGCCCCAGCAGCCCTGCTTCTTCCCACGCCTTCCACAACGCCTGCAGTTGCGGAGCGGCGAGCCGGTGGAACTGGATATCGCCATTGCGCTTGGCGTTCTTGAACCCGGCCAGTTGCGGCACGTTCACCCAGGCAATGTTCTCCTGCTCCCACGTGCCCAAGACCCGCACTGCATCCGGATCGTGCGGCAGCGGAGAGGATGTAAATTCATACCGTCCAAAAACCGCTTGCCGCTCCGCATTGCTCACCAGCGGTTCGAAATCCGGGGGAGGCGGATAGTTGGGGCCGCTCTCGCTCAAGTCCTCATCCCGCGCGGCGTCAAAGCCGAGCAGCATGGCCTGCCCGTAGCATTGGTTGCCCACCACGCCATCCACGCCCAGCCGCCATCGCGCCTGAAACGCGCGCGTTGCCGCATCGGTTCCGGGTCCAAAGTCCCCATCCGCCAAGCCCGAATAGAATCCCTGCCCGATCAGAAAGAACTGCCAGCGGCGCACCGACGCTCCACGGGCCCCCAAACGTAAGACACGCATGCGCCGATGCTAGCAGATTTCACCAACGACTCACGGATGGCTTCCCGCGCGAGGACCGCAATGGCGGAGGAGGGGCCGAAGGGAAGCGAAGGAACTCTTACGGGGAAACGTTCGTTGGAATCGATGCGGTAGCGCCCGTCGTCCTCCGGTCCGCCGGAATGGCGTTGAACACCGCATCCCGCGCCATCTTCCTCACGCGCATGTCGTACTCAATCTTCAAATGAGAGCCGATGAAGACGCGGCGGATCCAGGGTTCCTCCGCATAATCCTGCACACCCAGGTCGTCCACCCCTTTGCCCCGGTAGTAGAAACGGTGATTGCCGAGTATGCGAGTGCGTGATGGATCCTCCGCCGCGAACTCCGCTTCTCCTTTAATAAAGAGGTGGTCGCGCTGATAGATATTGAGTGCGGCGCTCACGTTCGGGGGCACCAGGCTCGCGCCGAATCCGTAGCTGTCGATGCACACAAGCAGCATCACAGGGATTCCCTCCTCCCCCAATTCCCTCGCGTAGCGAACCGCCGCCGAGCCTCCCAGGCTCTGGCCGTAAAGGATGAGCCGGGCGCCGGCCTTCTCGTTTGCATCAAGTTCGCCATCCCTGTTGGTATCGAGCGCTTTCAGCAGCAACTCCCGCGCCAGTTCCATCCGATGGTTTTCGACGGTCTCCGCGTACACCCCTTCGTAGTGCTTCCCGCGCACATCCAGGGCAATCGTGCGCACGATGCGCTCCCGGTCCCATCGTTCCCAGCCACCCACAATCCCCAGCACAAGCACATCGCCCTTCTTGAGAGGTAGTGGCGTTGTGAAGTCGCTGAACTCCTGATACTTGCTGGAAGCGGCCACGTGGGAGCCGAGCGCCAGCAGGCAGACCAGCACCTGCGCTGCCATCGCGGCGGTGGCGGAGAATGTTCGGACGGCGCGTTTCGCTAACATGGAAACACTTCCATTGTCGGGTGCGGGCGGCCCATCTTCAACTACGCATGGGCGCGCCCCTGCGAGTACACGAGACCCCTATGAACTTCCGCAGCCCAGAAGCAACCGGCCTGGACTGTTAAGCGAGGCGGCGCTCGTGCTCTCCCACGGACTCATCGAATTCCCGTTCCCGAAGATAATGGCAGATCCGGGATACATGGTCCACCGCCCGCGCGAGCCAGCGCATGGTATCGAGTGCATGCAGCGTATCCATCGCGGGCGTGGATCCGGCGGCGGTTTGTTCCAGCAGAAGGGGCCGCTCCCGCGCGTTCCAAGCCCGCAAAAACCTCGCGTTCTTCTCCACCGCGATCAGCCAGCCATTCGGCAACCCGCCGTTCAGTCCATCCTTCGCCACTTGAATGGTTTCGCGGGCGACACGCGCGGGTTCCTCCAGATACGGGTCGCGCAGCGCCACTTGTACGCTCTCCGCGGGGCGCAGGTACGCGCCGAGGCGGACAAGATGATCCATGGCATGCAACAGCGCTTCTCGCGTGGATGCGGCCTCCGCGTGTTCCGGCTGCGGCGGAATGTGGCTAAAGAACTCCTGTGTCGTCAGCAGCGCTTGCTCCAACCGGCCGATCCGCGCATCGCCGGGCGGGTTGGACATCCCTTCAAGCAGCGCGTCGAAGGCTTCTGCCGCCGCTCCCCGTAGCACCCGCGCCACCGCCTCCAGCGCGACCCCCGGCAAGCTTAGGATGGAGTCGTCGAGATGCGCCGTCAGCGCCGGACCTCGATCGGGGAGAATCCGTTCGACGGCGCGTGCAAACTGGTTCGTGAACGGCAACACAATCGCGATGCCCACCGCGACGAAAGCCGTGTGGAACGCCGCCAGACGAAGAGGCTCCGATTCCATGCCGGCCGCGTCCGCAACCAGGAAAAGCACCTTCAGAAAAAGCGGCATCGCGAGAAAGACGCCCGCTCCGGCGAAGATCGTGAACAGCGTAAGAGCGAACGCTGTTCTCCGGGCCGGCACGCTGGCCCCGATGGAGGCGAACACGCCCGTGAATGTGGTGCCGATCGACGCCCCGATCACCACCAGCGCCGCCTGATCGAAACTCACGGAGTGGACACTGAGCGCGGTGAGCGTCGTGGCGATCGCCGCGCCCGAAGATTGCATCAGCACGGTCAGCACCATGCCCACCAGAACAATCAGGAGCC
>JADLCF010000346.1 GCA_020847315.1 Bryobacterales bacterium | reverse complement strand
GCGAATGGAAATATAGGGGATAGAGCAGCACATCGTAAGCCGGCTCGCCTTCGCCCAGCCATTCGCGCACCAACTGTTCCGCCGACTTTTCTTCCCCTTCGAACAGCATTGTCGCCGCGTAGAACAAGCCGCCGGGCGCGAGCCGTTCCGGAATGCCGCGCACGAGGGCTTCCGTGATCTCCATGCCGGTTGCGCCGCCGCCGTAATAGATTTCGGCCGCGCCCAGCGTCGGCATATATGGCGGGTGCGCCACAATGCGGTCGAATTGTCCATCCAATCCGTCATAGCTCGCGCCCTCGATCGAGCGCATTTGAGGCTGCCCGTTCAACCGCGCTACAAAGCGGCCGAACGCCACGGACCGAGAGGCCAGGTCGCTCGCCACCACGTCTTTCGCGAACTCGGTGGCAAGCAGCGCCGCCGGCCCACACCCCGCGCAGACTTCCACGAATCGTTCACAGGACGTGCGCGGCAGCATGCTGAGAAAGCGATGCCCCGTGGCGGCGAGTGGACAAAATACAACGTCGTCGGGCTGTGCCCGCCGTTCCTCTTCCGTGCCCGCCAACCGGTCCGAGACCACCCAGAACGCGCCGCTCTCTCGACCCGCCGGCTTGTCTCCATCCCGCAGGGGATAAACCGAAGCCAATGCTCGCAGCGCCCCCTCATGCTCGCCGCAGGGCGCCAGCAGACCAACCGCCAGCGCCGCATCCACGAACGAATCTCCCATCAGGTCGCGCAGTTCCCCCTCCGTGATCGCCCGGCTCCAGAGAAAGAGATGGCACAAGGCGGAGAGCGGCCCTTCGATAGCAGTGGATGGCGAGAGCACCGCATCCCCCATCCGCACGAGCGCGCCAAGGTCCTCAATGCCCGCGTACTCGCAAACTTCGTTGTCGTAAAACCGCGCCGTGTGGAAGGCTTCGCGCAGGGCGGCGTACACAGCATCGTCCGCATCCGCGCGCGGCGGCGCGGGGTACACAACCTGAGTCATTCTCTGGCCCTCATCGGGATTCTCGCGCCTAGCCCTTCAACATGAAGTAGGCCACCATCAGCACGAGCACCACGGCAATCACCGTCACCAGCACCGTGGCGACGATAATGATCTTGCTCGCGCCTCCTCCCGCAGCCGGAGCCTGCTGGCCGGGAGCAACCGGGGACCCGCCGCCTACCTGCACCGGGGGAACCTGCACGTGAGGCGATCCCACGTATGGCGTCGATACGTGGGGCCCTTGCACGTATGGCCCGCTCACGTGTGGACCCTGGAAGTGCGGACCGGAGATTCCGCTGCTTGAGATCTGTGGCCCGCTCATGTGCGGACCCGACATGCGCGGACCCTGCACATACGGTCCGCTTACGCTAGGCGCGGACATCGGAACACCCAGATTCACTTGCATGCCACCACCGCCACCACCCGCGGCGCCGGCGGGCGCGGTCCCTGGCTGCCCGCCCGGGTTCGCCATCGCCTGCTTCACTTCGTCGCCGGAAATCATCCGTGTGTATTCGCCGGGGCCCTGCTCCACCGGAGCCGCGGGCGCGGCCGGCTCGGGAACGGCCTGAAAGAAAGACGTAGCCCCCTTCGAATACCCGCTACTGTACGCGGGAAGATCCGGTGATGGCGCCACCACATCCTGATGCTGGGGCGCTACGGGGGCCGCCGGAAGATCTCCCGCCTGGAAGTAGCGGGTAAAGCTCGGCTCCTCGCTCATGGCAGGGCTTTGCGGAGGTGTGAATCCACCGGACACGGGAGGCATAAAGGCATCCGCGCCGGCCGGAGCGGGCGCGGACGGAACAACGCCGCCCTCGGCGGCCCGAAACATGCTGGTGAATGATCCCCCGGCTTCCGCAGGCGCTGGGGTCGCGGAGGGAATCGGCGCTGCGGGGGCTGCGGGGGCTGACTGCTCCAGCTTGCCGTGCTCTGCCGCCATGTAGAGGTTCGTAAAGATGCCGGGATCCTTCGGCTTCTCCGTCTTGGATGCCATCTCCGCAGCGGAAAACATCCGGGTGAATTCGCCCACCGGCGGCTCTGGCGCGGCATTGTTCTTGTCTGGCGCGGACGCAGCGGGTTTCCCCATGGCGGCCACTTCCTGCTTGATCTTATCGACGTCTCCGGGTTGGAAAAACTTCGTAAACTCTCCGGGTTCCTGTCCAGGCATGGCGGGCTTCTCCTTCTCCACGGGGGTGGCGGCTGCCGCTGCCGCCGGTGGGGAAGGCGGAGCGGCTGGGACGGCTGGGGTTATGGAGGCAGCCGGAGCAACGGGGGCGGCCGCCCCGGGCGCGGAATCGGCCGGCGGCGCCGGGTCTGGGCTCGCGAAAAGCATGGTGAACTCGCCAGGCTCCTCACCGCCCGCCGCCGGTGGCGCGAACGCCGCGGGTGGCGCGGCGGGAGCAACCAGATTCGGTTCCCGCATCACCGGCATCTCCCCCGTCGACACGTAAGTTTGTGAAAAACTACCGCTCTGCAAAGGATTCCGCGCGGGCTTGGCCGTTTCGTCCGCCGATTTCTCGCTCGCGACGAAACGGATGGGGCCTTTCGCCGGGGAGGCGCTCGAAAAGCGCTCCGCCTCCGCCGCTTCGGGGATCTCCGCGCTCTCCTGCGATATCGCCTCCTCCAGAACCGCTGCCGGTTCCTCCACGGCCGCTGCCGGCTCTTCCAAATCCGCTGCGGGTTCCACCCGAATGGGCGCGGCAGCCATGGGCATGGCAATGGTGATTTCGAGCGAATCTTCGTCAGTCTTCGAAGGCGCAGCCTCTTCCGGCGCCGCCTCAAACAAACGGGTAAACTCCCCAGGCTCCGCATCGGCCGGAACCGCGGGGATGGCATCGGCGGGTCCGGTGAGACCGCCCACTTGCAAATCCGCCGTCTCATCGAACGAATCCGCCTGCGCTGCCGGTGGGGCGGCTGGCGGCAATGGAGTTGGAACCGCGGATTCTTTCGGAGCCTCCGCATCCGCCGCCGAAAGATCCACGGAACGGAAAGCCAGCGTGAACTCGCCGGGCTCTTCCACCTGTGCCGCCGGGGATTCGGCAGGCCTTGCCTCCGGGGCCGTAAACGCGGGCGGCGCCGGTTCCGTTGCCGGGACTGCGGGCGTTTCGGCCTTCACGGCGGGCTCTGCCGCCTTCTCCGGCGGCTTGGCGGCCATGAAGAGGCTGGTAAACTCTCCAACCTCCGGTTCCGCCGCAGGTTCCTTCGCTGGTTCCGCGGAAGCGGCCGGCATGGCGATTTCCGGCATCGATTCCGGAGCGGTAGCCATATAGAGACTCGTGAACTCGCCAGGGTGCGGCGGCGCTGCCGGGGCCGGCGGAGTTACGGGCTCCTTCTCCGGCGCGGGCTCCGGCTTGGGGGCATCCGCAGTCTCGTCCCCCGGGTTCGCGGCCATGTAGAGACTCGTGAACACTCCCGGGTGCGGCGGCGCGGCGGGCTTCGCCTGCGCGGCTGGGGCGGCTGGAGCAGCCGGCGCATCCGCCGCTGCATCCGAGGCGGGCTGCGGAGTGGGCGGAGAATCCGCCGCGCGGAACAATCTTGTAAATTCGCCCATCGGCTCCCCAGCCGGCGCCGGGTTCTCCCTTGGCGCGGCCGATGCGGGCGCTTCGGGAGGAGGTGTCGTGAAGACCGGCGCGGGTGTTGGCGTGGGCGTCGGTGCGGATTTTGGCGGAACGCCGATCCCGGCCGTCGCCGCTCCGAACATGGCCGTAAATTCGCCGTGCGCCTGGTCTGCGGCAACCGGCGGAACGGGCGTCCGCGCCTCCGGGGAGACGCCGGCGCCCATGGGAGCAATCGGTGCGCTCGCGGGCGGGGGAGCGCTAAACACCGGAGGATCGGGCGTTCTTGCCGGCGGCGCGGCGGGCATGCCCACGCTTGCTACGCGAGCCACCACGCAGGGCGAAAGCCCGAACACGCCGCCATCCACCTGCGTTTCCCCGGCCCCGAGAGATTGTGCCAGAGAACCTCGTGCCACCTCCGATAGTGCCTGGCCGCCACTCACCTCACCCGTGTACAGATAGAGCACAACGGCTTCGCCCGTGCTCCGATCCATCCCCTTCCAGGCCTGGATTTCTCCATCCCGAATCAGTTCCGTCCGATTGTACTTGGCTGCCAGATTCATGTGCCCGATTGACCTCAATTCCTTTCGATCATGCCACCTGAGGGAGAATCCTACAATATCCGATTCCCGGCTCGTAGGCAGTCGCGAATCGATCCCGATAAATTCTTCTCAAGTTATTCCATTACCCCGTGAGCGCCCGGAGGCCTTCCGATCCCGCGGCCTTCCCCCTCATTTGCCACGCACACTCCCGGCTTGTCCTTCCAATAGGACTGATTTTCTCGCTTCTGTTAAGGTAAGCGTCCTTTTTCCTCGGGAAGGACCTGCCCTTTTCAATGGGTCTATATAATACTGATACGGAAGACAACGCTGGCCGCCTTCGCCATTCAATCCGGCAATCGGTCGCGAGACGCAAGTGCCCTCGCCCGTTCTGCCATGGTGAATGCCGGGACCAGGTTTCCTGGACCGTATGAAACATCTATCCAAAGTGGTGTGGGAAGAGGGAATGTACCTGGGGCCGCACCATTTCCAGGCGCAGAACCGCTATCTCGAAGACGCCATCCATTTCACCGCCGGATCTCT
>JADLCF010000345.1 GCA_020847315.1 Bryobacterales bacterium | reverse complement strand
TTCTTATGGTCCAGCACGCCGCCGACGGCTGCGCCGACGCCTTCCGCGAAGCGGTCTGTTTTCAGTTCTTTACGTGTGAGTCTAGCCACGAAAACCCCTTAGATGCCAATCTTTGATGATAGCATCCGCCGGGGGTGGATTTCGGCCCGCTTTCGTGGCGCCGGGCGGAGGGCCCTCCCCAAGGGGGATCGCGAGCTTCCCGCGCGGCGGCTTTCGTCAAACCGGGCAGCCCGGTGGTGGCGTCCCCGCGAAGACAACCGCTAAAATGGACTTGATCGGCCTAGGGGAGTGCGATTCCCGGTTTGGCCTGCTACGAAGCGCTACAACCCGTGCCCAAATGCATCCCTGAAGCCGCCCGACTGCCTTATTCCGGTCCGGAGCGATCATGCAGAAAATCTTAGCGGGTTTGCATCGTTTTCAAAGGGATATTTTTCCCCGCAACGAATCCTTATTCGAATCCTTGTGTGACGGCCAGACACCCTACGCGCTGTTTATTACGTGCGGAGATTCCCGCATCGTGCCCTCTCTTCTCACGCAGACGCAGCCGGGCGAACTCTTTCTGAGCCGCCAGGTGGGGAACATCGTGCCTCCGCATGGAACTCTGTACGGGGGCGTTTCTTCCACCATCGAGTACGCGGTGGGCGTTCTCCGGGTCAAGCACGCGATCATCTGCGGGCACACGCACTGCGGCGCGATGAGCGCGGTGCTCCATCCGGAGACGGTGGAGGAGTTCCCCAACACCCGCCGGTGGCTGGCGAACGCGGAAGTCGCGCGCCAGTTGGTGAACGCACGTTGCCCGAATGGCTCCGAGGAAGAACGCCTCGAGATGGTGACACGGGAAAACGTGCGCATCCAGCTCAAGCACCTGGAGACCCACCCCGTGGTAGCCGTGGCCGTGGCGCAAGGCGCGCTTCAATTGCACGGTTGGGTGTATCACCTGGAAAACGGGCAGGTGGATGCCTATGATCCCGCGACGAAAAAATTCGCGCGGATCGTCTTCGAGGAGCCGGACGATATTGCGCCGGAACCGGCCGAAGCGTCCCTTCCAGAGATCAACTGCCTCTTCGAAGGGGCTGCGAGCTAACGCGGAGCAAGTCTCGCACCGGGCGCGGCGAGCGTCGGCGGCCAAGTTCTTGGCCCGGGGCGTTCCCTGCTATAGCTTGAAGAAAATGCGGCGCTGGTAGAGCCACCAGCAGACGTAGACCTGAAAGGCGATTACCATCCAAGCCGCTGCGAAGGGCGCCCAGACTCCCACGTACGGCTCTGCCCAACTCGTAAATGTCGGCGCGGTATGCCGCATCCAGCGCCCCAGAATCTCATGGAAAAGATAGATGAAGATCGAATTCGCGCCGATCATCACAAACCAACTGGCCCATGCGCGCCGCTTCCAGACATCGCAAATCCAATAAAAGAGCAACAGCGACAGCACCGTAATGCCGCTGCTCAAGATCGCGAATGAGGCCGTCCAGATCTTCTTGTTGATCGGGATGAAGGGATGCAATGCGAGCCCAACAAGGATGAGCCCCACCCCGGCTGCGGCCAGCAGGCGCGTCTTTCGGGCAAGCGGCTCCTTCGAGAAGAGCAGCATGCCGGTGAGCACGCCAAGGATCGTGTTGAACGTGGAACTCACGCAGTTGATCGTGGCGTACGAACCGCCCCAGGTCTTGCCGAGAACCATCAGGTCCAGCGCCTGGCCGATGTTGGCATTTCGCACCCAGGGGCCCTCCACCCCATTCACCCTCACGAACAAATAAAAGAGCGTGTGAACCACCAGCAGTGCGAGCGCGATGCCCGCCTGGAACTTCCAGCTTTTTCGCAGGATCAGAAAGGCCACGGTATAGGTGAAGGCGATCTGAGCAAGCACATTGATCAGGTCGAGGTTCGGCCGCCCGGCGCCGATGCTGCGCGCCACCAGCCCCCAGCCGATGAGCAGCGCGGCCCGCCGGAGCACGTGATGCAAGCTCTCATTCCAGGTCTCGCCCCGTTCCCACCGGCGCGCGAAGGAATACGGCATCACCACCCCGACGATGAACATGAAGAACGGCTGAATCAGGTCCCAGAAGTGCATGCCGGTCCATTGCGCGTGGTCAAGCTGCCAGGCAATGTGGCCGATGAACCCGTAGTGCTCGAACAAGTCCAGCCCAAAGGGTCCCGCGAACATGCAGAACATCGTAAAGCCGCGAAATGCGTCCACGGAATAGAGGCGCTCCCCGGCCGCGGCAGGCGAGGAAGCGGAGGACTTCTCGGAATTCAATGCAGTCACCGCCTTCAAATGCGAAACGAGTATACCGCTTCGTACAGGCAGGGGAAAGCGTGGTCAGGCAGACAACGGGCAGCCGGCCGCGCTCGAAAATCTAGCGGTGTCCGAAATACATCAGCCATCCCGCGGCGATCAGGCTGGCGAAGAAGTACGCGAAACATTTCAGGCCGTAGTGGAGGCGCTCGCGGTCTGTCTTCTTCGAAACGATGCCAAGAACGACGGACGTGAATATTGCGAACAGAAGCGCGGCTTCGAAGTGGGTGAGGGCCAGCTTAGGCATGGGGCATCTCTCCGGCTAATCCTTCTTACCGGTGGAGATCTCGTACGCATCCACCATCGCAAGCACGTTCAGCAAACCGGCCGCCGCCAGAAACACGGTACCGTAGTCGAACTCCAGGCCCGGCGCATTCGAACCGGCATACCCGAAAGCCACCGATAGCACGTAGGGCAGCCCCGTCAGCAAATCGCAGACGAACCCGCCCGAATGCACCAGGGTGAGCATCATGTCGCCGGTGCGCGGGGTATAGACGGTTCCCCCCATCATCAGACCGAACAGGTACATCGCGGTCACGGAAAACCAGAGGAGCGCGCCACGCCCGTACCGCTTCAGCATGAAATGTCCACCACCGGGAACAAGCCAACCTACGACTACATGCGAAAGCCAGGACTTCATGGAAAAGCGGGTCCGCCGGGCGTGCAATTCCGCCTCTTCGGCCGACGTTTCAGCTTATCACGCAGCCGAATGCGTTCAAGAAGCGTCCGCGAAGACTGCCGGAGCATCCATCCGGTCCCCGCCGAAGTCCGTGCGCGGCACACGGTAGGAAGTTCGCGAAATCCGCAGGTTCGTTAAACTAAGGAGAGGTGTGCCGCATCTCATGAAGGGGCAGCGCTCGGCAGCGCGGCTTGTCGTCAAAACATATCTGCCCTAATCTGTAAGAAGGTCGCATGCGTACTTTGTTTCTGAATCCGCCTTCCTTCGAAGGCTTCGACGGTGGGGCCAGTTCCCGCTGGCCCGCTACGCGCGAGATTGAATCCTACTGGTATCCGGTTTGGCTCTGCTACCCGGCGGGCATGCTGCCGGACAGCAAAGTGGTGGATGCCCCTCCACACAAGATTTCCATCGAAGATACCGTCGCGATGGCCGGCGATTTCGAGTTGCTGGTGTTGTTCACCTCCACGCCGGGCTTCGATGTGGATGTCCGCATCGCGGAGATGATGAAGGATGCAAACCCGAAGCTGAAGGTCGCGTTCGTTGGGCCGCCGGTGACGGTGGAACCCCTGAAATGCCTGAAAGCGTCCCGCGCCATCGATTTTGTCTGCTCCAAGGAGTTTGACCATTCCATCGTGGATTACGCGAACGGCAAGCCGCTGGCCGAAATTCCCGGCGTCAGTTGGCTCGAAAACGGCAGCTTCCGCAGCAACCCGGAGCGCCCACCGATCGAAAACCTGGACGAACTCCCCTGGGTGAGCAAGGTCTATAAGCGGGACCTTGATTTCACGCGGTACAACGTTCCTTTCCTTAAGCATCCCTTCATTTCGCTTTACACCTCGCGCGGCTGCCCGGCGATGTGTACCTTCTGCCTATGGCCCCAGACGCACTCCGGCCACCGCTGGCGCTTGCGTTCCGCCGACGATGTGGTGAATGAGGTCATCTGGGCAAAGGAAAACTTCCCCGGCCTGCAGGAGATCTTCTTCGACGACGATACTTTCAACTACCAGAAAAAGCGCACCATCGAACTTTGCAAGAAGCTGGAAAAGGCGAATATCACCTGGAGTTGCACATCGCGCGTCACCACGGATTACGACACGCTCTCCGCCATGAAAGACGCCGGGGCGCGGCTGATGATCGTGGGCTACGAGAGCGGCGACCAGCAAATCCTCAAGAACATCAAGAAGGGCGCAACACTCGATATGGCGCGCCGTTTCACGAAGAACGCGCATAAGTTGGGCCTCACGATTCACGGTGATTTCATCGTTGGCTTGCCGGGCGAGACGCGGGAATCGATCCGGCGCACGGTGGATTTCGCGAAAGAACTCGATACCGAAACCATCCAGGTATCGATCGCGCACCCTTACCCCGGCACCGAGTTTTACGATTACGTGAAGGACAACGGCCTGATCACGCTCGGTTCGATGACCGACGAGCAAGGCCACCAGTTGCCCAATATCTCTTACGAGAATCTGGATCCGGCGGAACTGGTCGATTGGGTGGAGCGATTCTACGGCGAGTATTATTTCCGGCCCCGCGCCATCTGGCGCGTCGTGCGGAAGGCGATCTTCTCCAATGCGGAGCGCAAGCGGCTGGCCAAGGAAGCGCGGGAATATCTGGCGCTGCGCCGCAAACGGCAGGCTTTCGTTCGAGAGCATCGCGCCGCCTCTGAGCGCGCCGCGGCAACTGGCGATTAGGCGCCGCATGGGCAAGCCACTTGACGGGGCCGCGCCCCCCACCGCTACGCGATCGCACGCAGGCCGCGTTTGGAAGACGGCGCTTTTCGCGGCGCTGGTGATTTTCGCGAACGTAGCCGGCAATGCGTTTCTGAGTTGGGGAATGAAGCGGGCGCATGTTGACGCGGCCTCCGCGATCCCGGCTTTCCTTGCTCCGTTTCTGGTCCCTTCCGTATGGCTGGGCATCGCCTTGCTGATTGTGTGGATGCTTTCCCGCATGACGCTTCTGAGTTGGGCTGACCTTAGTTTCGTCGTTCCCGTCACCTCGCTGGGTTACGTGCTGAACGTGGCCGCCGGCGCGTTCCTACTTGGCGAAGCGGTGGACGGCAAGCGCTGGCTAGGCGCAATGCTCATCGTGGCGGGCAGCGTGGTCACCGGGCTCACTATCCACGATCAAACGCATGTCCATCCGGCGGAATCACCTTCCGGCACGCGGGAGCGCAACCGATGACGTGGGCCTATCTGGTGACGATGGTTCTGGCGACCACGGCAAGCGAAGTGTTGCAAAGCTGGGATATGAAGCGCCATGGCGAAGTGGACGATTTTCGTCCAGGGGCGCTGGCCGGGGCCGTCGGGAGATTTCTGCGCCGGCTCCCGATCCTTGCTTCGATTGGGTTTCACGCAATCTCCTTCTTCGCGTTCCTCAAGCTCCTGGAGATTGCGGATCTCAGCTTCGCGGTGCCCGCCAGCGCCGCTTCGATTGTGCTTGAGACGATGTTGGCGCGCTGGCTCCTAAAGGAACACGTACACTGGCAGCGGTGGTGTGGAACGGCGCTGGTGGCGGCCGGCGTGATGATGATTCTCACCTGAATACGATGGAATCCGGTTTCTTGAGCGGTATTTCGTATTTGTTGCTCGCGATGGCGGGCATCGCCGCCGCTTATCAGTTGCTTACCGTAGCGGCCGGAATTCAGCATTTGCGCCGAACGCCCGCTCCGCTTCCCGCGGCGCTACCGGGAATTTCGGTTCTGAAGCCGCTACGAGGACTTGACCACGGGCTACGCGAAGCGCTCGAATCGTTTGCCTCGCAGGACTATCCGGAATTCGAGATGCTCTTCGCCGTTGCCGATGCCGCTGACCCCGCCGTTCCCGTGGTCCGCGCCGTGATGGCGGCGCATCCGCATGTTCCTTCGCGCCTGCTGGTGATCGACGACGATCTTCCCAATCGAAAAGTGGCCAAAATGGCCGCGATGGAGGACGTGGCGCGGTATCCGGTGGTGTTGATCAGCGACGGAGATATCCGCGTGCCGGATGGGTATTTGCGGGCGGTGGCCGCGGAATTGGAGCGGCCGGGTGTGGGGCTGGTGACGGCACTTTACCGGGCGCGTTCCGCCACCTTCGCGGGCCGTTGGGAAGCCCTTGGCATTTCCACCGATTTCTCTCCAAGCGCGCTCGCCGGGAGAATGATCGGCGTTTCCGAGTTCGCCTTCGGTTCCACGATGGCGTTGCGACGGGACCTGCTCGAAGCGATCGGTGGCTGCCGCGCCCTGGGTGAATTCATCGCGGACGACTATCACCTCGGCCGCCTCGTGCGCGAGCGCGGCCTCCGCATCGCCGTGCTACGCGAGCCGGTGGAGACCTCCCTGTCCGCGGAGAGTTGGCGGGAGATTTGGCGGCATCAACTGCGCTGGGCGCGCACCATTCGCGCGTCCCGCCCCGATGGCTATGTCGGTTTGCCCGTTACCAGCGCTTCCC
>JADLCF010000344.1 GCA_020847315.1 Bryobacterales bacterium | reverse complement strand
GTCCGACCGGTTCGAATCGCGATACCCATGTGCTCGTGCGGAAACTGCCCGACCTCAAATGGTGAAGGAGATAGCAGCTCATGAATGTCAGAAGTCAGATCGCGATGGTGTTCCACCTCGACAAGTGTATCGGTTGCCATACGTGCAGCATCGCCTGCAAGAACATATGGACAGACCGGAAGGGCGCGGAGTACATGTGGTGGAACAACGTGGAAACGAAGCCGGGCACGGGTTTTCCAACTGCTTGGGAAGATCAGGAAAAATACAACGGCGGTTGGGAACTCGATGAGCATGGCGAGCTGCGGTTGAAGTCCACCAGCAAGACCAAGACCGTCCTCAATATCTTCCATCACCCCAATATGCCCACCATGGACGATTATTACGAGCCATGGACCTACGACTATCAGAATTTGTTCAATGCTCCCGAAGGACCGGATCAGCCGACGGCGGTGCCGATCTCGACGGTCACCGGGGAGTTGATCAACATCAAAGCCGGCCCGAATTGGGATGACGACCTGGGCGGTTCCAAGATCTATGCAGCGAACGATCCGAACCTCGACGGCCTCACGCATGAGCAGCAGAACCAGCTTTCCGCGGTGGAGCGCCTGGTCTTCTTCTACTTCCCCCGTATCTGCAACCATTGCTTGAATCCCGCCTGCGTCGCCGCCTGCCCGTCGGGCGCGATCTACAAGCGCGGGGAAGACGGCATCGTGCTGATCGACCAGAACCGCTGCCGCGGCTGGCGCGCCTGCGTCCCCGCATGCCCCTATAAGAAGGTCTATTTCAACTGGCACACCGGCAAGTCGGAGAAGTGTATTCTCTGCTACCCGCGCCTCGAAACGGGCCAGGCCCCGGCCTGCTTCCATTCCTGCGTCGGACGCATCCGGTATCTCGGCGTGCTGCTCTATGACGCCTCCAGGATCGAGGCCGTGGGCAAACTGCCCGCCGATGAATTGATCGAAGCACAGCGCGACATGATTCTCGATCCATTCGACCCGGAAGTGATCGCGGCGGCGCGCGCCAACGGGATTCACGATTCGGTCATTGAATCGGCACAGATGTCGCCGGTGTACAAGTTCGTCAAGGTTTGGAAGATCGCGCTGCCGCCGCACATCGAATACCGCACGCTCCCGATGCTCTTCTATGTGCCGCCGATGGCGCCCGTGATGTCCGAACGCCACAATGGCCCGGTGCGGAATGTCGGCGAGGATGAGAACCTCTTTCACGAGATCGACGACGCCCGCGTTCCGATGAAGTTCCTCGCGAACCTCTTCGGCGGCGGGCACGAAGCCAAGGTGCGTTATGCCCTCCGCAAGCAGAAGGCCGTGCGCTGGTACCGTCGCTCCCTTACCGTGGGCGACGTCACGCCGGAACTGGCGGACCGGATTCTCGCGGAGTCTGAATCCAGCCGGGAGGAGGCCGAGGCCATCTACCGTCTCACCTCGCTCTGCACCTTTGACGAACGCTTCGTCATTCCGCCCATGCACCGGGAGGAAGCCATCGAGATGATGGAAGATCCGCTCGAGCACAAGCAGAACACCGGGTTCGGTTTCCTTACGGGACCAAAGAGGGGGATGTGATGCAAAGCACCGATCTTCAAACCCTCGAACGTTTAGCGGTTCTGTTTACGTACCCATCTCCGGACTTTAACGGCGTCATTCGGGACGCCGCATCCTGGGCGGAGGAGAGCAAGCAGCCGGATGTCCTCCTGTTCGCGAATGCGCTCAAGGATCTTTCCGTCGGAGCGATGGAAGAGCTTTATATCGAGACGTTCGATATGAATCCGGCGGCAACGCTCGATATCGGCTGGCACCTTTTTGGCGAGGATTACGCCCGCGGTGAACTGCTCGTGAAACTCCGCTCGGAGAACCGGCGGTATGGCGTCGACGAGCGGGGGGAACTGCCGGACAATCTCGCCGTGGTGCTCAAGCTGCTTTCCCGCCTTCCCGGTGAAGACGCCGAAGCCTTCGCTCGCGAGTACCTGCTACCTTCCCTGCGCAAGATCCGGGAAGGGATCAAACGCAAGGAGAATCCGTACCTGAACCTGCTGACGGCGCTATTGCTATGCCTCGGAGCGGATCCGAACGAAGCTCCCGCGCCGGTCTACCCTGAACTCACCGTGCTGAAGGAGATGCACCATGGATAATCTGGCCACCTACTTCGATTCGTTCTTCTTCATCGCGCTGCCCTATGTGGCGTTCTTCACCTTCTTCCTGGTGACGATCGAGCGCTATCGCCGGCGCAAGTTTACTTATTCGAGCCTCTCCTCCCAGTTTCTGGAGAACAAACAGCACTTTTGGGGTTTGGTTCCGTTCCACTACGGCATCATCACGGTGCTCGCCGGCCACATCGTCGCGTTTCTGATTCCGCGCGAAATCCTGTGGTGGAACAGCAAGCCGCTCCGGCTTTACATTCTGGAGGCGAGCGCGCTGATCTTCGCGATCCTTGCCGTGGTGGGCCTCGGCGCGGCGATGGTTCGCCGGCTCAATACATCGAAGGTTCGCACGGTCACCAGCCGGATGGACTGGGTGATCCTTGCGCTCCTCATGCTGCAACTGCTCACTGGCATTGAGGTCGCGGTCCGCTACCCGTGGGGTTCCTCGTGGTTCGCCACCTCGGCCACCCCCTATCTTTGGTCCCTGGTTGGCCTCAACCCGGATATTTCCTACATCACGGCCATGCCCTTCTCTGTGAAGCTGCACATCATCAATGCATACTTGCTGATTTTGCTCTTCCCCTTCTCGCGCCTAGTCCACATCCTGGTTGTCCCCAATCCCTACCTATGGCGGAAGCGCCAGGTGGTTCGTTGGTATCGGAAGCCGCGGAATGCATAGCGCTACCACCGGAGTTACACCCATGCCTGAACTCAAGGGTAGTCCACGTCAGGGGCTTATCGGGGCCATCCTGGGCTTCTTCGTCGGCTTTGCGGCGGTAGCGCTGTTTGGCTCCTCGGCAGCCCGGTTTCGCGAAGTGATGGGGTTGAGCCCCGTCGAAGTGGGTTTCCTGGTGGCGATGCCGGCGCTTTCCGGTTCGCTGCTCCGCATCCCCTTCGCCGCCTGGGTGGATACCTCCGGAGGCCGGAAGCCGTTTCTCGTGCTGCTGCTGCTCTCGATCCTTGGAATGGGCGGTCTGGCGGCGGTGGTGACGTTCCTCTATCCGGATCACCTGACCGCCGGCTACTATCCATTGCTTCTGCTTTTGGCGCTGTTGAGCGGGTGCGGCATCGCCGTCTTCTCCGTGGGCGCCAGCCAGGTAGCCTACTGGCATCCCAAGGAACGCCAGGGCGTCGCGCTCGCATTGTTCGGCGGAATCGGCAATCTCGCGCCAGGACTCTTTTCCATGGTGATTCCCATCGCCCTCGTCACCATCGGCCTCGCCTGGTCTTACATCGGCTGGCTCGGCCTGTTGCTTGCGGGCACCATCGCCTACTGGTTCCTCGGGGCCAATTCCTGGTATTTCCAGTTGCGCGAACAGGGGATGAGCGTGGAGGAGGCGAAGCGCGTTGCCCAATCCAAGGGGCAGGCTCTGTTCCCGAGCGGCAGCATTAAGCAGAGCCTCGTCGAATCGGCAAGAACGTGGCGCACATGGTCCCTGGTGTTGATGTACTTCACGACTTTCGGCGGATTTGTCGCCCTCACCGCTTGGTTTCCCACCTACTGGACCGAGTTCCACGGCCTCAGCCCCGTGAACGCCGGCTTCCTTACGGCGCTCTTCGCGATCCTGACTTCCGCAGTCCGCGTTGTCGGCGGCATGCTCTCAGACAGCTTGCGCGAGGGTGGCGAGAACACCGCGATCCTTGGCCTCCTGATCATGATGGCCGGTTCGCTCGTGATGGTGAATGCGGATCAATACGAGATGGCGATTCCCGGTGAAGTCTTGCTCGGCTTCGGCATGGGGATTTGCAACGCGGCCGTCTTCAAACTCGTGCCGCACGCTGCGCCGGGCGCGGTGGGCGGCGTGGTCGGCTGGGTGGGAGGAGTTGGCGCGCTCGGTGGCTTCGTGATTCCCCCGGCGATGGCGTTTGCGGTGGGCGATATCGGCAAGCGCGGCTACGAAGTCGGCTTCATCATCTTTATCTACCTGTGCCTCGCTTCGCTCGCGATGGCCTGGATTTTCAAATACATCGAACCCGTTGCTGACGGGACGAACAGCGAGGAGGCGGCACGCATGGAAAGCGCGAAGATCGCGGAGGTGCGGCAATGAATCACCGGCTCATCTCGCTGTTGTTGGGTATCGGCATCCTGATGAGTCTGCTGTTGATAGCGGGCCGATTCAGCGGCGCGCGGCTCCCGGCGAATCAACAGGGCTACGAACCCGTCCAGCCGATCGCCTACTCCCACCGCCTGCATGCGGGGGAACTCCAGATCGATTGCCAGTATTGCCACGTCGCCGCTTCGAGCAGCCGTCACGCGGGAATCCCATCGGGGAGCATCTGCATGAATTGTCACAAGCAGGTGAAGGCGACCTTCGGGGTTGTCCGGCAGGAAGATGAGGCGGCGGCAGCGGAGAAACGGCCCCGGCGCGACGTGGTTTCCCCGGAACTGCGCAAGCTCTTCACGGACCTCGGCTTGGATCCCTCAAAGGATCTGAAGAATCAGCAGGTCACGCAGACGGTTGCCTGGACGCGCGTGCATCGGCTTCCGGACTATGTCTACTTTGACCACCGCGCACACGTGAACGCGGGGGTCAGTTGCCAGACCTGCCATGGGCCGGTCGAGACGATGGAGCGGATGAGGCAGCACGCCACCCTGAGCATGGGATGGTGTGTGAACTGCCACCGCGACGCAACAAAAAATGGGATTAACGGCAAGCCTGTCAATGCTTCCATTGACTGCAGTGTTTGTCACTACTGAGGAGACGCGAACGGTGAAACATCCAAATCCAAGTCACTGGCGCGGCCTGGAGGAGTGGGAAGACCCCACATCGGTACGGGAGCAGGCGGAGACCGAGTTTATCGATACCCCTCTGCGCATCGGAGCCGATCCAGGACGGCGCGACTTTCTGAAAGCTACTGGATTTCTGGTCGCCGCATCCTCCTTCACGGCCTGCACGCGCCCGCCCGAAGAGAAAGCGCTTCCTCCGGTTGTCCAGCTTGAAGGCGATGTGCCGGGCAAGTCTTACCGGTACGCCACGGTCTGCGGAGCATGCCCATCCGCATGCGGCATCGTCGCCAAAGTGCGCGACGGCCGCCCGATCAAGCTTGAGGGGAACCCGGCGCATCCCCTCACGCGCGGAGGGTTGTGCGCCACCGGGCAGGCATCCATCCTCAGCCTTTACGATAGCCATCGCGTGCAAGCGCCACGCGCCGCCGGGAAGGAGATTTCCTGGGAAGACGCGGACCGCCAGATTGCAGCGGCGCTTTCGAGCGCTCGCCAAGGTGCGGGAGCGGTGCGCGTACTTTCCCCTACGATCACGAGCCCCACGCTGCTACGCCAGATCGCGGCCTTCGTGGGCGCCTTCCCGAACGGAAAGCACATCGTCGCGGACCCGGCTTCCACATCCGCGATCCTCAATGCCCATGAACGCACTCATGGCGCGCGGCGGCTGCCCCACTATCAGTTCGCGAAAGCGGAGGTAATTGCCTCCTTTGATGCCGACTTTCTTGGCTCGTGGCTCTCTTCACCGGAGTTTACGCGCGGATACACTGAAAGCCGCCTCGCCAATCTGGCGCCCCGGAAGGCCGCGTGGCATACGCAAGTGGAAGCCCGCTATACGATGTCGGGCGGAAAGGCGGATGAGCGCGTCAAGGTGGCGCCGTGGGAAGTCGCGGCCGCCCTGGAGTATCTCGTTGCAAAGCTTTCCGCTCTCGCCGGGAAGCCGTTTTCGCCGGGTTCCGACGCGCCCTCCGCGGACGTGGCCACCGCGCTAGACCATCTCGCTGAACGCCTGTCGAATGCGCGCGGCAAGAGTCTGGTGCTTTACGGCCCTAACGAAGTGGCGGGGCAGCAACTCGCGAACCTTGCCAACGAACTGCTCGGAAACTACGGGAATACGCTCGACCTGAGCCTCCCCTCGCTGCAGCGCCAAGGGAATGACCGTGACCTTGCCCAGTTGCTGGCAGAGGTCACGGAAGGCAAGGTGACGGCGCTCTTCGTGGTTGGCGTGAATCCCGCCGCGGACCTCCCGATGAGCGAGGATACGCGGCAGGCATTGGGGCGGATTCCGTTGCTGGTGAGCCTAGCGCCTCGGGAGGACGAAACCGCCGCTATCGCGAAGCTTCACTGCCCGGATAGCGACCCCTTCGAATCCTGGGGAGACGCCGAACCGGTTGCCGGCCTCGTCTCCGTGCAGCAGCCGCTCATTCAACAGATCGGCAAGGCACGGCCCGCCATCGAATCCTTCGCGGCATGGGCCGGCAAGCCCGGCTCCGCGTATGATCTGGTGCAAGCGCACTGGCGGGAAGCGATTCATCCGCGCGCCACCACCGCCGATTCCTTCGAGATTTTCTGGCGCAAGACGCTGCACGACGGGTTCGCGAATGTCCGGTCCACGCTGCCTGTCTCCGGAACGTTCACCGCGAACGCCATCGCCCCCTTAGCGAAACAGGCTGGCGCCGCGGCGATGCTGCAGCTCTACGTGAAGCCGGGTATGCTAGACGGCTCTCTCGCTTACAATCCATGGCTGCAAGAATTGCCGGACCCGGTTACCAAGGCGACTTGGGATAACTACGCAAGCGTCTCTCCCGCAAGAGCGAAAGAGCTTGGCGTCAAGAATGGGGACGTCGTGCGCGTTGCTGTCGGCGATATCTCGCTGGAGTTGCCCGCCCTCGTCCAGGCCGGACAGCACGACGCTCTTGTCACCGTCGCGCTTGGCTACGGGCGGAAACTCTCAGCCCGGTTCCAGGACTACGGACCCAAGTGGATCGATCACCGCGCGTCCACCGGCGCGAACGGCCTCGTGGGCATCAATGCCTCTCCCTTGCTCGCTTTCGAGGCCGGCATGCTCACCTACCTGCGGCCCGGCGTCACGCTGGCCACAACGGGCAAGCGCCAGGCGCTCGCGGTAACGCAATCCCATCACACCCTCTCTATGCCCGAGAATCTCGATCCCGGCGGTCCGCCCCGGCCGATCGTGCAGGAAGTCTATCTGAGCGAACCGGAGACTTACGCCACCGCCGATAAGGAGGAGACGCCGGAACTCTGGCCACCGGACCACCCCTACCCCGGCCATCGCTGGGGCATGGCGATTGATCTCGATGCCTGCACCGGTTGCGCCGCCTGCGTAGTCGCCTGCCAGATTGAGAACAATGTGCCGGTCGTCGGCAAGGACGAAGTGATGCGCAAGCGGGAGATGCACTGGATCCGCATTGACCGCTACTACTCCGGGGATGTCGAGAACCCGAGTTCCGCTCACCAGCCCATGCTGTGTCAGCATTGCGAAAACGCACCGTGCGAGACGGTTTGCCCCGTGCTCGCGACGGTTCATAGCAGCGAGGGGTTGAGCCAGCAGGTGTACAACCGCTGCATCGGCACCCGCTATTGCGCCAACAACTGCCCGTACAAGGTCCGCCGCTTCAACTGGTTCAACTATCCGCGCGAGGATAAACTCGCCAATCTGCTCCTGAATCCGGACGTCACGGTTCGCTCGCGCGGCGTGATGGAAAAGTGCAGCTTCTGCATCCAACGCATTCAGGAAGCCAAGATCGAAGCGAAGCGGGAGGGCAGGGAACTCAAGGATGGCGATGTTGTCACCGCGTGTCAGCAATCCTGCCCCGCGGACGCGATCATCTTCGGCGATATGAACAATCCGGAGAGCAAAGTTGCCAAATGGATAAAGAATCCGCGCCGCTACCGCGTACTCGAAGAAATCAACGTGCGCCCGTCGGTCCACTATTTGAAGATCGTGAAGCGAAGCGGGCACAAGCCAGGGGAGGAGCATCATGGCTGATGCAGGAGCCTTCGTAAGGCCAACGCTGATTGCGGGCGATAAGTCGATCGCCCAGGTCACCCGGGAGGTTTCGGCCCCCATGGAACGCCGCCCCGGCCTGCTTTGGTGGGTGGCTTTTCTCGCCTCGGTGGCGCTGCTCGCTTTGGGCGCCTTGGCGATCGGCTATCAGATTGCCACCGGCGTCGGCACTTGGGGCCTCAATACATCCGTCGGGTGGGCCTTCGATATCACGAACTTCGTGTTCTGGATCGGTATCGGCCACGCAGGAACGCTGATTTCGGCGATTCTCTTTCTGTTCCGGCAGCGCTGGCGCACCTCCGTGAACCGGGCAGCGGAAGCAATGACGCTCTTCGCTGTGATGTGCGCGGGCATCTTCCCGCTCATTCACCTGGGCCGCCCCTGGATGGCTTACTGGATTTTCCCGTACCCGAATACACGCGGATCGCTCTGGATGAATTTCCGCTCCCCGCTGGCCTGGGATGCCTTCGCGGTTTCCACCTATTTCATCATTTCCGCCACGTTCTGGTACCTCGGGCTCATTCCCGATCTCGCCACCATCCGGGATCGCGCCAAGCCCGGCTTGCGGCGGACGCTGCTTGCCATCTTTAGTCTCGGCTGGGATGGAAGTTTCCGCACTTGGCAGCGGTACGAAACCACGTACATGCTGCTCGCCGGCCTGGCTACGCCTCTCGTCGTTTCCGTCCACACCATTGTGAGCTGGGATTTCGCGACCTCTGTGATTCCCGGCTGGCACACGACGATCTTCCCGCCCTACTTCGTGGCGGGCGCGATCTTCTCCGGCATGGCAATGGTCCTCACCCTCATGATCATCGCGCGGAAAGTGATGAATCTCGAAGATTACATCACCCACCGGCACGTCGATGTGATGTGCAAGCTGATCATCCTGAACAGCGGGATCGTGGGTCTTGCCTACATGACGGAGTTCTTCACCGCGTTCTATTCGGGCAATACCTACGAGCAGTTCACCTTCATCAACCGCGCCTTTGGCCCGATGGCGTGGACCTACTGGGTGATGCTCTCGTGCAACGTGTTCATCCCGTTGTTGCTGTGGATCAAACGTGTTCGCATGTCCATCCCGATGGTATTCGTCATCTCCCTGTTTATCAATGTGGGCATGTGGTTTGAACGGTTCGTGATCATTGTCACGAGCCTTCACCGGGACTACCTCCCGGCCAATTGGACCTCGTATACGCCCACATCGGTAGAGGTGGCCACGCTGCTCGGCAGCTTCGGTCTCTTCTTCACCTTATTCCTACTCTTCTGCCGGCTGCTGCCCATCATTGCCATGGCGGAAGTAAAAGGCGTAATCGGCCACGAACGGGCGCACCATCACGGCGGGAATGCGGCCGGGCACGGGGCAACCGGAAAACACGGGGCAACCGGAAAACACGGGGCCGCTGGGAAAGTACATGAATCGAGTGCGGAGGTGCTGCAATGACAGGCCGTGTGATGGTGGGAGTCTTCACCGATGAAGGCGATCTTCTCGATGTCACCAGGACCGTTCGCGCCCGCGGAATCAAGATCGTGGATGTATACGCGCCCTACGCCGTTCACGGTCTGGATAAGGCGATGGGGCTTCCCGCCCCGTGGCGAATCCCCTGGACCTGTTTCGCGCTCGGCCTGTTCGGCGCCGTTGCCAAGACCTGGTTCGAATACTGGACCACGGCCACGGATTGGCCCGTCAACGTCGGCGGAAAGCCCTGGGATTCCCTCCCGGCATTCGTGCCGATTACGTTCGAGATCATGGTGCTCTTTGCCGGCCTGAGCGCAGTTTTCGCTTTCCTGGTCGTAAGCAGACTGTATCCGGGAAAAAAAGCGGTCATCACGGATATCGGCACCACGGATGATCGTTTCGCGCTGGTGCTTGAAGAGAGCGACGCCGCCTTCGATCCCGATGAGGTCCGGGCGCTGCTCGAATCTCATGGTGCGGTCGAGGTGACCGAGCGGGCGGAGGTAGTCATCCGATGAGGCTCAACGTCTTCCTGGCAATCGTGTTTGTCCTGCTGATTCTGGCGAATCTCTATGTGCGTCCGGACGAAACCAGGCTCAATTTCGAGTTCCTGCCCGAAATGGTGCGGACGCCTTCTTACAAAGCGTTCGACTCGAATGAAAATTTCTCGAACGGCATGACCTTTCAGGCTCCCCCGGCGCACACCGTGTCGCAGGACATCACGCCGGACGCCTATGGCGCGTCCGAAGCCGACGCCATCCGCGCGGGAGAAGAACTGAAGAACCCGTATGGCGCCGAGGATCTCGCCGCCTACACCCGCGGCGGTCAAGTGTTCAAGACCTGGTGTGTTCCGTGCCACGGCGGTGGTGGCAAGGGCGACGGCCCGGTGGCGATGCGGGGCTTCCCCGCGCCCCCGCCGCTCACCAGCCAGAGTGCGCTCGAGATGAAAGACGGCCGGATCTTCCACGTCATCACGCACGGGCAGAACAATATGCCCGGATACGCCTCGCAGATTTCCGCTGAAGACCGCTGGAAGGCCGTCATTTATGTCCGGTCACTGCAGCGTCCGGCGCTTGAAGCGGCCCAAAACGCGCCGGCGTCGGCTGCGGCAGGCGCTCCTCAGACAGCCGGGGCCGTCCCCGCGGCGGCTGCCGCTACGCCTGCCCCTGCCGTTCCGGCATCCCCCGCTACTCAGGAGGTGCGTCCGTGAACTCCATTGCGACTGATTATCAACCTTCCGCGCGGCTGATCCGCTGGCTCTGGATCCTGATCATCGGGGGCGCGGCCGCCCTCGCCCTCGGCCTGGTGATCTCGCCTCAAATGGCGCTATCGAGCCTTCTGGCTTCCGGCTATACGCTGCTCTGCGCGGGCCTCGCCGGCATCTTCTTCGTAGCGGCACAATATGCAAGCGGTGCGGCCTGGGCGGTGGCTTTCCGCCGCGTGCCGGAAGCCATGTGCGCCGCCCTGCCAGTGGGGGCTCTCATTGTCGGCGCCACGCTGCTTGCCGCGCCGGAGTTGTATCCGTGGGTTCATGACCGGGGCCACATTACCGGCTTCAAGGCCACATGGCTGAACCTTCCGTTTTTCCTCGGGCGGGCGGCGTTCTATCTGGTGCTCTGGTGGGTCTTCGCCCGGAAGATTCTCGCCACCTCTCGGGCCCAAGACAACAACCCCAATCCGGAACTGTCGCATCGCAACACGCGTCTTTCCGTCATCTTCCTGGTGCTCTTTGCCATTACCTTCTGGCTGGCCAGCTTCGATTGGATCATGTCGCTTGAACCGCACTGGTATAGCACGATCTTCGGCATTTACAACTTCGCCGGCATGTTCTCCTCCGGCATCGCGATCATCATCCTGCTGGTGCTTTGGATGCGCAAGGCGGGTCCACTGCGGGATTTCGTGACCGATGAGCATTTTCACGACCTCGGCAAGCTCCTGTTCGGCTTTTCGTGTTTCTGGATGTATATCTGGTTCAGCCAGTACATGCTCATCTGGTATGCGAATATCACGGAGGAAACCGTCCGTTACATCCATCTGCAGCATCGGTATTGGCTTCCGCTGTTTATCTTGAATGTCGTCCTGAACTGGGTGGTTCCGTTTCTGGCGCTGTTGAACAAGCCGATTAAACGGACGGGCCACCTGCTCGCGCGCGTTGCGGTGGTGGTGCTGGTTGGGCGCTGGCTGGATGTGTACCTGATGGTGCAGCCCGCGATGGGCGGCGAGAACCCCTCGCTGGCCATCTGGGATATCGGCGCCGTCGTTGCCGCTTCGGCGTTGTTCGTCCTCCTGTTCGTGCGAGGCATGCGGCAGGCGCCTCCTGTTCCCGCCGGAGATCCCCGGTTGGCGGAGAGCCTGCATTACCACAACTGATTGCCTCGCATCCGTCGCGAATTCAGCTCTTTCCGCATCGGTGACAATGAGGGCTGCCCAGCGTCCTCATTGTCACCGGGCGAAAGCGGGGAAAAGTTTGAGCGAGCTAGATTCGAGACCGGCGGGTGGCTGGGCAAACGACAGGAGAAACTATAACGACCGCCTCTTCGGCTCGGGTCTCCGCGGATGGTTTCGTGGCGGACGCTTTCGATGGCTGCGCAGCAGGTCCGCAAGCGATCCAGTTCTCCCCCGTCCGTCTTGGAAACTGGTTGTTTTGACGGCAAAGTACTGAATTTCATCACTCCCACGCCCCGGCGCTACCTCGGCCTCGACGCGAATTGGGAGGGTGGCCTCGATCTGGCCAAGATCAAGTGGGCGGAGTTCCCCGGAGCCGAGTTTCGAAAATGCCAGACGCCAGAAGAGGTCCCCACCGGCGAGCGTTTTGACGTGGCGATCGTCATGGAGACCTTGGAGCATCTGCCGGATGACGTGCTGGATGGGTATATCGCCCGCCTGCGTGAAGTGACGGATGGGTATCTGCTCGTCACGTCGCCTAATGAGAGTGGGCCCGTCTGCTTCGCCAAACAAATCGTGAAGAAGGCTCTCCTGGGTGGATCTTCCTTCAGTTGGGCGGATATCTGGAATGCCACGCTCGGCCTAACCCGGCGTATCGTTCGGGATGAACATCGGGGCTTCAACTACCGCCATTTCATTGAGACCCTTCGCAAGTCCTTCGATGTTGTGTCCGTTCAGGGGATCCCCTTTCCGTGGGCGCCGCCATATCTGAATTTCACGGTGGGGATCGTCCTTGCGCCGAAGTCCAAGGGGCGAACAACCGGAAGTTGACGCCCGCGAGCAACCGAAGCTCTTCCCTTCCATCAGATGCCCTCGCACACCCGCGAAGCTGTCCAGCCCAGGGTTTCCTCGTTATCCTGAAAGAATGGCGTTTCGCTTAGGAATCAACTATGAAC
The DNA here is from genome assembly GCA_020847315.1 of Bryobacterales bacterium. GTDB lineage: Bacteria > Acidobacteriota > Terriglobia > Bryobacterales > Bryobacteraceae > JACTMJ01. The sequence continues at coordinate 4,004 of JADLCF010000344.1, read as the reverse complement.
CGCGCGGCGATCAAGGGGCGGCCATCGCCGAACTCGCGCGGGGCATTCAGGAAGGGGAGAAACACCAGGTCCTTCTAGGGGTCACGGGCTCCGGCAAGACCTTCACGATGGCGAAGATCATCGAAAAACTGGCGCGCCCCACACTCATCCTCGCCCATAACAAGACACTCGCCGCGCAGCTCTATCAGGAGTTCCGCACATTCTTCCCTCAGAATGCCGTTGAGTATTTCGTAAGTTATTACGACTATTACCAGCCGGAAGCCTACATCGCTCCCACGGATACCTATATCGAGAAGGAAGCAACCATCAATCAGGAACTGGATAAGTTGCGCCTGTCTGCCACGAGATCCCTCTTCGAACGGCGGGATTGCGTCATCGTCGCGAGCGTCAGTTGCATCTACGGCCTTGGTTCGCCCGAAGCCTATTACGGCATGCTTCTGATGCTGGAGAAGGGCCAGCGCATTTCGCGAAAAGACATCCTCGCCAAGCTGGTGGAGATTCTGTACGAACGCAATGACGCGGACTTCCGGCGCGGCACGTTCCGCGTGCGCGGCGATGTGATCGAGGTGTTCCCCACCTATGACGATTCGGCCATCCGGATCGAACTCTGGGGGGATGAGGTTGAATCCCTTTCCAAGGTGGACCCGCTACTTGGAACGGTGCAGGAGACCTTCGAGCGTCTGCCCGTGTATCCGAAGTCCCATTATGTGATGAGCGTTCCCACACGCCAGATCGCGATGGCATCGATCGACAAAGAACTGCGCGTGCGCCATTCGGAACTCGAGAGCATGGGAAAACCGGTGGAAGCCCAACGGCTTTGGCAGCGAACGAAGTTCGATCTCGAGATGATGCGCGAGATCGGCTATTGCCACGGTATTGAGAACTACTCGCGGCACTTCAGCGGGCGCGCGCCGGGTGAACCGCCGCCCACGCTGCTCGATTACCTGCCGCACGACGCCCTCCTGTTCATTGACGAGAGCCACCAGACCGTGCCGCAACTGCGCGGCATGTACCACGGAGACCGCTCACGCAAGGAGAATTTGGTGGCGCACGGGTTCCGCCTGCCGAGCGCGCTCGACAACCGGCCGCTACAGTTCGAAGAATTCGAAGCGAGAACGCACCAGTTGCTCTACGTCTCCGCAACGCCGGGGCCCTACGAGTTGGAGAAGACGCATGGCGTTTTTGTGGAACAAATCATCCGGCCAACCGGCCTGCTGGACCCCCAGGTGGAGGTGCGCCCCATCAAAGGGCAGGTGGACAACCTGCTGCACGAGATCCGCCTGCGCGCGGAGCGCAATGAGCGTGTGCTCGTCACTACGCTCACCAAGAAGATGGCGGAAGACCTGGCGGAATACTACGGTGAAGTCGGCGTGAAGTGCCAGTACTTGCATTCGGAAGTAAGCACGCTCGATCGCGTGAAGATCCTGCGCAGTCTCCGGAAGGGCGAGTTCGACGCCCTCATCGGCGTGAACCTGCTGCGGGAAGGTTTGGACTTGCCGGAAGTTTCGCTTGTAGCTATCCTCGATGCCGATAAGGAAGGGTTTCTGCGCTCCCAGGGCTCGCTGATCCAGACCATGGGCCGGGCCGCCCGCAACGTGAACGGCTTGGCCGTGTTGTACGCGGACGTGATGACTGATAGTATGCGTAACGCGATTGAGGAGACCACGCGGCGCCGCGCCACGCAGGCGGCATACAACGAAGAGCACGGAATCGTGCCCCAAACCATCATCAAGCCGATCGACATGTTGCTGGTGCAGATCGCCGAGGGGGATTATGTCGATCTGACCTTGGACGAACTCGAGGTGGAAGACCCGCCTGCTTCCGCGGAGGAGATTGGCGCGCTTGTGTTGGCGCTCGAAGAGCAGATGCGCGCGGCTGCGCGCGAATTTGAATTTGAGAAGGCGGCGCAGTTGCGAGACCGGATCAAGAACCTGCGGCAGAAGATGCTGGCTGGCTAAGGCACTCGCGTAGTACGGATCCGCGCGTGGCTTCACGACCCGCCCCCGGTCTGGTACTGTTTTTCCTTGTGGCGTGGTGGGGGTGGCGGAGTAACTTAGTTCAACATGGTTAAGCGCAAGCACAATCACGCCGCCGGTTTCTTGGGAACCGGAGTGGTAAGCCGCACGTTTTTGGCGAATTTGCCTGCGCTAAACGGATGGCTGGGTCCAGTCTTTTCCCCATTGAACCGTGCCACGCCGCGCGTGGTGACGGCACTCGGCGCCGGACACACGGTGCTCTCGATCGAAGAAATGCGAGGTTGCGAGACGCTCTTTGTCTGCGCCCAACCGGAGGAGACGGCAACACTGCTCGATTTGGCGCGGCGGCATTGCGTCCTTCATGATGTGGATACCGTGGTTCTGGTGGAGCATTCTTCTCTCGCGGAGTTGCCGCCGGATCTGCCGTCAATGGTAACGGACCTGGGCTGTCTAAGCGTCTTTCCCACCCGGCGGAAGCGGGCATATCTGGTGGAAGGTTCCCTCCGCTTCCGGCGATTTTGTCAGAACCTTCTGGATGTACCGATCAGCCGCCTCGTGGTGGCTCGCCGGGAGGCGAGGGTGATGGTGGATGCCGGCATCTTCCTCGCCGAAGAGTTCTGCCTGCCCCTACTGGAAGCAACGCAATCCGCGTTCGTGGCGGCGGGAATCGCGCGGGATCAGGCGCGCGAAATGGGCGCGGAACTGCTACGCGAATCGATCGAGAACGCCCACTTCGCCGGGCGGAAGCGTTGGACGGGCATCCTGCACACGAGGGATCAGCGGCGGTTGGGCGAGATCGTGCAGGGGTTGCAGCGTGAGAATGAGTTGCTGGCGAATCTGGTGATGAGCTTCTCACGCCGTAGTTTGGCGGCGATGGGGAAAGAGACGGATTGGATCAACGGCCTGCGCGCGGCATTCGATCACAATGGAAGCAAGGCGGCGGAGCGGGACGAATCCGGCAATTCCCTTGAGGTCTCTCCGCGGGCTCGAACGGCGAAGCGCGGCGGCCACTAGACCTCGCGCGTGCGGTGGACGGCCGCGGATGCGGCTAGTGAAAATCGTGCGATTCCGGAGCGTTCTCCGGTCCTCTTAGAGGCTGCACGGCCTCCGCCCGGATATGAAGAACGCCATTCTGCTTCTGCAATAGCCCCTCGATCAGGATAAACGGCGCGCTGGTCCAGAGCAGACGATGTTCCTCGAAAAGTTCGGGCCGGACGATGATATTGGAGATGCCGGTTTCGTCTTCCAGGCTCAGAAATACGATGCCCTTGGCCGTGAAGGGGCGCTGGCGCACAATCACCACACCCGCTACCTTGACTCGCTTACCATCGCGGATGCGGTGAAGCTCTTCCGTGCTCGATACGCCGCGGCCGCGCAGTCCCTCCCGCAGATACCGCATCGGATGCGGACCCGTCGTGAGTCCGGTTCCCCTGAAATCGGCCTCCACCCGTTCGATGGGAGACATGGCGGCGAGAGGGGAATCCTCCGCCAGCTCGCATTCGTCCTCTTCCGTTTCGAGCAAAGGTCCCACGGGCCTCCCGTAGCGGGCCACCTGCCAGAGGGCTTCGCGGCGGTGGAGCGAGGCGTCGAGGGGGTTGAGTGCGCCGATCTCCGCGAGGGTGTCGAGTTCCTCCTTGCGTAGACGGGTGCGCCGCGTGAAATCCGGCAACGAGCGAAAAGGGCCGTTCGAGAAACGCTCCCGTTGGATCGCAAGGGCGGCATCGGCGCGCAATCCGGCTACATACCGCAAGCCCAGGCGCACGGTGTTGTCGTCTTCGAGCGTGCACAGCGCGGCGGAGGATTGCACGCAGACCGGGCGCACGCGCACCCCATGGCGCTGGGCATCCTTTACCAGGGTGGCCGGCGCGTAGAAACCCATGGGCTGGCAGTTGAGCAGCGCGGCCAGAAACGCCGCGCCATAGTGGGCCTTTAGATAGGCGCTTGCATAGACCAGCAGCGCGAAACTGGCCGCATGCGATTCCGGGAAGCCGTATAGGGCAAAGGACGTGATCGAACGCACGATCTCTT
>JADLCF010000343.1 GCA_020847315.1 Bryobacterales bacterium | reverse complement strand
GCGGAACCCAAGTCGAACTCGATGGGCGCCATTTTCCCGTTGGTGGCTCCCACGAAGGTGAACGTCAAGAACAAGGGCGAATGGAACACCATGCGCATTCGCTTCGATTGGCCCTCTCTCAAGGTGTGGACCAATGGCGAGCTCATCCAGGATCTCGACGCGCGGCAGAACCCGGAACTGGCACACCGGCTGCGGCAGGGCACGATCGGCCTCGAAGGCCTCAGCTATCCGCTCAAGTACCGGAATCTGGTCATCGAAGAACTCCCCTCCACCGACAAATGGACCGTCCTCTTTAGCGAAGCCGCGGATATCGAAAAGCACTGGCTGATCACCGACAACAATAAGCGCAACCCGGTGCGCTTCGTGGGCTACGGGCCCGTGCTCTGGTGCGATGGCGCCGGCAACCTCGGCACGAAGGAAATGTTCGACGATTTCGAACTCCATCTCTACATCCGGGGGCCGCGGGAGCACAATAGCGGCGTCATCTTCCGCTCGAACGGCGACGAAGCGGCGTCGATCGCGGGCAAGTACGAGATCCAGGTACACAACGTGCCGGAAGCGCACTATCCGACCGGTTCGCTCTACCACTACAAACGCTCCCGATACCCGAACATCCAGGATGAGAAATGGTACCTCTTCCAGATGGGCGCGAAGGGCGCCGATTGCTGGGTGAGAGTCAACGGCGAGACCGTGATGGAGTACAACAACCTCAAGAACCTGAAGCCGGGCCGGATCGAACTGCAGGCGCACGCGCCAGGCAAATGGGTCGAGTTCCGGGAGATTTGGGTGAAGCCGGCCTAGAATCATGATGCGAAATCGAATTGGGATTGGCCTGTTGACGGTGGTGGCGCTGCTCGCGGCCGGTTGCGGAAAAAACACATCGAATACGCCACCCCCGGATGCAGGCGGACCTCTGCCCGCGGCCTCCGCGCCCGGCACGGAGAAACAACCCGAAACGAACCCTGCCGTTCCCGCGGAAACAGCGGCGGGAACTGCCGCTCAGGCCGGCGGGTTACGCTGGAGCGTTCCCGAAGATTGGAGTGCGGAAGCCGAGCGGCCCATGCGGGCGGCAACCTATCGCGTGCCGGCGGCTTCGGGCGATGCGGAAGCGGGCGAGTGCGCCGTGTTCTACTTCGGCCCCAATGAGGGCGGGGGCGTGGACGCGAACATTGACCGCTGGATTGGGCAGATGAAGCAGCCTGATGGCTCTTCTTCTGGAGCGAAGGCGAAAACGCGCAAGCTCAACGGCGCGCTGCCAATTACGTTGGTTGACCTCACGGGCACCTACATGGCCAGCGGTGGCCCGATGATGCAGGTGACCGCGGAGAAGCCGGGGTTCCGGATGATGGGCGCCATCGCGCAGGGACCGCAAGGCGCGGTATTCTTCAAGTTCACCGGGCCGGAAAAAACGGTGGAAGCGAACTCCGCGAAGTTTCTTGCGATGGTGCAGGCCACCCACTTGGCGAAGTAATCTCCCGCGGCCGGCGGCGCGCCGAAGCGATCCAATCTATGGCCGTGCCATGGGAGCAGCGGGGGCGCTTGCGGCTGGATCCACCGGTTCCGCCTCGAAGATGTTGCCGCTCAACTCGCCCATTGTGAAGACAAGCTTCCCCGGTTGCACGATCATTTCGGCGAATCCACGCGGCACGTTTAGCAGCGAGCGCCGCGTGGCCTTCGATTCAAAGACCACAAAGGGCTGGCCAACCGGCCGCCGCGTCCGCGCATCCAGGCGCTGCGCGTAGATGCTCCGGTGGCCATCGCGTTCCGACATGTAATAGATCAGATTCCCTTCCGGGGACCATTGCGCCCCACGATCGAGAATGCCTCCGCTGGTAATCGGGATCCACTGCCGCTCCGCGGCGGAGGATGTCCCCGCGATGGCCAGTGCCATCACCTTGCGAACGTCGGGCGTCTCCATCGCATGGAAGGCGATCCAGCGGTCTCCGGGGCCGAAGCGCGGCGAGAGAATCGGAAAGCGGTCGCTCTGAGCGAGCAAGGTGCGCATGCCAGTGCCGCGCTCCACCATCCCGATGCTGTAGTTGTGGGAAGAGCGCGAATAGAGCAGCCGGTTTCCATCCGAAGACCAATCCCGCGGCGTTTCGCAATCCGTACACAGGACGGTGGCCTCGCCTCCCTGGGTGGCGCGCAGATAGGTCACGGTTCTCGCGTGCTCATACTGCGTGTACGCCAGCCACTTGCCATCGGGCGTAACCACGCCGGTGGGCGTGAAGAAGCGGTGCGCATTCGCCGTGACGGGCGCTTCGCTATCCGTTTCCATTTCCCGGAGCCAAACGTTCTGCTGGCCGTTCCGGTCTGAAGTGAAAGCAAGCCAGCGGCCGTCGCGGCTGAGCGAAGGCCTCACGGTTGGGCCGCCGCTCGCGTAGAACCGCCGGGGCGCGCCCGTGATGCGCCCTTTCTCCGCCTCAAGGGGCGCGGCCCAGAGGTTGATGCTATCCCTGGCGCTGGAAAAATAGACGCGGCCCGAACTGGTGACGCTCGCGTGGCTAAAATTCTCCGCGCCTTCCAGGATGCGCTGCGAATCTCCTTCCGCTCGCCGGGTGCTCAAGGGAACCCGTAGCTGCCAGATGCCGGTGCTCTTCGCGTCGCGGGCGCTGAAGTAGAGCGTGTCATTCACCCAGGCATCGGGAACCATCGCAGATAGAAACCACCGGCGCACGATGCGATACGCCTCCACGTTCTCCACCGGGCCATCCTCCGCGGGGACGACCCAAAACTCCGGTGTCGCGCCCTTGGTGCGGGAGCCGAGAAAGAGCAGGTAACGCCCGTCCGGGGACCACACCGGATAGAGCGCGCTGTAAAAATCCGAGGCGAGCCGCCGGGGCGCGCCTCCACTGGCCGGAACCACGTAGATCGCGCCCACATCGTCAGCCTGCAGCGCCTTCGCCCAGAACGCGATGCTGCTTCCATCGGGCGAGAAACGCGGGCGGCGGCCTTGGTTCGCGATCCAGCGTGGAGTGCTGCTGCCATCGGCAGCCCCGACGTAGATTCCACCGGCAAAGCGGTCGGAACGCCAGGCCACAGCGCGGCCGTCGGGCGAGAGCGCGGGCTCCCGTTCATCGGCGGCGTCGGACGTAATCCGGCGCACGCTGCCGTCGGCAATCGACTGCGCGTAGATATCGAGATTGTCGCTGTTGCGATCGCTGCTGAATACCAGTGTCGCGCCATCCGCGCTGATCGCCGGGTCTGTACTCAGCGTATCCCCAACTGTCACCGCCCGCACAACGCGAGCGGCGGGCGCCCTGGGAGCGATCGCTCGAAAGAGCACACGATGCCCCCCGAAGTAGACGGTCGCGGCAAGCAGCGCCAACGTGGGCAACACCCACCGGATTCTGCGTGAGCCCGGGGGTTCCACCGTGCCGACAATCTCAGCGAACTCGAGATCTTCGCGCTGTTCCTGAAGATCGAGTTTGAGATCCAGCATGTGCTGATAGCGCCGGTCCGGATCCTTCCGCAGGCAGCGCCGCAGCACGCGGACCATCTCCGCCGGGACGCCTTGCGCGACTTCATCAATCGGCCGCGGCGGCCGCTCCACCACCGCAAGCGCCGTAAGCTCGCTGTTCTTGCGCGCGAACGCCCGCTTGCCGCTCAGCAGTTCGTAGAACAGGCATCCGAGCGAAAACACGTCGGAGCGCGAATCGGGCGGCAGCCCGGCGAAGCATTCCGGCGCCCGGTAACCAACGCGCCGCAAGCGCAGCCGCTCCAGCGCCTGATGTTCCGGGCTGTGGAGACTGGTGGAATGATACTGCCATTCATCCTCAATCGTGCGCAGCGCCGCGGAGCCGAAGCCGAATAGCTTGATGAGGCCCGATTCCGCGACGAGAACGGTGCTGGGATCCACGCCCCCATGCACGACGCCCTGCCGGTGCGCCATTTCCAGAACGTCTGCCAGTTGGATGATGCATGCGGCGGCCTGCTTCGCGGGAACCTCGCCGTTAGCAAGCATCTGGGCAAGGGTCTGGCCGGCAAAATAGTCGTAGACCAGAAGAAGACCGTCCTCCCCCTCAATCACATCGCGAACCGGCAGCAGGTTCGGGTGCGGCTGCCGCGCGAGGGTGCGAATCTCGTGAATGAAGCGTTCGCGCTGACGCGGGCGGCTGTGTAGCCAGCCGACAAACTGGAGGCATACCGTATCCTCTCCCGCGCGCCCGCCCACCGCCATCGGCGTCTCGCGGTCCCGTGCCACATAGGTAATGCCCGCGGTGCTTTCGGCCAGCAGGCCCGCCAGTTCGAAACGGGTAGTGAGTTGACTCCGGACGGAGAGCATCGAACGAAATCCCAGTGTAGTTTCATGATGCCAGAGCGCCCTCCGGCGAACCAAGAGTCTCTCACGCTGGGATGCAGGAACGGGTAGCGCGCGCTACTGGACGACGATGATCTCTTCCCCGCCCTTCGCGCGCGGGCTTGCAAACAGAGAATCATCCAGATCGACGTTGGCTTCGGAACTCGTCAACTCCATCGTGATGGGGGCGAGTGGGTTCACCACCCGGATGCGCATCGGCTCCATCGTGCCGTCGATCTTCTTGTAGTTTTCGAGGTAAACCTGGCTCTCAATATCGCCCTGTGGCAGGTTCGTCACCGAATCCATTCGCACGAGCAATCCACTATCCTGGGCCAAGAACCAAGTCTCCGGGGGCCCCTCGGCGGGGTACAGCCGCAGCTTATCGACCTTCGCGCCGTTCAGTGTCTCCGCGCCCAGCCACTCCCGTCTTGGATAGTGCTTCTTATAGTTGGCGGCCATGAAGAAATCCGCTTGCCGAACGGTGGCCGCCAGTTCCAGACCCGCCTTTTCCCGGTAGCCCTGAATCGGGTCCTGCACCCACGCAGTCTTGCCGTCATAGGCCTCGATCACCTCGCCGATGCCCGCGATCTTCATCGTGGTGCGAGATTTGTTGGGAGCCTTCGCCAGCACTTCGACATCGCCGGAGACGCCCAGCCCCGTGAGCGTCATCGTCCCCCGGTCCCGGCGCGACGTCTGGCTCTTGAGAGCGTCGATCTCGCCGGTAGTCGCCAGGTAGCGTTCCAGAATCCGGTCTGCCTTGGCCTCGTTCTGCCCGGCATCCTTGGATTGAGCGAGGGCGGCCGGCGCCAGGGAAAACACCATGGCGAGGGTGAGGATCGGGAGCAAGCATGCGCGGAGTTTCATAAGTTCCTTTGCGATAGCGGGGGCGCTTCCTTAGGATGCGATCGATCACTCCCCAGTTACGGTGATTCCCCCGTTCCCCGGTTTGGCGGCAGGGGGCCCCTGGCGGTCCAAAGCATCCCGGGCCGCCTCCAGCGGGAGATCCTCACCGGCCAGGAGGGTCTTGGCGCTCAGGGAGACGGCGATATCCGGCGTCACCCCCTTCCCCTCGATGCGAAAGCCTCTGGGGGTCACGAAATCCGCGGCGGCGAATTGCAGCAGCGCTCCATTCGGCAAATCGACGATGTAGGAGGGGAGCGCCGCGCCCATGCTGCGCTCCCCCACGATCACGGCGCGACCCATCTCCTGCAGGCCCGCCGCGAATATCTCCGAAGTCGAAGCCGAATTGCGATCAATCAGAACGGCGACCGGTCCGGTGAACGCGCCCTGCTGCGGAAAGGCCAGAAACTTCAACTCCGCGCCCCGCAATTTCATCAGGCCGAGGCTGGCCTGCTTCTTCACCAAGTAGCCGGTGATGCCGTTGGCCATGGCCCCGATGCCGCCGGGGTTCCCCCGCACATCGAAGACAATCCCGCGCGCGCCGTCCGCGGCGGCCTGTTGAATGGCTTCGCGGATTCGCGGCAACAGGGACATCACGAACAGATTGAAGCGGATTGAGACGATCGCGCCGGGGAGACGCTTCACCTCGAACTCTGTCTCCATGCTGGGCATGAAGCCAAAGCTCTCAGACCGTTCTCGCGGCGAATAGCGAAGCGGCAATTCCGCAACCGATTCCTTCCCGCCGCCGCAGGAATAACGGATCTCCACCCGGTCCCCCGCCCGGCCTGTAAGCAGTGCTTCGACGGTCTCGTTATAAAGGGAATCGCCCGCCGCAACACCTTTGGCGTCGGCGTGGATCTTTCGTTTCAGCGCGGCGAGCGGCGTGCCCGCAATCCCGGCAACCGCGCATCCCGGCCTCAATCCGGCCGGAGCGCTGGGTGTCTCGCGCATCCGCCAGACCAGCATCTCCCCGCCCGCTTCGGCAAGTTCGATCTCCGCGCTGGCCGCGCCCCTGCGGGCGAGATGCTTCGTGCCGATCCAGGAAGGCGGGAGCACCCGGAAATGGGATTGGCCCAACCGGTCCACCATGCCTTGCAGCACTTCGTAGAAAGCTTCGTCGGAAGGGGCGTTGATCGCTTTGGGCTTCGTCTCGCGGCCCAACGCGTTCCAGTCAAGGCCGCCGAAAGCCGGATCAAAGTAGCGGTCCCGCACGGTTTCCCAAACGGCGCGGAAGGTCTCCTCACGAACCTTGCGGGGGACGGAACTCGAAGCTTCGGCGGGTAGCGGCAAGGCTGCCGTCACGGCGAGGAACAGCGCGAGTGTCAACCGCCTGCGCAAGGGGGAATGTCCCTAAGCATCCAGCTTTCGCCGGAGGATTTCGTTGACCGCTTGCGGGTTCGCCTGGCCGCGGGACGCTTTCATCACCTGGCCCACCAGGAAGCCGATCACCGCCGTCTTGCCGCCCCGGTATTGCTCCACTTGGGCGGGGTTTCCAAGAATCACACCGTCCACAATCGATTCGAGTTCCCCCGAATCGGAGATTTGCTTGAGCCCTTCGCGCTCCATGATGGCTCGCGCCGAATCTCCGCTTTCGAACATCTTCGCGAATATCTCCTTGGCGAGTTTGCCGGAGATTTCACCCTTTTCGATCAGGGAGACCAATTCACCGATCCGCTCCGCCGATACCGGGCTTTCCGCGATCTCCTTGCCCGCGCCCTTCAGCGCTCCCAGCAGTTCCACGGTCACCCAATTGGCGGTGGTTTTCG
>JADLCF010000342.1 GCA_020847315.1 Bryobacterales bacterium | reverse complement strand
CCCAACAAAAAGCTTTGTCACAGGGATTCGATTCTCCAAAGGAAATAGAAATAGGTCGAGGTGGATTCTGGGAGGTAACCAAAGCGAGGGTAGGATCTATTGTGGGAACTCAACTCAACGACTCGGGGACGCTCAAAGGAAACTAACTCGACACGAATAGGATAGCACGGAAAACGATTTCCGTTAAACGGTAAATTTCCCGCACGGCAACCCGAGCTGCCACGCGGCATTCCCAATTTCGTGTAACAGTTGGCGACAAGATGTCTGGTAATGGTTGAGAACTTCCTTCTAACGACTAGAAAAGATTGGTAGGCCCGGCGTGACTCGAACACGCGACCCTCTGCTTAGAAGGCAGATGCTCTATCCGGCTGAGCTACGGGCCCAAGTGATTTCAGCGTAACACGATAGCCATCTGGGTTAGCGCGAGGCGACGTCCTGCGGATGTGCGGCATCAAAGTGATAGGGCTGCAAGTTTCCTTTTTTGTACCGCGAATCTGTGCGGAGATATACGCTAAGAGAAGAAGGCCCTACGTTGAGCGGCTCTTTGCCTGAGTTAGAATCCCGAAAGAGCGACCTGCTCCGCCAGCTTGCCGCCGCCGGCGAATCCGCCGCGGTTCCATCACGACGACCTCCGGCAAGTGCGGTAAACCCAACTGCCATTGCGCCAACCGCGGCGGCCCCGGCCACGGACCCAACTTCCGTCTGACACGCCGGATTGCAGGCAAGACCACCACCGAAATCTTCCGGTCACCGGCGGCGCTTCGCAAGGCGCAGCAGGAAGTAGCCGAGTTTCCTCGATTCCAGAAACTGAGCACGGAAGTTGTCGAAGTCAGCGAGAAGATTTGTGCGTTGCGGCCGGTTGAAAACACGTTGGCGCGAGAGGAAAAAGAACGGCCGCCGCGATCCAGGCCGAGATCACGCGCGGAGTAACCGGCCTGCTGAGCCTAATCTTCGCCGAACGCAAGCAGCCCGGCGCATCTATCTGGAGGCCTGGAACCGGAGCTGGAGCCACGCCCAAAAGGGAGGTCATGGGCGCCGGTGCTGAATGGATTTGGAACTTGGCCGCCCAGCACTTTCCCGGCTCCGTTCTGATCGTCGATGAGTTTCGCGCGCCGACGCCTGTGGGACTTGGCTTGCAGGCTGTATCTCAACGATCCGGCCGGGCAGCAAGCCTGGATCAAGGTCCACCAGAAGCGACTCCTCGATAAGGGAAAAATTGAAAAGCAGGTCCTCTCGTTGCGCTCCATCCAATCAACCAACGCCGAGGTTATAGCGAAGCATGCCAGGTCCGAACTTGCGTGCTCAAGGGGCATGAGCCGGTATGCGCATACGGCGCCGGGCGGTAGACTACAGGGGGGGCGTGATGCAAGCAGCTTACATCGAGGAGTTCGGCCCCCCCGGCGTCATCCGCTTCGGGGAACTTCCCCTGCCGCGCGTCGGCCCTTCGGATGTTCTTGTGCGCGTGGCGGCGGTGGCCGTGGATGGGATCGACACCTACATTCGGAGCGGCGCCTATCCGATCCATGCGGCGATGCCGTTTATCATTGGCAGGGACCTCGTGGGGACCGTCGTCGAAACCGGATCGGATGTCGCGCGCTTCCGGAAGGGCGATGCCGTTTGGGCCAACAATCAAGGCTATGGCGGGCGACAGGGCAGCTTCAGCGAATACTGCGCCGTGGGCGAGGATTTGCTTTACCCCTTGCCGGATGGCGTGGATCCGGTCGCGGCGGCGGCCGTGCTTCATTCCGGCCTGACGGCAGTGCTGGGCCTCCAGTTCAAAGCGCGCCTGCGCGCGGGGGAGGCCGTGTTCCTCAACGGCGGCTCCGGCAATGTTGGCTCCGCTGCCCTGGGGATTGCAAAGACTCTGGGCGCTCGGGTTGCCGTAACGGCCGGTTCGCCGGAGAAAGCCGCCTGGTGCCGGGAACTGGGCGCGGACCTCGTGATCGACTACCGGACGCAGGATGTCCGCGGCGCTCTACGGGAGTTTGCGCCGGAAGGCGTCGACGTTTACTTCGATACAACGCGGCAGTTCGATGGAAGCCTGGCCGTGGAATCCATCGCGCGGCGTGGACGGATCGTGGTGATTGCGGGCCTCGACGCGCGGACGATGCTGCCCTTGGGCCGGTTCTACCAGCGAAACGCGACGATGTACGGCTTCACGGTGACCGATGCGACGGCGGAGGAACTCGCTTCGTATGCGGCCGAGATCAACAGGTGGCTGGCGAACGGCGTCCTGAGCGCCCGCATCGCCGCCCACCTGCCGCTCTCGCAATCGGCGGAGGCGCACCGTATGTACGAAGCGGGCGGGCTGTTCGGCAAGATCGTGCTAACTCCGGACGAGGACGTTCATGCCGATTGAGGTGAGGCCGCTTGAAGCGCGGGATCTCAAAACTTCGGAGCGAATTTTCCGGGAAGCCTTTGGAACGGCTCACGGTGTGGCGGACCCCGCGCACTACATGCAGGACCGCAACTATATTCACTCGCGCTGGACGGCTGACCCGGCCGGCGCACTGGTGGCGGAAATCGAGGGCGTGGTCGCGGGTAGCGTTTTCGCCGCGAGTTGGGGTAGCGTGGGTGTGCTTGGCCCCCTGACGGTGGACCCGCGCTGCTGGCACTCCGGCGTGGCGAGCCACTTGCTGCAATCAATTCTCGAAAATCCCCGGATGCGGGATGCTCGCTTGCCCGCACTCTCCACGGCGGCGGGCAATGTGGCCACCGTGCGCCTCTATCAACGCCATGGGTTCTGGCCCGGCTTTCTGATCCCGATTCTTCAGAAGCCGCTCGCGAGCGCGGAGGGCGGGGTGGAACGGGGTGAGGGCAAGGCGCCGGCACAGCCATATTCCGTGCTTTCCGAGGATCTGAAGAGCGCGGCGCGCAAGCGTTGCGCGGCGCTGACCGGGGCCCTGTTCGAAGGACTGGATTTGACGCCGGAGATGATTTCGGTGGAAATGCAAGCGCTCGGCGAGACGCTGCTTGTGGGGAGCGATGACTGCGTCGATGCCTTCGCTATTTGCCATTGCGGGGCGGGGACGGAGGCCGGTGAAGGCGCGTGCTACGTGAAGTTCGGCGCCGCGAGATCCACGGGCGCGTTCGAACTCCTTCTGGATGCGGTGGAGGCGTTTGCGCGAGCACGCGGGCTCGGCCGCATTGTCGCCGGCGTGAACGCGGGCCGCCGCACGGCATACCGGCTCCTGTTGGGGCGGGGATTCCGCGCGGTGTCCCACGCCGTCGCGATGGTGCGCGGTTCTGCCAAGAGCTACGATGGCCCGGATGCGTTCGTGGTCGACGATTGGCGCTGAGCGCCGCCGCGCCTCGCGCAGTCGCGGCAATCCACAGATACCGGCGCCGGAATTCCGAGCCGTGAAGCGGAAATCCGCGATAGGGTGGTTCAGATAGCAGAGTGGTTGGGATAGCGATGCAATCAAGCGTAAAGAATCAGTTGGGCGCCGTCCGGCGTGGCCGCGGGATCGCTGCCGCCGCGCTGGCCAAGCGAGTGGGTGTGAGCCGGCAAACCATCTACGCCATCGAAGCGGGCTCGTTTGTTCCGAACACGGAAGTGGCGCTCCGGTTGGCTCAGGAACTGGAGGTGACGGTCGACGCCTTGTTCTCGCTCGAAGCGGAGGAGGCGCTACCCCGGAAGACAGTGGCGGCGGAAGTCCTCAGCGTGGGAGCGCCGGAGACGGGGACAAGCGTGCAGGTCTGCCGCGTGGGAGACCGTTTGATTGGGGTTCCGGTCAGCGCCGCGCCCAGTTTTCTACCGGAGGCGGATGGCATTATCGCCAAGCTGGGCCGCAAGGCGGGCAAGGCGGACCTGGTGATGTTCGCCCCGGAGGAGAGTTCCGCGAAGAGGCTCGTGCTGGCGGGCTGCGACCCCGCCACCGGCCTGTTAGCGCGCATGGTGGAGCGCGATACCGGAATTGTGGCCGTTACCGCGGCCGCTTCGAGCCGCGTTGCGCTGAACTGGCTGAGGGAGGGGAAGGTCCATGTCGCGGGCAGCCACCTGAAAGATGCGGAGACCGGCGAGTTCAACCTGCCCATTCTGCGCCGCGACTACCCCGGAGAAGACTTCGCCGTGGTCACGTTCGCCCGGTGGGAGGAAGGTTACGTCACCGCCGCAGGCAACCCGCTGGGAATCCAATCCATCGAGGATCTGTCACGCGCGAAGGTGCGGTTCGTCAACCGAGAGCCGGGCGCGGGCAGCCGGGTGCTGGTTGACCAACTTCTCAAACAAGCGGGCATTCCCCCGGCGAAGGTGAAGGGCTACGACCGCGCCGCCCTCGGCCACTTGGCCGCCGCCTACACTGTGCATGTCGGGGAAGCGGATTGCTGCATTGCCACCCGCGCGGCCGCGCACGCCTTTGGCCTCGGCTTCCTCCCCATTCAGAGTGAGCGCTACGACTTTGTGGTTCGCCGCGAGAACCTCGACCTCCCCTCCGTCCAGGGCTTCATGGACGTGCTTTTGAAAGCGAAACTTCGCCGAAAGCTCGAAATGTTGGCCGGGTACGACACCTCGCAGACGGGCGTAGTGCTGGCTTGAGGTGCGGCTACGCCGTTTCCCCTGGGTTTTGACGGCATCCAGACTTGCGGCCTTGCGCGCGCTCGCCGTGTAAACTCTGTACCACAACGGAACGGTGTAGCTTCGGCGCGCGTCCGGCCCGGAGAGCGAAGGCTTCCGGAATCGTGCGGTTGCGGGCGGAAATTGAGGACCGGGCAGTTTCGGTTGACACGGGGCGGGGAGGCGATTTTCGAGCGAATTCGGGAAGCGGACCACAAGATCTTGTGCTTTTCTCAGGAAAACCACTGGATACGGTAGTTTGATGCTTTACTTCGCCTGATTGTGGATGTAGTCTAGAGATAACTCCCCCCAAGACGGTTCGTCGAAGGACCGCCCAGCTATCGCTGTTCAATTTGAGGTCTAGCTTTGCTTCAGCTCAAGCGCGTAGAAATACACGGTTTTAAGTCATTTGCCGACCGCACGGAATTGCTGTTCGAGGGGACGGGCATTGCGGGAGTGGTGGGTCCGAATGGCTGCGGGAAGTCCAACGTAGCGGATGCCATCAGTTGGGTGTTGGGGGAGCAATCGGCCAAATCGCTGCGCGGCGGCCGGATGCAGGATGTGATTTTCGCGGGAACGCGCGAGCGGAAGCCGCTTGGGATGGCGTCGGTGACGATTACGCTTGTGGATCCGGAGTACCGGGAAGACGGCCCGGCCCCCATCGAGCGCGTGGAGGCGATCGAGAAGGTCAACGGCCACGCCGCCACCCACACGAATGGGCACACCAACGGGCACGCGAATGGCCACGCCAACGGACACCCCAACGGACACGGTGTGAACGGACATTCGGGCGAGGAAACCGATGCACCGGGGCAGCATGCCGTGGACGCTTCCGGAGAAGCGCCCCCGGTTGCGAGCGATTCCGGCGAAGATGCGCAAGCGGGACACGCCAACGGCCACACCAATGGCCACAGAAACGGCCACACCAACGGGCATGCAAACGGCGTAAATGCGCTCTCCGCCTTCCGGCGGCCACGCTTCGCCGAAGTCACCGTTACGCGGCGCTTGTTCCGCTCGGGCGAGAGCGAATATCTCATCAACGGCAAGAGCGCACGGCTGCGCGACATCCAGGACATCTTCATGGGCACGGGCCTCGGCCCGGAAAGCTACGCGATTATCGAGCAGGGGCGCATCGGCCAGATTCTGAGTTCGAAGCCGCAGGACCGGCGTTCCGTGATTGAGGAAGCGGCGGGCATTACGCGCTTCAAGAATCGGCGTCGGCTTGCCGAGGCGCGCCTGCAAGGGGCGAAGCACAATATCGAGCGCGTCTTCGACATTCTCGAAGAAGTGGGCCGGCAGATGAATTCCTTGAAGCGTCAGGCGGCCAAAGCCAAGCGCTATGAGGAGTTGCATGGCGAGATGATCACCTCGCTCAAGGCGACGCTCCAGGCGCGCTTCGTCCTTCAGGAGCGCGAAGCTGCCCGCGTGGCGCTTGAGCTGAGCGCGGCGGCCAAGGAACTGGCGGCTTTCCAGGTGGATCTCTCAGAGAAGGACGACGCCTTCCGCAAGACGCAGGGCGATAGCGAACAACTGGTGGCGCGGCTGACCGAAGCGCGGGAGAAGCTCTCCCAAGTCACGATGGAGTGGGACCGCGCGAAAAGCCGCCTACAGTTCCAGGCCACGCAATCCGATACACTCTCGACGCGAGTAACCGCCGGCGGGCAGGAGGCGCAGAACCTCGGAGCGGAGATCGAGAGGCTGGAGAAGGAAAAGGAAGCGCATCAGGCGGCGCTCAAGGCCGTGCAGCAGCAGTTGCTCGAATCGCGCGAGTTGTTCGCCGCGAAGGACAAGGCGCGCCAGGAATTGGCGAGGCGTCTGCAGGATCGGGAGCGCTTCCTCGAGAACGCGCGGCAGCTCTCCATCCGCCTGCTCGGCGAAGCCAACCAGCTTCGCAACCAACTGGCCCAAGTGGAAGAATACCTCGCCGGTCTTGAGCGGCAGAAGGCCCGGCATCAGGCCGAAGAGCAGGGTGCGCTGGCGGAAAGCGGGAAGCTGGCGGAATTGAAGCTGGATCTGGAAGGGCGGATGAAGGCGCACCAGGCCACGCTCAGCGGGCTGGTGGAGCTACGCAAACAGAACGAAGCGCACGTACAGCAAAGCCGCCAAACCGTGCAACAGGCCCGCGCCGCGCTCGACGCGATGCGGCAGGAGTATTCCCGCGTCCGCGCGCGAAAGGATTCGCTCGAAGACCTCATTTCGCACCGCAGCTATTCGACCGAGAGCGTGCAGCGGCTCTTCAAGGCGGTGGAGAAGGGCCGCGCCAACGGATTGAAGCCGCTCGGCGTTCTGGCGGATTTTCTCGAAGTGGAGCCGGCCTACGAGAAAGCGGTGGAAGAGTTTCTGCACGACGAACTCGAGTTCGTGCTGGTGGAGAACTGGGAACAGGGCCACTCGGGTGTGAATCTGATGCGGGGCGAGGGCGATGGCCGCGCGACGTTCCTTCTGCACCCCGAAGCAGCTCCGGAAACAGGGCGGCCCTGCCCGGTACCGGAACTGGGGGCGGCGCAAGGCGTCTTCGCGCGGCTGCTCGATGTGCTCGAAGTCAACCAGACCATCCGCGCGCTGCCGTTGGCGCTGATTCCGCGGATTGGCCGGTGCTTCCTCGTGGAACAGGTGGAGGCAGCGCAGACGCTCGCTCTCCGGCACCCGGATTGCTACTTCCTCACGCCGGAAGGACTCTGCTTCCAGGCCGGATCGCTGAGCGGCGGCAAGAAGACCGCGAGCGGCCCGCTCGTCCTGAAGCGGCAGTTGAAGGAATTGCAGACGAAGCTGCGGGCCACGCAGGAACAGTTGAACGCGAAGGAAGCCGAATTGGGCAGCCAGGAAGAGAAGCTTGGCTCGCTGCAGGAGGAGATGGAGAGCCTTCGCGGGCAGACCCAGGTGAAAGAGAAAGAGGGTGTGGCGCTCGAAGCGGAAATCCGCAAGCTGAACGAAGAGCAGCGCCGCGCGAACAGCCGTTTGCAGGTGGCGCGGACGGAGATGGAGCGCTTGCTGCGCGATGCGAGCGGCGCGATCACGCGCAAGGAGACCTCGCTCAAAGGCTTGCAGGAGAAGGACGCGGCCCGCGCGGAGCAGGAACATTCGACGCAGGCGGCGCGACAGGAAATCGACGAGCTTCGCAAGGAAGTGGCGAAGCTGGGTGAGGAGCACTCCGCTCTGCGCGTCTCCATGGCGAGCTATGAAGAGCGGCAGCGCTCGGAGAGCACAGGCTTGCAGCGCGTCGAGAACCTGCTTCGCGAGACCACCCGGAAGCGGGGAGAATTGGCGCAGCGCGTCGAGAACGAACAGCGCGAAATCGCCCGGCTGAAGCAGGATAACGAAACGCTCGCGGCCCGAATCAAGACCCTGGGCGAGGAGCGGGAACATTTCGGAACGCAGGTGACTGCGTTGAGCGCGACGGAGGAATCCACGCGCACCGGGCTCCATGCGCAGGACGGCGCCTTGCAGGAATTGCGCGTGCGCACGCAGAGCCAGCAGGAACTGCGAACGAAGCTCGAACTCGATCTGGTGAAGCGCCAGGCGGAGTTGAAGTTCCTGGACGAAACCTGCGTGAAGGAGTTGGGCACGCCCGTGGCGGAATTGGCTGCCGGGTGCGAGACGGTGCTTGACGAAGAAGCCGCGGCCGCCGCGGAGCAGACCTATCTCGAACTCCGCCGCAAGGTGGATGCCCTCGGCGCGGTGAATGCAAACGCGCTCGAAGAGTTCGATGAGGCGGAGCGGCGGCACCAGTTCCTGAGCGCCCAGCGCCAGGATCTGCTCAATTCCATCCGCGATACGGAGAAAGCAATTAAAGAGATCGACGAAGAAAGCCGGAAGCGCTTCACTGAAGCCTTCCATGCCATCAACGAGCATTTCAAGGTGCTCTTCCGCACGCTTTTCGGCGGGGGCACGGGCGAGATGCGGCTGGCCGATGAAGAGAATGCCGCCGAGAGCGGGATCGAGATCGTGGCCTCGCCCCCCGGCAAGCGCCTGCAGAATGTGCTGCTGCTGTCCGGCGGAGAGAAGGCGCTTACGGCCATCTCCCTGCTGATGGCGATCTTCCGCTACCAGCCGAGCCCCTTCTGCATCCTCGATGAGGTGGATGCGCCGCTCGACGAACCGAACGTCGTGCGCTATGTCTCGCTCATCCGCGAAATGTCGAAACAGACGCAGTTCATCATGATCACCCACGCCAAGCGCAGCATGGAAGCGGCCCAGACGCTCTATGGGGTCACGATGCAGGAGGCGGGAGTCTCTAAAGTGGTGAGCGTGAATTTCAACGGGCTGGGAATCCCGGCGGTTGCGGCAAGCCGCAACACCGCTAGGATGACCATGTAGCCCGGAACGAGTTTAGGTCGGCGGGGACCATTCCCTGTGTCCCAATGTACTGCCAATTTGCCGGCCGCCTACCCGGGTGTGCGGATCCCGCATCCGCCGCCCGGTTTTTTTGTTTCCCATTCAGTCTACACGGAATCCGGCGGCTCTTGCCGCAACTTTGCCACGAACTTCTCGAAGTCGTCCCAAGTGAAGCCGCTTCGGGAAAGCTCATAATAAAGATCCCCCTCGTGGGGACGGGAGCCGAAGTCATAGCGTTCGGCCCGCCGCCAACGCTCCTCCCGGATCGCGAAGCGCACATACAGGTCATACTGTGAGCGGAAATGCCGGAGGGCCTTTTCCTTGCGCTCCCGCTCATCCTCGTCGAGAACGGAGATCTGCGTCATGGGATACGCCGAGAGAAAACCGGCGCTCCGAAATAGCCCCTCTCGCGCATGATAACCGGTGAACTCGTAGATGATGGGGCGCACCTCGTCCAATTCGGCGAGAGTCTCAACCGCGCGATGGACGGCAAGACAAACGGCGTCGGCATCCGGATGCCCGCCCTCAAAGGGGTGCGTGTGGACCTCCGCGGGGCGCACCGCGCGCAGAATCTGGAGGATCGTTTCGATGGCGCGGGGGAGGTTCTGCACCACCTCCCGCTCCGCAATCCCCCCGCTCAGAAGCTGGTGTTCCGCAATGCCGAAGACCCCCATCGCGGCGATGAGTTCGTCTCTGCGCAGACGCACGAAATCCCCCGCGCTTTTCGCGCCCGAACGGCGCAGCGCCCGCTCATCGCGCGTGATGCCATCGGCGATATGGAGGATCAGCAGGTTTTCCGGCTCGCGCAACAGGAGCCGGCCGCAGCCCAGCGTTTCCTCGCCAGGGTGGGCAACGATCAGGATGACCTTCGCGTGCATTCAGCGCATGGAGACGAAACCAGCCCAGCTTTCTTCGCGGCCGGCTGGGATTCGTCAGGTACGGTAGTCGGCGTTGATCTTGACGTAATCTTCCGTGAAATCGCAGGTCCAGAACGTGCATTCGCCCGTTCCGCCACCCACGATCTGGAAGTCGATTTCCACTTCGGGTTCACGCAGTTTCGCGATCAGGGGCGGCTCTTCGAAGGGGGCGAGCAAGCCGTTGCGGCACACGAGCGTTTTCTGCAGGCGGATGCTTACCTTGGCGGGGTTGAACTCCACCCCGCTATAGCCCGCCGCGGCGAGGATGCGGCCCCAGTTGGGGTCGCAGCCCGCAACCGCCGTCTTCACAAGCGGCGAATTGGCGATCGCCCGGCCCAAGCGGCGTGCGTCGCCATCGTTGCGGGCGCCCCGGATGCGGATCGTGATCAGATGTTTCGCGCCCTCGCCATCGTGAGCGATCATGCGGGCGAGATCCCGCAACAGGGAGAAGAGCGCCTTGCGGAAAGCCCCTTCGTCGTCTTTCGCTACCTTCACGCCGCTTGCGCCATTGGCCATGAGCAGGAGGGTGTCGTTCGTGCTCGTATCGCCGTCGATCGACATGCAGTGGTAGCTCTGGTCCGCCCCTTCGCGCAGCAGGCGCTTGAGCGAGGCCGCGGGCAGGCCGGCATCCGTCATCACAAAACTGAGTGTGGTGGCCATGTTGGGGTGAATCATCCCCGCGCCCTTGGTGATGCCTGCGATGCGAACCGTGCCTCCGGAGAGCTTCACGCGCCGCGTCTCTAGTTTGCGGAAGGTGTCGGTCGTCAGGATGGCATCGGCCACCTGGGGCAGGGAAGCGGGCGAGAGCGCGGCCACGAGCGCGGGCAGCTTCGCCGTGATTTTCGCTCCATCGAGTTCCATCCCGATGACGCCCGTCGAGGAGGGCAGCACCTGTTCCACCGGTGCGCCGAGAAGAGCGGCGCAGGCGGCGGAAGTCTCGCTCGCTACCGCCTCTCCGGTGCGCGTGGCGCAATTGGCGTTACCGGCGTTGACCATCACCGCGCGCACTTTCCCCTTGGAAGCGGCGAGATGCTGCATGGAAACCAGAACGGGCGCGGCCTTTACGCGATTGGTGGTGAAGATCGCGGCTGCCGCGGCGGCGGGTTCCGAGACGATCAGGGCGAGATCGTCCGCCGGCTTCTTGCGGATGCCCGCATACGTGGCGGCGTAAGTATAGCCCTTCGGCAGATGCAAACGTTCTTGATTCACGGTCTCTATGGTCCCTTCACTGTGGAGAGATTTCCTGTGTCTCCGGCGAATCCGCGCCCAGACGCTCCCCCAGCCGCAAATGCGCGCCATTGAGAAACGCTTCGGCGCTCACCTCCGCCTTTCCCTCAAGCTGGAGCCGCAGGAGTTCGAGCACGGCGCCGTCGCCGGCTATGGCGAACAATCGCTTGCCCTCCGCAACGAGAGCGCCCGGCGTCAAGGCTCCAACCGGGATCCGGTCTTCCAGATGCGGCTGCGCCGGAGCGAGGCCCTTCAGTTGGAGCCGCGCGCCCCGGAACGTAGTCCACGCGCCCGGCCACGGTTGAAAGCCGCGATAGCGGTTGTAGATCGTGGCGGCGCTGTGGGCCCAATCCACCTTGCCGTCGTCCCGTTTAAGCATGGGCGCAAGCGTGGCTTCCGCGGCATTCTGCGGCTCCGGTTGAATCTGTCCGCTTTCGAGCCCGTCGAGTGTCTCCACGAGCAGCGTTGCGCCCATCCCGGCCAGGCGGCGCCAAACATCCATGGCCGTCTCCGACGGGCCGATGGGCGTGGCCGCCTTCAGCAGCATGTCGCCGGTATCGAGGCCCTCGTCGATTCGCATCGTGGTGACGCCCGTTTGAGCCTCCCCATTCGCCACCGCCCATTGGATGGGAGCGGCCCCGCGATACTTGGGCAGCAGGGAGCCGTGGACGTTGATGATGCCGAGGCGGGGAATTTCGAGGATTGCGCGGGGGATGATCTGTCCATAGCCCACGACGGCGATTGCATCGGGAGCGGCCTCTCGTAGTTGCTCTACCACTTCGGGAAGCCTCACCTTTGCGGGTTGCGCCACGGGAATGCCGAGGGATAGCGCCGCCACCTTGACCGCGCTCGCCGTGAGTTTGCCTCCCCGGCCCGCAGGCCGATCCGGCTGCGTGTAGACGCAGCTCACCCGATGCCCCGAATCCACCAGTGCGTGGAGGCTGGGCACGGCAAAATCCGGCGTTCCCATGAAGATCAGATGCATGGATTCGGCGTGGCGGCCGGCGCTATTCCCACTCGCCGGCTTTGATGAGTTTCTTGATTTTCCGCTTGATCAGATCGCGTTTGAGCGGGCTCAGATGCTGCAGAAAGAGGATGCCGTCCAAATGGTCAATCTCGTGCTGAAAGGCCCGGGACATCAGTTCTTGCGCTTCCAGGCGGACGTTGTTCCCCTCGATGTCCTTGCCCTCTACCACGACCGTTGCGGCGCGGGCGACGTTCTCGCGGAAGCCGGGAATGCTCAGGCACCCTTCCTCATCCACGATGCGCCCTTCGCGAATGGTGATGGAGGGGTTGATGAGCACCCGCCGCATTGCCGGATCTTCCCCGGCGCTGGTATCCACCACCGCCAGGCGCTCCGAAATGCCGATCTGCGGAGCGGCCAGCCCGACGCCCTTGTTCGCGTACATGGTTTCAAACATGTCTTCGACCAATTGCCGGAGCGCGGGCGTGTCGAAATTGGTTACGGGCTTGGCGGGCGTTTCGAGCACCGGGGCTCCCCACTTCACAACTTTGTACAGCATCAGTAGTTCCGGACCTGCGTCTGATAGGTTTCGAAATTTCTAAGCGTCTCGCCCAGCGAGTCTCCACCGAACTTCTCCAGCATCGCCTGGGCAAGCACGAAGGAGACCATGGCCTCGCCGATTACCCCCGCCGCAGGCACCACGCAAACATCGCTTCGTTCATAGGCGGCGGAGGCCGATTCGCGGGTCTTCAGATCGACGCTTTCGAGCGGGCGCCGGAGCGTCGAGATCGGCTTCAGCAGGCCGCGCACGATGAGGTCCTGCCCGTTCGTGATGCCGCCTTCGAGCCCGCCCGCCCGGTTGGCGCCGCGAGTAAACGCGCGCTCCTCCAGGTTGTAGCCGATCGTATCCTGCACCTTGGAGCCAAAGCTCGCCGCGCCGTCCGAAGCAAAGCCGATCTCCACGCCCTTCACCGCCTGCATGGAGACGATGGCCTGGGCGAGGCGGCCGTCGAGGCGCTTGTCATACGCGATGTGAGAGCCCAGCCCCACGGGCAGCCCGTGCGCCACCACTTCGAAGATGCCGCCGATCGTGTCCCCGGTGCGATACGCGACATCCACCTGGTGCTTGAAGCGCTTCTCGGTCTCTTCGTCGGCGCAATTGAGCAACACTTTAGCTTTCTTGCGGAGCGCCACCAGTTCGTCCCAACTTACCGCCCGCTCCAACCGCTCCGGGCCCACAGCCACCACGTGGCTCAGGACCTCCACGCCAAAAGGGCGCAGAAACTCCTTGCACACGGCGCCCATGGCGACGCGCGCGGTGGTTTCCCGTGCGCTCGCCCGTTCAAGGATGTAGCGCGCGTCCTCGAAATTGTACTTGAGCACGCCGGCGAGATCGGCATGGCCGGGGCGGGGACGGCTGAGCGGCTTCTTCTTTTCCTCGGAGCCTTCGAAATCCTCTACCGGCAGGGCATCCGTCCAATTCTTCCAATCCTTGTTTTCAAGGAGAATGGCGATCGGGGAGCCAATCGTCCGCGAGTGCCGCACCCCGGCGACGAAGTGAGCCTCATCGGTCTCGATTCGCATGCGGCCGCCCCGGCCGAAGCCCTGCTGCCTTCGCCAAAGTTCCTGATTGATGCGGGGAAGGTCGATGGGGATGCCGGCGGGCAAGCCGGTGAGCGTCGCAACCAGACATTCGCCGTGCGATTCGCCGGCGGTTTCGTAACGTAACATATTCTCTTCTTTAGGGTATCGGAATCGTGGGGCAATTGGCCATAAGGCGGGCAGGGAACCGGCCAGCGGAGGTTTCGGCGGAGAGCGGGGCAGGAAGAGGTACCCGGTTCGAGAGATTCCGGGCGCAAAGTGTTGAAATGCGCGCCCTTCGGGAGTAGCATGAGGCTGGAGTTACGGATACATGCGAAAGCTGATTTTCGGGTTAATCCTCTCGTTGACACTCACGGTTGGGCTCGCCGGCCAGGATAAAATGCCGATGCTGAAGTCCGTCGATAAGGACGAGGCGCTCCGCGGCGATACCGTGACCGCGACGGGCAGCAACCTGGGGAAGTCCGTGGTGGCCGGGATTTATCTCACGCACGCCGGAGAGGACCTGGAGTTGAAGGTTTCGGAACAGACCGATACTTCGATTCGCTTTGTTGTGGCGCCGAACACGAAGTTCGCCCGATGGTCGCTCATGCTGTTGACTGCGGGAGCGTCCCCAACCTATATTGAGCAACCCGTGAAGCTGAGCGTGGTGGAAAAGCTCACGCCCAAGGAAGAGCCGCCCCCAGAGCCGCCCGCCGAGGCTCCGGCGCCGCCTCCCGCTGCCCCCCAGCCCTAATTGCACGGAATTTGCCCTGGCTGCGCGGAATGTATCTGTGGCGCTCCGGCCATCCACCCGTTAAGGAAGCATCGGGAAAAGACGGCGGATTTCCGCTGGGCTGGGTTGCCGGCCGTACTCACAGATTTCAAACGCTTCGGCGTGCGCCACGGAATCCCCGGCGTCCCCGTAGTACTGCTTGAGCGCATCGCGAACGGGACCCTTGGCGGGGAAGATGTAGCGCTGCGCGGCCACCTTCGCGGCAGCTTCCGGATCCGCCGGTAATTCATTGGCGTATCCGTCGATCCATGGAAGCCATTCGGCGAATTGAGAGCGGTGCGCGGCCATGGCGGCTAGCTTGGTTTCCCAAACTTCATCGATATCGATGGCGATCCGGGGTTCAAACGGATAAGGCTTGTGGAATTGATCCTGCAGATAGAGGAACACCGGATTGCGGCGCAGCACGGGCGTCTCCGGACAAAGGTTCGGCACCATGACGAGATACGCCGCATCCTGCACGGCCATGCCCCCATAGCGGTGGTCCGGGTGATAGTCGAACGGGCGGTGGCTGAAGACGAGGTCAGCCCCGTAGTTTCGGATGAGTCGCACGATTTCGCGGCGCAACTCCAGCGTGGGCATGAGTTCGCCATCGTGGTTGTCGAGCGTCACGTACCGGGTTAGCCCGAGGATTTGCCGCGCTGAGTCCGATTCGGCAGCCCGAATCCTGGCGAGTTCCTCGCCCTTCAGCAAGTGATGTCCGGCATCCCCGTTGGTGAGATTCACGAAGGTAACTTCATGGCCCAGTTTCGCGAAAAGGGCGGCAGTGCCACCAGCGTAACCCTCACAATCGTCGGGATGCGCGCCTAAGATGATGATTTGTAATGGTCTTTGGTCGGACATGAAGGGAAAATTCTACATCTTTCCAGGTTGAAGGCTCCGTCGGCAGCGGAATCACCCCAAGCAAACCACCTTATCATGCCCGCTGGCAGTACTACGGCCAGGCCGATGCGCGGTATGATCGAGAGCAGCCATTTCCCATGACCAACCCGAGAATACTTTGCTTATTCACTGCCATCCTGGGGAACAAGGTCACCGCACAGTATTTGCAAGACGCTATCGATCGAGTCCCCGGCCTCGATGCACGTTTCGATTTCCTGACGATAGAGGATTATCAGCGCTACGCCGCTCCCGCTTGGGCCAAATTGACGAACCCGTGGCACAGCGAATATCTCTTCCGGAAAAAATTCGGAAGTTTGCTCAAAGAGCACTTCGACCTCATCCTGGTCAACGCCTGGGAGTTCGCGATCCCTCTGAGACGGATCGCCCGCCGTGTGCCCGCCGGGATTTTGATGGATTCCACTCCGGATACGGCAAACCAGCACCGCATCCGCCTAGGCGGACAGAATCTCCCCCGGGCCGTCTCCCATCAACTCCATCACAGCGCATTCCGGCGCGCAATTCGGAACTTCCGCTACTTCTTCCCCATGGGCTCATCCGCTCGCGATTCCCTGGTAGATGTCTATGGCGTCCCTAGCGACCGCTGCTTCGTTACCTTGGCGCCTCAGGATACCGCTCGCTGGCGGCCTTCGGAGCGGCCATTGGGACATTCACCCTTCCGGCTGCTTTTCGTGACAAATGATTTTCAGCGTAAAAGAGGCTCTCTCTTGCTGGAGTGCTAAAGCCGTTTTCTTGCGGAGACCTGCAAGCTAACGATCGTCTCGAACGATCGGGCGGTTGGCGATATAGTCCTACCCCAGGGAACCACCTGGCTCCGAGGCAAATCGAAGGAAGAACTTCTCGAGGTCTACCAGCAAAGTGATCTTTTTGTTTTTCCAACCCGTCAAGATTACATGCCTCAGGTGGTTGCGGAAGCCCTCAGCACTGGCTTGCCGGTAATGACCACACCGGTTGGCGACATTCCAGATCTCGTGCGCCATCGCGAGAACGGCTGGCTCATGCCCGAGCATGCAGCCGCCGAGGAATGGGCGGTCGCGATTCAAACGCTCTTGGATAACCCGGACAAGTTGGCCATGTTGCGAAAAAACGCCAGGGAGTTTGCAGAGCGAACCTTGACCCTGGAACGATTTCAACAGGGATTCCGCTCGGGCATCGAGACCTTGTTGGCGGATACTTCACGACATTGAAGGACGCAACGGAGAACATCCACACTGCATGCTGATTCACCTCGAGAACTTCACGTTCCCGTTCGAAGTCCTTGCAATTGGAAGATCTCACTCAACAGATCCTCCAGGTGGGGGCCGTTCAGAAAACAAGATAGGAGAAAATAACCACATTATGGCGCAGGATTGCTCCAGCGCTATGGGCGCCTTTGTTCGAGGAGACACGTGAGCGCGGAAGAACGGGAATCGGCGTGTAGTCTCGACCGGACCTTTATCGGTGGTCTGGCGTGGACTGCCGGCAGCAAATGGCTGACTCAGGGCCTCACGTGGACTTCAGTGCTGATTGTTGCCCGTCTGCTCTCCCCAGGCGATTTTGGGCTGGTGGAGATGGCCGGCACTTTTTTCATTATCGCGAATGTGTTGGCCGAATTTGGCATTGGCGGCGCCGTGGTGCAGATGCGGGGGCTCGATAGAGGAGTGCTCGCGCAACTCAACACGCTCGCCCTGCTCTTCGCTGCCGTTACTTTCGTGATCGCTTGGCTCTGCGCCCCGGCGATTGCCGTGTTTTTCCACGCTCCAGAGGTAGAGATGCTGGTGGCGGTGAACAGCATTGTGTTTTTCATTATTGGGTTCCAGGCCGTGCCCTCGGGAATCCTTCGCCGTGATCTGGATTACCGCCGGCTCTCCATCGCGGAGGCCGTGCTGTCGATCGTGCAGGCGGTCGGAACCGTCACCGCCGCCTGGCTCGGCATGGCCTATTGGGCGCTCGTTATCGGCCAGCTTCTCGGCAGAGCCTGCTCGACGGCGCTTGTGATGGCCTGGACACGCGTCCCATTTCATGTCCCCGTGTTCGCGGTCGTGCGTGAGCCCTTCCGTGTTGGCTATCACGTCTCCGTGGCAAACGTATCCGGTTCCATTTCCTCCATGTCCGATGCCGTGGTAGTGGGCCGTCGGCTGGGCGATTCGCTTCTAGGCCACTACCGCATGGCTCTTACTCTCGCCTACGCTCCTATCGACAAAGTCGGGTCAGCAATCATGCGCGTGACGGGGCCGCTCTTTGCGACAATTCAGGCGGATCATGCGATGCTGCGGCGATATTTCCTTATTTTCACAGAGAGTCTGACCCTGACGATTGTACCCATGAGCGTGGGAATTGCTCTCGTGGCTCCCGAACTGGTGACCGTAGTGCTCGGCGCCAAGTGGAAGGAGAGTGTTGGTGCGCTGCGATTTCTCAGCCTTTTCTGCAGCGTGCGGCTGCTAGCGATCCTCATCAACCAGATTCTGTTTGCGTTGGGCCGCACCCGTTTCACTATGCATCTTTCGCTTATTGCTCTGGTGGCAATGCCGGCTGCTTTCTGGTTCGCCGCCGATTGGGGCCTGGCCGCCATCGGGGCAAGTTGGCTGCTGCTTGCCTTCATCAACGTGCTGCCTAGCTACTTGCTGCTTGCTAAGGTCATTGAGCTCCGGCATCGCGACTTCTTCAATGCCCTTGTCCCTTCGATCTTCGCCTCGCTCGTCATGTCGATCAGCGTCTACATCATTCGAAACTACTTGCACCCGGCCGATGGGCAAGCGTGGGTGAAACTGCTCACGTCGGTAACGGCTGGAGCCGTGATATATGTGGGTCTTCTGATCCTGTTCTTCCGCAGCCGTTTGACGCGCTACATTTCGTTCGCGCAAAGTCTACGAAGAGGTGCTGCGCCGCAGTGAACGCTTGCCTTTGCAGATCACGCACGGGTTTACGCGAGGAGGCTCTCATCGCTTTGCTGACGATCTCCTTCGTGCGAAGGAGCGTGCGCAGAAAGCAAAGTGTCTGGTTCGCAATCGGGGGAACTGAGGCTCCGGGCAACGCTGCGTGCGCGGGAAATACCTCCAATCCCCAGGCAATCCGTGGGATGAAGCGTCTACAGGAGCAATGCGCGAAGCTGGAGAATCGCTCGTGGTGGGACTTGCGAAACGAAGCTGTTTGAGTAGATGACTCGATGGCTGATCTCATGGGTAGTTCCGTGGATTGAGGGGAAGAGGCTCCTGCCCGACCACTAGACGTGCTTGGATAAGACGCAGTGTATCCAGGGGAAAGGGCACGGTTCGCTTTGCGGGCGGCGCTGCACTTGCGGGGGGTTTCACGGTCGTGTCTCCCTTCGGCGGTGGCGGCGGTGTTCCGAGTTCCACCTGCCCGATTATAATGATTTGCTGACCGATTTCGAACCATGCACAGCCGGTGAATGGAAGAAAGAATCCACAAAGTCCTCTGGGATCAGCGCCGAGATAGCAGATAAGTTCTACACAGGTAGAGGCGTGACTGGCGGAGCGAGCTATCCAAGAACTCGCTGAATTGATCCGGGCGATCGGATTCTGGAAGAGCACGAACGGCGAGGACGGCACCTTGCTTTCGACTTGGTCCGAGACTGGAATTGCAGCGTTTTGCGGATCGAAGCCAAGCGCGAACCAGCAGTCGGCGTAAGCCGAGGGGGCGTGGCCGCGCCGGAGTCGCGCCCGCAAGCGGGCAGGTGCTCCGTGGGCTCGCTGGCGCGAGTCAGTTTCTCTTTTGGCTGCAAGGCTTGTTTGTGCATCCGGTTGATTGTAGCGGCGGTGGGGGCGGATAAGGCCTGCGTGGCAGCGGTGCGTTGGTGCGGGTGTGCTTCCCCGATGGCGGAATTGATGGCCCGTGTTTGGGTTATGTGATTTCGGGGTGGAAGCGAATTTCTCTTTTCTGACTGTGATCGCGATTCAGACGGCTGTGAGATGCAGCGTGGATCGGAGCGGGCTGGCTCGCATTGGAAGTTAGGGAATCCTCTGTTCGGTTGGCAAGGAATCGAGGGCTTCTGAACCGTCCAGGTCTTGCTCTGGAGGAGGCCTAAATCGGCGGAGACCGCTGGTCGTAGTGCTGTAATAAGCGTGGAATCAGCGTGTTAGCGTAACGTGAAAGCGGTGCCCCCCATCGAATTCATGGTTTGAACGGCGTAGTTGTCGGAGAAAACCCTTGAAATCGGTGGCGCGTGGGCGGAGAGATTCTTTCAAGATTGTGGAGACCGGAGGATAGACGCATTCCATTGTGCTGGATACCACACCCGAGAAGGTTGGGAAGCGTACTGGTCGCTAGGGCGACACGGAGGCATCACGCCGGCCAAACGGAACCGGTGTGATGAGGTCGCGGGCGCTATTGCATTCTCATGCCTGTGTGGGTTGGATGTACTGGTGCCTTTGTACCTGGGTGCTTGTATCCGTCCGCTTGAATGGATGGCAGGGAAACGCCGCAGGGGTTGACGTTCTGCGGTCTCACAACTGCCGGGGCCAAGCAACGAAATAAAGTCATTCTGCAAATTGCCGATAAAGCCCAAGGGGGGAAGCCATCCGCTCCGAAAAGGTAGACAATGCAAATCACCACGATCGCAATTTTGATAGCTTCTCAGCTTGTGCTGGGCTCTCTCTTAAACCCACGACTTGGCGCACAAACTGGATCCAGAGTCTGGCCGAACCCCTCAAGAACAGACCTTCCCTTCGATACGCATGCACCCAGGGACAAGGCCCTTACCACCACACGCTCGAACGATTCACCGCCACAAGTAGACCGCGAGAACTCACCTCCGTTCACTGGTACGGTTGTGCCCCTTAAGAGCGAGCAGCAGGAAAATCGAGCGCAGAGGCGGTCCTCCAGCGACAGTTTCGCGAACCGTGCCGCCGAACCGAATGACGGAAAAGGCACCGACGCTGAGATTACCTATGCTGTAAGCCACCCTGGCGGCGCACACCTTTTGGCCTATGTGTACACACAT
>JADLCF010000341.1 GCA_020847315.1 Bryobacterales bacterium | reverse complement strand
GAGTTTCCGGAGGCGCGGGTGGCTGCATTGGCCAGAGCCGTGCCGAAGGACATTGAGCGTGCCGCTCGCGCTCTCGAACCCGCGAAGCGCCCGCGGATTCACACGTTTATCGCAACCAGCGATATTCACCTCAAGCACAAGCTGCGCAAGACGCGCGAACAGGTATTGGAAGATGCCGTGAATGCGGTGAAGCAGGCCCGTCAGTACACGGACGACGTGGAGTTCTCCGCGGAAGACGCCACGCGCACGGGAGCGGAGTTCCTGGAGCAGATCTCGTTGGCCGTGGTGGAAGCGGGGGCGACCACCGTGAACCTCCCCGATACGGTCGGCTACACGATCCCCAGAGAGTATGCGGAGATTATCGGCCGCGTGGCGCGAATCCTCGACGGCAAGGCGATCGTCAGCGTCCATTGCCACAACGACCTTGGGCTTGCGGTGGCGAACTCCATCGCGGCCGTCGAAGCGGGTGCGCGCCAGATCGAGTGCACCATCAACGGCATCGGAGAACGGGCAGGCAACGCCGCGCTCGAAGAAGTCGTCATGATTCTCAAGGTGAGAAGTGAGATCATGCCGTACCGGACGTCAATCAATCCGGAGCATCTCTACCCGGCCAGCCAGTTGCTCACCGAGTTCATCACCTTCGGCCCGCAGCCCAATAAGGCGATCGTCGGCAGCAACGCGTTCGCGCATGAGGCCGGCATCCACCAGGACGGCTATCTCAAGGAGCGTACCACCTACGAGATCATGGACCCGCAAAGCGTGGGCGTCCCGGATAGTAAACTGGTTCTTGGCAAGCATAGCGGGCGTCACGCGCTGGCTGACCGCGCCAAGTCGTTTGGCTATGACCTCTCGGGTGAGCAGCTTGACCGGCTCTACGAAAAGTTCATCGCGCAAGCTGATCGCAAGAAAGGCTTCACGAACGAAGAGATTCGCGTCCTGGTGGAACAGCACTTGCGGCAGCCCGAAAGTGTCGCAAATTAGCCGGCGCCGAAGGGCTGGGCGGAATAGCCTGTTCCGGATGGGCGCTTCGGCGCGTTCCATGAAGCCGCCGCGCGACCCTCGGAATTTCCACGCTCAAAGCGTCACTCAGGAATACGGAAAGTACAACCGATGAAGATGAACGTGCTGGTTCTGCCCGGGGACGGGATCGGAACCGAAGTAACCAGGGAAGCCGTGCGCGTGTTGCAGCACGTGGCCGCGAAGTTCGGACATGAGGTTCAGTTGACCGAAGGGCTCCTGGGCGGAGTGGCCATCCACAAGACCGGCGTGCCGCTGCCGGAGGAGACGGAGAAGCTGGCGCACGCATGCGACGCCACCTTGCTCGGCGCGGTGGGTCTGCCCGAGTTCGACGACGCCCCCCCGCAGCAGCGGCCGGAGAAAGGGTTGCTTGGGATTCGCAAGGCGCTGGGCGTCTACGCCAACCTGCGCCCGGTGCGAAGCTTCCGCTCGCTGCTCGATTCCTCCCCGCTCAAGAATGAGCGCGTGGATGGCGTGGACATGATCATCGTGCGCGAGTTGAACGGCGGCCTCTACTATGGCCTGCCGCGCGGCGTCGAAGGCGAAGGCGCCGAAGAACGCGGCACGAACACAATGACCTACACGCGCGCCGAGATCCAGCGCATCACCCGCATGGCCTTCGAACTGGCGAAGAACCGGCGCCGGAAGGTCACGAGCGTGGACAAGTCGAACGTGCTCGAAACCTCGCAACTCTGGCGCAAGGTAGTGAACGAAGTGGCCGCGGAGTACCCCGGCGTTAAGTGTGAACATCTGCTGGTCGATAATGCGGCCATGCAGTTGATCCTCAATCCGAAGCAGTTCGACGTAATGCTCACGGAGAACATGTTCGGCGACATTTTGAGCGATGAAGGCAGCGTGCTTTCGGGCTCCATCGGAATGCTGCCCTCGGCCTCGATCGGCGCGCAGCGCCCAAGCGGAGCCTGGGTGGGCCTTTACGAGCCAGTGCATGGCTCCGCGCCCGATATTGCCGGGCAGAATAAGGCGAATCCCCTCGGAGCGATCGGTTCCGTAGCGGCGATGCTCGAATACAGCTTCCAATTGCTTGAGGAAGCCGCTGCCGTGAACCGCGCCATCGACGCGGTGCTCGAAAGCGGGAACGTGACGGCGGACCTGAGACCCAAGGGCGCGCCGGCTGGCACGGATCAGGTGGGCAAGGCGGTTTGCGACGCCATCTAGGCGCGTATTCCAGTGGGTTGGGTCGGAAGGAATTTGAGACAGATGGGCACTCCTCGCACAATCATTCAGAAGGTCTGGGATAACCACGTCGTGGCCCGGAATGAAGGCGCTCCGGCGCTGATCTATATCGATCTGCACCTGGTTCACGAAGTCACGTCCCCGCAAGCGTTCGCGGGCCTCCGGGAACGCGGGCTGAAGGTGCGCCAGCCCTCCAGGACGGTGGCTACCACGGACCACAGTGTCCCCACCACGGACCGGTCCCTGCCCATCATCGATACCATCGCAAAGGCTCAAGTAGAGAAGCTGGAATCGAATTGCCAGGAGTTTGGTATTCCCTGCTTCGGCTTCCATTCCGAGCATCAGGGAATCGTTCATGTCATCGGACCGGAGCTCGGCTTCACCCAGCCCGGAATGACGGTGGTTTGCGGCGATTCGCATACCGCCACGCACGGTGCGTTCGGCGCACTGGCCTTCGGCATCGGCACCAGCCAGGTGGAGCATGTGCTCGCGACGCAGTGCCTGCTGCAAGCGCCCTCGAAGAGCTTCGAAGTCCGCGTCGATGGCAAACTGAAGCCGGGCGTAACGGCAAAAGATATCGTCCTCGCCCTGATCGCGCGCATCGGGATTGGCGGCGGCACTGGCTGCGTCTTCGAGTACCGGGGGACCGCGATTTCCGCCCTCAGCATGGAAGAGCGGATGACGATCTGCAACATGTCGATTGAAGGCGGCGCGCGCGCCGGCCTCATCGCCCCCGACGAAGTCACTTTCGAATACATTAAGGGCCGGCCGTTCGCGCCCCAGGGAGCGGATTGGGATGCGGCGCTCGCCCGCTGGAAGGAACTTCCCACGGACGAGGGCGCCGTCTATGACGAATCCATCTTCATTGACGCCGATGCGCTCGAGCCGATGATTACCTTCGGCACGAATCCGGGCATGGGAATTCCCATCTCGCAGCCCGTGCCCACGCCGGATGCGATCGAAGATCCCATTGAGCGCGAGTCCATCCAAAAGGCGCTCGATTATATGGGCATCCACAGCGGCAAGCCGCTGCTTGGCCATCCGGTGAACGTTGTCTTTATCGGCAGTTGCACGAACTCCCGCATCTCGGACCTTCGGCAGGCGGCGGAGTTGCTCAGGGGCCGCAAAGTGAACCCAGCAGTGCGCACGATGGTGGTGCCGGGCTCGCAAGCCGTCAAGAGACAGGCGGAAGCCGAGGGGCTCCACCAGGTGTTCCGGGCCGCCGGCGCCGAGTGGCGCGAAGCCGGATGCAGCATGTGCATCGCCATGAACGGCGACCAACTCAGCCCCGGACAGTACTGCGTTTCCACCAGCAACCGGAATTTTGAAGGCAGGCAAGGCAAGGGCGGACGCACCTTCCTCGCCAGCCCGTTGACCGCCGCGGCATCCGCTATTGCCGGCGCCGTCGCCGATGTGAGGACCATTCTATGAAGCCCTTTACCCAGCTCGTCAGCCGCCTCGTGCCGCTACCCATCGACAACATCGATACGGACCAGATTATTCCCGCGCGCTTCCTGAAGACGATCTCCAAGGAAGGGCTCGATAAGGACCTGTTCTGTGACTGGCGCTATAACGAGGATGGCTCCGCGAAGGCGGATTTCATCCTGAACAAGCCGGAAGCGCAAGGGGCGCAGATTCTACTGGCAGGCGATAACTTCGGGTGCGGATCTTCGCGCGAGCATGCGCCGTGGGCGCTCACGCAGTTCGGTTTCCGGGCGGTATTGAGCACATCTTTTGCCGACATATTTCGGGGAAATGCTTTGAAGAATTCGCTGCTTCCCGTGGTAATTCCTCACGAAATTCAGAAAGAATTGTTTGCACTCCGGGAAACAAATCCAGAGTATTCCGTCGAGATTGATCTGGCAAGCCAGACCCTTACTCTGGCCGATGGACGAAAAATTGAGTTTCCGGTCGATCCGTTCGCGAAGTACTGTCTGCTGAACGGTGTCGACGAGTTGGGCTATCTGCTCCATCACCAGGACCAGATCGATGCTTATGAGGCCCGCCAGCCGTGGGCGCTCGACACGACACAGCCTCTTGCTTCCTAGTTTTCACGAAGAACGGCATTCCCGTTCTCCGTCCATGCGGGCCTGCCGAAGTCATCCTCTCCGGCAGGCCTGTTCCACTTTGCCGAGCGCGCCAGAAATGCAAGCTGCAAACATATTCAAGCCATTTGGTTTTATTCGGAATTAACGATCCGCAAGGTGCATATTAAATCGTAAAATGGCTGTTGTACGGACTTGTATTCCCAGGCGAGTACTGGTACAATAAAGACGTCAGCGGGTGATTTCGTCACGCCAAACCCCTTGGCGTTTCCAATCCGTTTGGCGGAAGTTTCCGATCTGTTCGGAGACAATTCCCGTTCTGTTTGGCGAAGACGGTGTCACCCGAATTTCGCCGGCCGTGTGGCCGTCCCCTCATTCGCTCTAACCGTTCGGTAAACGTGCTCTATCCCGGAAACACTCCGGCGGAGCGAAGATTCATAACCCCGTGGTCGCGGTTGCCGATCTATTTCCCGGTGGCGGAAGTTTTCGTTTGCGGGCAATGGACCCAGTGGAATTCAGGAAGTAAGGTGCCCTAATTATGATGCAACGCGCAATGCAGTACGAACACGCAAGGCAGATCATCGACGATCTGATTGACTACAACTTCAGCACGCTCACAGCGGAAGGCTCCGGTAAATTGGATCGCATCTGGTCCTACCTCCGGTCCAGAGAAGTATCCGAGATCATTCGAACCAACGGCTACCATGGGCAGCCGTCTTGCACGCGAAGTGTCGATTTTTACGCCGGTAACGGTTTCGACTAGTTCCTGCTGCTCGGTTTACGACGCACACGCCCCGGATTGCGATCCCGGGGCGTGTTTTTTTGGAACCCTGACTTTTTGAGACATGTTTCAGCGCGAGCTGTATTTCTGGCAAAGGCCCCGCAATTCCGCCAGCAGGCGAGGCATTGCCGTGGCGGTCGGTTCCGGAGCTTCATATTCTAGCGCCAGATAGCCCTTGTAGCCGCTCTTGGCGAACATCGAGGTCAACTGGTCCCAATCCGCTTTCACCTCTTCCTTGGGCTTCGATCCCGCGATCATCGTTTTGTATTGCGAAGCTACGGCATAGGGTAGGCACATCTCGATCTGCGGGATCGCATTTTCGATGAAATTGCCGGTATCGAGGTTGATCCCAACGTAGTCGGAATCCACTTTGTTGACGATATCGATGATCTTCGAGGCGCGCTCGGTAAAGCCGCCATGGTTCTCGAGGCCCAGAATCACGCCGCGCTTGCCCGCGTAGTCGGACGCCCGGATGAGGGAATCGATGCACCAGCCGATCGCGTCCGCTTCGGTGTAGCCCTTGGGTGCGTGGCCTCCAAAGACGCGGATGTGGCCGGCGCCGAGATGAGAAGCGACGTCGATCCAATCCATCAACTCGCGCACCTGGTCCCGGCGCTTCGACTTATCCGGATTGCAAAAATCGGTTCGCACAGAGATGCTATAGATCTCGACGCCGTTGATGTAGGCCATCCGGCGTAGCGGCATCAGAAAGCTCTCGCTCGTGTTCGGGAACCAATAGACGGTGAGGTCCAGGCCGTCGATGCCATTCTCCACGGCGATCTTCACGAGATCCGTGTAGGTGAGCGTCTTGGCGGCGAGTTCCTTGCGGTAGGAATAGGCGCAAATAGCGGGCTTCAGTCTTGCCTTCGGGCCGAACATGTCTTGACTTCGCGTATTGGCGAGAGCGGCGGGGGCGGCGGCCAGCGCGGGTAGGCAGGCCAGAATCTGGCGACGATGCATGAGTTTCCTCCGGTGAAAGGGTTTCTCGACTATTGTATGCGCCATTGGGAGTGCCTGGCGGCCTGCATCGCAACAAGCCGGACGGGTCCAAGGCTTCGCCGTGGGTTGGTTCGCGTGCGTGACGCCGCTGGATGCGGCGCTTCAGATGTGGGGTGGATTAATCCAGGTGCGTGAAGCGCCTAGCTGTTCTTGGTCTGCCGCCGACACGGCGGTCGAATGGTTCCCAGATTTCCGGATTTGCCATCCTCTGGCCTGGTAACTCATGGCCTTCGGCTGATGCAACGGCGGGGTGGCATTGCTGGAGAGCGGGGAGGGTGCGTCGTTGAGAAAAGTAACGCTTGCCACGGGTAGCGATCTCCGGCGGCCCCATGCTGCGATGGCGATGGGGGAGATTGGATGCGGGGATGAGCGATCACGGCATTTTTCGTTAGTGGAAGCGGCTGAAGTGGGGACCCGGGGATCGTTTGCACAAGTTTGAAGGTACCCTCGAAATTCCGTCTTTGGGGCGCGCCGATCAATGTCGCTTCATGCCGTGGCGCGTGTAAAGCCGATCGTGATGTCAAGCCCCGATCCAGTTGGATCGACGTCAAAGATTACGGCGTCGCTCAGGGCTACGGAACCGCCACCGGGGAGGCCCAGCCGGACATGAACCACTTCCGATTGACGAGCCGCTCGCAGGAGGGCTGCGTTCCCCTGGCCGCGGAGGTGTATGGCAATAGCGCCCAAGCCATTACCGGTTGCAGCTTCGCGGATTTTCTGCACCGCCAGCAACATTGGAGCACGGGCTTGTACAGGTTGAGAACGGCCTGAGATATTCACGGGTACAGCGTGCGCAGAGGTGCGTCGCGGCCCGACGCGGACCTTCTGAACCGCGGGCAACAGCAGCGCAATGAGTACAGGAAGTGGAGGATTGCCAGTGAGGCCTTGCGGCCCGGCGTGCGCGCGGCCTTGTTGCGTGGTCTCACGAACCGTTTGAACCGCGGGCAGCAGTAGGCCCGAAGTGGGTCTCGTACTTGGGGAGGATAGCAATTCCGTGGCGACAATGACGGCCTCTGCCCACTCCGCGGAAACGGCGCCGTTGACGCTGGCTTGGACAAGAAATGCAGGCATTCTCGAAACTCCCATGGATCTTCGTGGAATGCGGCAGGAGTATGAGGACACTGGCTGCGTAGCGCCTGACCCCCTACCTAATCCGAATAGCGCGAACGGATTGCGCGGAGGATCATGTCGAGGGACCGCGAGATCACCCGCAGCGGCATTGCATTGCCGGCGGCTCTGGAGACGCGTTTGAAGCGTATGGCTCTTGCTCCTTCCCACACATCTCGTGGGCCAGAGTCTGGAGGTTCGCCGGTCCTTCGGCAAGGCCGCCGTCCACAATCACGGCTGCCGTGGAGGAACGAGGGGCCCCCCATGGGAAGGCGCGGGATAGGCGTATGATTCTGAGAAGCCCGATCGTTCCATAAGGGAGGCAACTCATGATTGCGACCGCTGCGAGATCCAAGCTGTTTGCTGTGGCCGTGCTGTCATTCTGCCTGATGGCCGCCGCTCAGGATGCGAGGCCGACACGGGAGGGACAGCCGCCGAATGTGGGCGTGGCCGCCGAGCCTTACACGGTCTACGACACCCGTCCGGTGATCCTGCACGGGCCGTACATTCTGGCTCCCACGGAAACAAGCGCCACTATCGCGTGGGCAACGGATACGCCGTGCCACTCCAAGGTGCTTTACGGCATTGACGAAACCGACACCGAAGCGATCAACCAGAAGGATGGAATGTTGCCGGTGGGCACCTTCCACGCGGTCCACGTCACTGGGCTAAAGCCGGGCCAGACCTACAAATTCCGCGCCGTCTCCACAAGAGTGGTGAAGCTGAAGGGCTATTGGCCGGAGAAGGGGCTCTCCATCATGAGCCCGGTCTCCACATTCACCACGTTCGACCGCGCGCGCCCGTCGACGACGTTCTACGCCATCACCGACACGCATGAAGATGCCGCGCGCATTGACGCACTGATGAAATTGGCCGACTGGAAGAGCGCCGATTTTCTGATTCACCTGGGCGATTCCGTGAACACAGCCGAGAGCGAAGACCAGATCTTCTCGAAGTTTCTCGACCCCATCGCGAAAGGCATGGGCCCGGCGATGCCGCTGCTCTACGCCCGGGGCAATCACGAAACCCGGGGGCCGTTCGCGCGGGAATTTCGAACGTACATGCCCATCGAAGAGGGCCGGCTTTACTATGCGAGGGATATCGGCCCGGTACACGCGGTGGTGCTCGATACGGGGGAAGACAAGCCCGACAACACCAATGTTTACGCCCAATTGAACGCCTTCGCGCCTTACCGCAAGCAGGAGCTTGCGTGGCTGGAAGCACATACGCGGGAGAGCCGGCGGATGGCGGAGGCGCCGTTTCGCATCCTGATGCTGCACCAGCCTCGCATGGGCTACGTAGGCAATGAAACGGACAAGTGGACCGATTGGGCGAACCGCTCGGGTTTCGATCTGGGCATCGGCGGACATCACCACCGCTTCTCGGTGATCGAGCCGAGCGAGGGCCGAAATCACTTCCCGATTCTGGTTCTGGGGCAGGATCAATTGGCGAAGGTGGAGGT
>JADLCF010000340.1 GCA_020847315.1 Bryobacterales bacterium | reverse complement strand
CTCGCCGGGAACGTTACGCCCTGCAACATCATGCCGCTGGTGGGCAATGGCCGCCTCGGCATTGCCAACAGCGAGGGGCCATCCGCGCTTCTCGTGAAGGTCACCGATTGCCGGGGCCTGCCCATCCAGGACGTGCCGATCAATTGGGAAGTAAAGGCGGGAGGCGGTTCGATTACCGGCAGCGTCACCGGGGGAAAGACGGACGAATTTGGAATCGCGCAGTTCAGTTACCGCATGGGCCCCACTCTGGGCACGCAGACCTTCGTGGCCCGCTATCCGAACCCCGGCGGGGTGGAAGCGAAGTTCGACGTTCGTGCGATTGCGGACCCCGTCATCGACCAGGGGGGCATCGTGGAGGGGGCGGGCTTCAAGGCGGGCGGGCCGATCGCGCCCGGTTCGTTCGTTTCGATTTTCGGGAACGCCATTGCGACCGGCACGCTGAATGCCAGCACGGTTCCGCTGCCCGTAGCGCTGGGCGAGATGAGCGTGGGCATTGACACGCGCAATCGCCAGGTGAGCGAACCCGCGCGCATGGTGTATGTCTCTCCGCGCCAGATCAACGTCTTCGTGCCGTGGGAGCTTGCGGGCCAATCGAGTGCCGTTTTTAAGGTGCAAACGGCAGGGGAGATCGCCACGGCGCTGCAGGATG
Organism: Bryobacterales bacterium; assembly: GCA_020847315.1. Lineage (GTDB taxonomy): Bacteria > Acidobacteriota > Terriglobia > Bryobacterales > Bryobacteraceae > JACTMJ01. Next base: position 2,733 of record JADLCF010000340.1, on the reverse strand, counting down.
TGGCTGTAGCCACTTATGCGCCGGGCCTCTTCCAATACATTGAAGCGGGCACGGGCAAGAAGCTGCTGGCGATGGAGATTTTCCGGAACAACCAGCGGCTTGGGCTGCACGGCTCCAGCCGCCGCGCGCGGAGCGGCGATGTGCTGGAGATGTACGGGAACGGGCTGGGTCCGCTGGCGGGCGGCAATCCGCCGACAGGCGCGGTGAGCCCTTCGAACCCGGTAAAGCTTACCGCCGTGCAGCCGGTGGTGACCATCAACGGGATTCCCGCGCGCGTTGAGTTCAGCGGGTTGGCGCCCGGATTCGTGGGACTTTACCAAGTCAACGTGGGGGTGCCGAACGGATTGAGCGCCGGGGAGTATGACGTCGTGCTGACGATTGGCGGAGTGGCGTCGGTTCCGGGACGCATCCTCATCGAATAGACCGGGGGCAGGAACGGAAAAAGCCCGGCATTGCGCCGGGCTTTTTCCTTTGCGGGCTTTCCGCCAAGTCTATACTTCCGCCAGGCCTATTCCTCGGACTGTGCCAACTTCTCGCGCTGTTCGCGAAGCACCGCCTTGCGGCTGAGCTTGATGCGGTTGCCCTCGATGGCGAGCACCTTCACGAGGATCTGGTCGCCTTCGTCCAGTTCATCCCGCACTTCCTTCACGCGGCTTTCGGCGATCTCGCTGATGTGCAGCAAGCCGTCCGTGCCGGGGAAGATTTCGACGAACGCGCCGAAGTCGGCGATGCGCACCACTTTGCCTAGGTAGGTCTTGCCCACTTCAGCGACGGCGGCGATATCGGCGATCATGCGCAGGGCCTGCTTGGCCGCTTCGCCGTCGCTCGCGAAGACATTCACGATGCCGTCGTCGTTGACGTCGATCTTCACGCCGGTGGCGTCAATGATGCCACGGATCACCTTGCCGCCGGGCCCGATGAGTTCGCGGATCTTGTCGGTGGGGATGGTGGTGGTGTAGATGCGCGGCGCGTAGTCTGAGATTTCGGTCCGGGGCGCACTGATGGCGGCGTTCATCTTCTCGAGAATCTCGAGACGGGCCTTGCGCGCCTGCTGCAGCGCCTCGCGCATGATGGCGGTGGTGACGTTGGTCACCTTGATATCCATCTGGAGGGCGGTGATGCCTTCCTCCGTGCCCGCCACCTTGAAATCCATGTCGCCGTAGTGGTCTTCGGCGCCGGCGATATCGGTGAGCACGCCGTAGTTACCGCCATCGGTGACGAGGCCCATCGCGATCCCGGCCACGGGCGATTTCAGCGGGCAGCCCGCATCCATCAACGCCAGACTGCCGCCGCAAACGGAGGCCATCGAACTCGAACCGTTCGATTCGAGGATGTCGCTCACGACGCGCATCGTGTACGGGAACTCTTCTTCCTTCGGGAGCACGTTAAGAATCGCCCGCTCGGCGAGCGCGCCATGGCCGATTTCGCGGCGACCCGGCCCGCGCATAAAGCCGACTTCGCCCACGCTGAAGGGGGGGAAGTTGTAGTGCAGCATGAAGCGCTTCGAGGTGACCGCCGCGTCGAGGGTTTCCATGCGCTGCTCGTCGTCCTTCGCGCCCAGCGTGGCCGAGACCATGGCCTGCGTTTCGCCGCGGGTGAAGAGGCCGGAGCCATGGACGCGGGGCAGGACGCCCACTTCGCAATCAATCTGACGCAATTGGTCGAAGGCGCGGCCATCGGGGCGGCGCTTGTCGGCGAGAATCTGATCGCGGAAGATCTTTTCCTTGAGCTCGTCGAAGAGCTTCTTGGCGAGGGTCCGTTTTTCGGCCTCTTCCTCGGGAACGAGCGCGATGGCCTTTTCCTTAGCGGCGGCCACGCGGGAGTAGCTATCGAGCTTCTGGTATTTCTCCGTGTTCAGCGCGTCCTTGAGTTCGTCGTGGACGGCGGCGCTGATCTTCGCGGCCAGGTCCGCGTCGGTAACCGCGTCGGCCACGGGCCACTTGACCTTGCCGCACTTTGCCACCAGTTCGCGGATGGCGGCGTTGAACTTCTTGCAGCACTCGTGGCCGAACTCGATGGCGTCGACGACCATGTCTTCGGAAACCACTCGCGCGCCGGCTTCCACCATCACGATGCCGGCGTCGGTGCCGGCGACGGTGATGTTGAGGCTCGATTCACGCAGCTCGTCATAAGTGGGGTTGGCCACGAACTCGCCGTTGATGTGGCCCACGCGGACGGCGCTGATGATTTCGTGAAAGGGGATGTCGGAGATAGCGAGCGCCGCGCCGGCGCCCACGATGCCCAGGGTATCGGGATCGTGATGGGGATCCGCCGACATCACCATCGCGATCACCTGCGTCTCATTGCGGAAGGTGGGCGGGAAGAGGGGGCGGATGGGGCGGTCAATCTGGCGCGAGGTGAGCACTTCCTTCTCGGAGGGGCGGCCTTCACGCTTGATAAAGCCACCGGGAATCTTCCCCATGGCGTAATAGTATTCGCGGTAATCCACGGTGAGCGGGAAGAAATCCAGGCCCACTTTCGGGGAGGTTGCGGCGCAGGCCGTGGCCAGAACCAGGGTATCGTCGCAGCGAACGACCACCGAGCCGTTCGCCTGCTTGGCAAGTTTGCCAGTTTCGAGGGTGATCTGGCGGTTCCCCAGATCCACCGTGACGGAATGCATCATCGTTAATTTCCTTTTTTCGACGGGAGAGCGGATCCACCAGCGGAAAGCTCCCGGAAAGGGAAATTCCCGCGATTACAACAGCGTCAACCGGGCTACGGACGCCTGGCGCG
>JADLCF010000339.1 GCA_020847315.1 Bryobacterales bacterium | reverse complement strand
GGCGTATGATGACTTCGACTGCGGCGGAGTTGGTGGTTAAACCTCTTCGAGACACGTTGATTCAGGCTGTTATCGCCACTGTCGCCCTTGGAGGCGCGTTGATCGTCTACGCGAGCCTGGTCTCCACGGGCGTGCCACCGGAGCTTGCGCATGAAGTGCGGGGCAAGCTCGTGGGCGGAGCGTTGATGGCCACATTCTGCATGATTCCCGGCTTGCTCTTCCTCGCCAGAGCCGTGCAATGGTGGCGGAGGCGCGGCCCGCATCCATCGGCCCCCTTGGCGTTGCTGGCCGCAGTTGCTTTGTATCCGCTGATCTTCTGCCTCTTGATCGTCCTGGCGTATTAAAGCAGGGGTTGCCGGGCACGCCCGCCGCTCGAACCGTGAGGCGGCCATGAGGTTTGTGAAACCATTTGGGCGCGACCTGCTCCAATGAACATGACGTTTTCAAGAATCTCCGCACTAGCCAGTGCCTCCTTTCTGTCCCTGCTGCTGATTTCGTGCAATTCCACCCCCGCGCCCGCGCCGGGCGATGGGGCCGCGACTTCCACGGAAGCTCCGGCGAGCGCGTCGCCTACCAGGGCCACGGCGGAACTGAAGAACGCCGAAGGCAAGGTCGTCGGCAACGCAACGTTCCGTCAGGAAGGGCTCGATCTCTATCTGGATGCCAGCTTCACCGGCTTGCCCGAGGGCGAGCATGCGATCCACATTCATGAGTTCGGCGCCTGTGAAGGGCCCGATTTCAAGTCCGCCGGAGGCCACTTCAATCCGATGGGGCGCGAGCACGGACTGGAGAACCCGAAGGGCTCACATGCCGGTGACATGGAGAACTTCAAGGTGGGCGCGGACGGGAAAGCGGAGATCCATAACCGTGAACTGGCTGCCAGCCTCACGAAGGATGCGGACGACGACCTGTTGAAGCCGGGGGGCACGGCGATCGTTGTGCATGCGGGCGTGGACGATCAGAAGACAGACCCCGCGGGGAACGCGGGAGGCCGCATCGCCTGCGGCGTGATCACTGCAGCGAACTGATTCGCGCGCGCCCTGTGAGGCTATCGCTGCTTCGAACCTGCTACGCTCAGCAGGTGATGGAGAACCCGGAGAATGCGGGCGAGAGCCGTGAGGAAAGCAGCGTGGCGGCGCACCGTGAGCAAGCGAGCGGCCAAGGCGCAATCCGTCTGGCCGTGGTCACCGTCTCCGATACCCGCACCCCGGAGACGGATAAGAACGGGCCATGGCTCAAGGCGCGGATCGAGGCTGGCGGGCATCGCCTCGTTGACTACCGGATCGTGAAGGACGACCCCGCGCGGATCGGCGAAGTGCTGCATGCGCTCATGGCCACCGATGCGCAGATCCTGCTATTCAATGGCGGCACGGGCATCGCGCCGCGTGACAACACCTACGACGCACTCGCGGCTCATCTTGAGAAGACACTGCCCGGCTTCGGCGAGATCTTCCGCATGTTGAGCTACGAGGAGATCGGCCCGGCTGCGATGCTTTCCCGCGCCATTGCGGGCGTCTATCGGGGCCGCGTACTCTTCTCGACTCCAGGCTCTCACGCCGCGGTGAAGCTGGCCTGGGAACGTCTGATCGAGCCGGAGTTGCGGCACCTGGCCTGGGAAGTGCAGCGCGCGGGTTAGGCCGCTCGCGTTGAACCGCCGGGCAGATACTGAGAGAATTCGTGTAAACATGCTCTCCCGGTTCTGTTATCGGCATCCGCCGCTTCGGTGGGCTGCGTTCAGCCTGCTTGGCTTGGCCCTTGTGGCTCCCGTGCTTCGCGCCGATTTCGCCAAGGGGCTGGCTGCGTACAAAGCGGGAGACTTCGCGGCGGCCCACAGGGAGTTCCTGGAATCGGCGGAAGCGGGCGAACCTCCCGCGATGCTCAGCCTGGCCTTTCTCTACATGCACGGCGAAGGTGTCCCGGTGGATTACCGGGAAGCCGTGCGATGGCTGGAGCCTGCGGCGGAGAAAGGGCTTGCCCCGGCGCAACACAGCCTGGCGCTGGCTTACTACGAAGGCCGGGGCGTGCCGCGCAATACCGCGGTCGCGGCCAACTACTTCGAATCGGCCGCGCTGCAAGGCCTCGCGGACGCGCAGTACAACCTCGGCGTGCTTTATGCGCGAGGCGATGGCGTGGCGCAGGATTGGGCAAGGGCTAAGTTCTGGCACGAAAAGGCCGCGGAGCAGGGGATGACGGATTCGGAACTGGCCCTCGGTGCGATGTACGCCAACGGCCAGGGCGTGGCCAGAGACTATGTGGAGGCGGCACGTTGGTTTGGCAAGGCCGCGGAGCAAGGGAACGCGAGAGCCCAGCGCGCCCTCGAGCGCTTCGGAGAATCAGCTCCCGCCCCCGCCCCCGCTGTGGAGGTGGCTCGCCTTTCGCCAGCCGTTAGCGGCACTCTCCCGGTTAAGCCGTCCGCGCTTGCCGCGCCCGCCCTTGTGCCGAAGCGGAACTTTTGGCGCAAAGCGCCCGCGCCCCTGACACTCTCTGAGTTTCAGGCATTGCAAGCGCGGGCCGTCACCGGGGAAGCCGCCGCTCAACTGGAACTGGGGATTCACTACTATCATGGCGATTCGGTGAAACGGAGCCTGTTGCGCGCCTACGTCTGGGCAAAGCGGGCCGCGCTGAAGGGCAACCCCGGCGGCGAGGCGATGTCCAAAGGCATGTACTGGGAACTCGACGAACAGCAACGGAAGATCGCCGAACGGTTGCTGGCTCCCCCGGCGAAACCATGAAGCGGACTGAAGCGGCCGATTCCCGGTAAACTGAAGTTTGGCAACGAGCATGCCGGAAGCAGCCACATTGAGTTCTTCACAAACCAAGCGCCTGGTGATCGCGCTCGCGCTCATCGTGAGCCTGGCCAGCGCGGTGATGCTCTGGTGGGGCGCGAAGCACCCGACGCCCAAGAGCCTGCAAGTGGTGACACCGGCGCGAACGCCGG
>JADLCF010000338.1 GCA_020847315.1 Bryobacterales bacterium | reverse complement strand
GAAAGTTCAGATGAAGCGCTACCTGCCGGGAGTCCTCCTTTGTGCAGCACTGGCAATCGGCTCATCGCTCATTATCCATGCCATTGCTACGCCCGAAGCGGGAGCAAATCGTGTGGAAGGTTCGGTTCACGCGGAGAGCCAGTCCAAGACGCCTCCGAGTTTCACCTTTGCGCCCATGCTGAAGCAGGCGCGCAAGTCGGTGGTTAACGTCCTCGTGGAGAAAGTGGAAAAAGTGCCCGCCCGCATGGAACGGATGCCGTTCCCCTTCTTTGACCCGTTCGGGCAGGGAGAGGGCCGGCAGCAGGATCCCAACGACGATGGCGCCCGCCGCAGCCGTGGCGCCGGTTCCGGCGTGGTTGTGAGCGCGGAAGGCTATATCCTCACGAACAATCACGTCGTGGAAGATTCCGACGAAGTGACCGTGACCTTCTCCAATGGCCGCACGGAGAAAGCGAAAGTCGTAGGTACTGACCCGCCCACGGATCTCGCCGTCTTGAAGGTGGAACCGAAGGGCCTCGGGCTTGAACCCATCCAGTTCGCCGACTCGGATTCCGTCGAAGTCGGCGACCTCGCGTTCGCCATCGGGAATCCGCTCGGCATCGGCCAGACGGTGACCATGGGAATCGTGAGCGCCACCGGACGTACCATGGGGATCATCCGCACCGGAGAGAATAGTGGCGCTCCGCAAGCGGGATACGAGGATTTCATCCAGACCGACGCCGCCATCAACCGCGGTAATTCCGGCGGCGCGCTCATCACGGTCGACGGCCGGCTGATGGGCATCAATTCGGCCATCATTTCGCAGAGTGGCGGCAATGAGGGGATTGGCTTTGCCATCCCGATGAACATAGCCCGCTTTGTGATGGACCAGTTGATCTCGAACGGAAAGGTGCAGCGGGCCATGATCGGCGCGCTCCTTAGCGAGGTGGACGCCACGATGGCCAAAGCGCTTGGGATGAATCGCCCCTATGGCGCGATGGTGAATGAAGTGGTTGAAGGGAAGCCCGCGGCGATCGCCGGCATGAAAGCTGGAGATGTCATCACGAAGATCAACGGAACGGAAATGCGCGATAGCATGCAGACCCGGAACATGATCTCGATGATGAAGCCCGGCACGAAAGTGGATATCACCGTGATGCGCAATGGCAGCGCGCTCACGATCCCGGTGACGCTCACCGGGCTCGATCAGCAAGTCGCTGCGGAGTCCGTGGAAAGTACGTCGGAGAGCGGTCTTGATGGTGTGACCGTGTCCGAAATTCCCGGCGACATGCGCTCTCAACTGCGCATGGATGCCGATATCAAGGGCGTCGTCGTTACCCGCGTATCGCCTTCGAGCAAGGCGGCTGCCGGCGGTATCCGCCCGCGCGATGTCATTGTCTCCATTGACCGCCAGCCGGTGACAAGCGTCGGCGATTTCCAGCGGCTCATGAAGGGCGCGCAGAAAGACGCCATTTTCGTGCAAGTGAAGCGCTACGTGCAAGGGCGCGGATGGAGCAACTTCTTCTTCGGAATTGAGCGCTAACTAGCCGCGCTCTGCCCCCCTGATCCCACCACTGGGCCGCCTTTCCCGGGCGGCCCATTTTTTGTGTCATTGGCCCCCGCGCTATACTCCGAGTTTGGGAGCGGAAATCCCTCCAAGGAGTCGAAATGTCCGAAAAACAGCAGTTGCGCAGCTATACGATCACCCAGGGAAGAGACCGTGCGCCCGCGCGGAGCTACCTGAAAGGCATTGGCTTTACCGACGAAGATCTCAGAAAGCCCATCATCGGAATCGCCAATACCTGGATCGGCACCATGCCGTGTAACTACAACCTCCGGGAACTCGCCGTGTACGTCGCCCAGGGTGTGCGCGCCGCGGGTGGAACGCCCATGGAGTTCAATACCATCGCCATCAGCGACGGCATCACCATGGGAACCGAAGGCATGAAAACCTCGCTGATCAGCCGCGAGGTCATCGCGGATTCCATCGAGCTCGTGGGGCGCGGCCACATGTTTGATGGCGTGATCGCGCTCGTCGCCTGCGACAAGACCATTCCCGGCGCGGCGCTCGGCCTCATCCGCCTGAACGTGCCCGGCGTGCTGCTCTACGGCGGATCCATCCTCCCCGGAAAGTATAAGGGCATCGATGTCACCATTCAGGATGTCTTTGAAGCCGTGGGCGCTCACGCGGCGGGAAAGATCAGTGACCAGGATTTGCTCGACCTCGAGAATTGCGCTTCGCCCGGCCCCGGCGCCTGTGGCGGCCAATACACCGCGAACACCATGGCCACGGTGATGGAGATCATCGGCCTCTCTCCGCTCGGCACGGCTGCGGTGCCGCAAGTCGATCCACGCAAGAACGACGTTTCCCGCTACTGCGGCGAGGTGATCGTCGACGCCGTCAAGCGGGACCTGAAGCCCCGCGACATCCTCACCAAGACCGCGTTCCGCAACGCCATCGCCTCCGTGGCGGCGAGCGGCGGCTCCACGAACGCTGTATTGCACCTTCTCGCCATGGCGCGCGAAGCTCACGTGGATTTGAAGATCGATGAGTTCAACGAGATCAACGACAGAACCCCGCTCCTGTGCGACCTCAAGCCGGCGGGTCATTTCGTCGCGCCGGATGTCGATAAAGCGGGGGGCATCCCGGTGATCGCGAAGCGCCTCGTCGATGGGGGCTTTGCCGACGGTTCGGCGATCACCATCACCGGCCAGACCCTCGGCGAGGAAGCGGCGAAAGCCGTCGAGACCTCGGGCCAGCAAGTGATTCACGCGCTCGATAACCCAATCAAGAAGTCCGGCGGCCTGGTGATTCTGAAGGGGAACCTCGCGCCGGAAGGCTCCGTCATCAAGGTGACCGGGATCAACAAGACCATCCATCGTGGCCCCGCGCGCGTCTTTGGCCGCGAGGAAGCGGCTATGCAAGCCGTCACCGCCGGCCAGATCAAGGCGGATGACGTCGTCGTGATTCGCTACGAAGGCCCCGTCGGCGGTCCCGGAATGCGCGAGATGCTGGGCGTCACCAGCGCCATCGCCGGGGCCGGCTTGGGCGAGTCTGTGGCCATGGTCACCGACGGTCGTTTTAGTGGAGCCACCCGTGGCTTCATGATCGGCCACGTCGCGCCCGAAGCGGCCAAGGGCGGCCCCATCGCTCTCGTTCACGACGGCGATATTATTGAACTCGACCTGGTAAACAAGACCATCACGCTCGAGGTGCCGGAAGCCGAACTGGCGCGCCGAAAGGCGGAATGGAAGAAGCCGAAGCCCCACTACACGGAAGGCGTCTTTGCCAAGTATTGCGCGCTCGTTTCCTCCGCCGCCGAGGGGGCCATCACCTTCGCGCCGAATCTCGATTAGCTATTCCACAGGCTTCCGGATCCCGGCGCGGATTCCGGTCCAACGTCTTGTGCCGTACAAGGAGGGGAGGGCATCTCAAGATGCCCTCCCCTCCACCTCTTCCCTGCTGCCCGTTCCCTCTTTCGCTCTCGGCGCGATATACTGCCCGCGATCATGCTCACGCGCCGCTCCCTTCTGCAAGCCGCCGCCGGATTCCAGCGGCGCCCCAATGTCGTCTTCGTGTTTGGAGATCAGTGGCGCGCGCAAGCGTTCGGCTACCGGGGCGACCCGAATGCCCGCACTCCCCACATCGATAAGCTCGCGAAGAAGTCCTTCAACTTTCCGAACGCGGTTTCGGGCCTGCCCGTGTGCAGCCCTTACCGCGCTTCGCTCATGACGGGGCAATATGCCGCCACGCATGGATTAACCGTGAACGACGTGGAGCTTCGCCCAAACGGACCCACCTTGGGCGAAAGCTTTCGCAAGGGCGGCTACGCCACCGCCTATATCGGCAAATGGCACATTCACGGGAGCCCGGACGGCAAGTTTGGCCGCCGCCTGGCCCCGGTCCCGCCAGCCTCCCGCTTCGGGTTCGACTACTGGCGCGTCTGCGAGTGTACCCACGACT
>JADLCF010000337.1 GCA_020847315.1 Bryobacterales bacterium | reverse complement strand
GTTTCGCTCATCCGCCTACTCCCCTCACGGCCATCGGTCGTCAGACCGGGCGCAACTTTCTATCTTACGGGCCTTTCCCGTCTGCGCACGTCATCGGCTGCCGTGAGGCTCACAGGAGAGACGGCAAATGGCGGCGAAGGGTTCCGGCTATGAAGAATGGCCGCTCGGGTGCGGGTGGCAGGCCGATGGTATCATCGCAAACAATGTCTTCCCACACCATCCTCCTGCGCCCGCGCTACGCCGAGACAGACCAGATGGGCGTCATCTATCACGCGAATTATCTGATCTGGATGGAAATGGGGCGCACCGAGTGGTGCAAGGCGCGAGGCTTCAGCTACAAGGATATGGAGAAGGAAGGCGTTCTGCTGGCGGTGGTGGAAGCCAACTGTCGCTACCTCTTTCCCGCTCGCTACGACGACCATATCGCCGTGGTGACCCGGATGCCCGAGGCGAACCGGCGGATGGTGCGATTCGAGTACGAGATCCGGAACGCAGATACGGAGAAGGTCCTTTCCACCGGCTTCACGCGGCACATCTTCTGTAACGCGGAGATGCAACCCGCTAGCCTCCCGGAGCGGTACCACGCCCTGTTCGGCATGGAAACGAGGCGCTGAACCGCGCCTTACCAACCCTCCCCGCCGCATTGCCCCCATCGAGGGATAGAATGTCAGCCATGCCACGCCTTTCGCGCCGTACGCTCTTCGCCTCCATGCCCGCAGCCGCTCTCGCCGCGCAGACCACGCCAACCACGACGGGAACTCCCGAAACCGGCTGGAACCAGTGGAAACTCTGGTACGCGCAGCCGGCGCTCAACTGGAACGCCGCGCTGCCCCTGGGCAACGGCCGGCTGGGCGCGATGGTGTTCGGCGGAGTGCAAGAAGATATCCTCCAACTGAACGAGGATACGCTCTGGAGCGGGTCTCCGCGGGACCACTCGAACCCGAAGGCGATGGAAGCGCTGCCCGTGGTGCGGAAGCTCCTGTTCGAGGGCAAGTATGCCGAAGCCACCGCTGCGGCCAAGGCGATCCAGGGTCCGTTCACGGAATCCTATCTCTCGCTCGGCTACCTGCGCCTCAAGCAGGAAGAAATCCAGCGCTATGCGGACTACCGTCTGGAACTCGACCTCGACCAGGCAACGGTTCGCTCCAGCTACCGCGTGGGCCGCGCGCGGTATTCGCGGGAGTGCTTTGTTTCCGCGCCAGACCAGGTGCTCGTGCTTCGTGTGACGGTGGAAGACGGCGCGTGGAGCGGCGTGCTCACCATGGATAGCCCGCTCCGGAGCCGCGTGGCGCTCCCCAGCCCCGTGGAGTTGGCCCTAATGGGTCAAGCGCCCTCGCACGTGGATCCACATTACCGACCGGAGCAGCCTGGTCCCGTCAGCTACAACTATGGAGATCACCCCGGCATGCTCTTTGAGGCGCGGGCGCGCGTCTCGCACGAAGGCGGCGAGCTCTACCAGACTGGGAACGGCATCGCCCTCGCCAAGGCGCGCAGCCTCACCGTGCTGCTCGCGGCCGGCACCGGCTTCCGCATGCCGTACGAGTTACCCGATAAACCCGCCGAAGAGATTAGCGCCGCCTGCGAGCGCGCGCTTGAAGTCGCGTCCCGCCGCAGTTTCGAAGAGTTGCGGGAGGCGCATCTCGCGGACTACCGAAGCCTCTTCCGCCGCGTGCATATCGATCTCGGCAGGAGTTCCGCGGCGGAGAAACCCACGGATGAGCGCATCACCGGCTATGGCAAGGAACCGGACCCGCATCTTGCCTCGCTCTATTTTCAGTTCGGCCGCTATCTGTTGATTTCCTCATCCCGGCCCGGCACGCAGGCCGCCAATCTGCAAGGCATTTGGAACGACATGGTGCGCCCTCCGTGGAGTTCCAATTACACAACGAATATCAACGTCGAGATGAACTACTGGCCGGCCGAAGTTACCAACCTCAGCGAATGCCATGAACCCATGCTGCGGCTGGTGGAAGAACTCGTCCCCAGCGGGAAGACCACGGCCAAGGGCTACTACGGCCTCGACGGCTGGGTATGCCACCATAACAGTGGCCTTTGGAGGCTCACCAATCCCGTGGGCGATTTCGGCTGGGGTTCCCCAATCTGGGCGCTTTGGCCCATGGGCGCGGCGTGGATGTGCGAGCACCTCTGGGAACATTGGCGCTTCACGGGAGACGCGGAGTTCGCGCGCCAAAAGGCCTACCCGGTGATGCGCGAAGCCGCGCGCTTCCTGCGGGGATGGCTCGTCGAAGGTCCGGACGGCAAACTCACCACCGCGCCTTCCACCTCGCCCGAGAACGTCTTTTTGACGGACGATGGCAAGCGCGCGGGGGTCGCCATCGGCGCCACGATGGACCTGTTTCTGATCCAGAGTCTGTTCGAACACGTAATCCATCTGGCATCGCTGCTGAACCCGCCCGGCGGGCAGCGGCAGAGCCTCGATGCGCCGTTTATCGCGGACCTTCAGAACGCGCTTACGCGGCTGGCGCGGCCAGGCATCGGGTCAAAAGGACAACTGCTCGAATGGAACAAGGAATTCAAGGAAGCCGAACCCGGCCACCGCCATTGCTCTCCGCTGATCGGCCTGCACCCGTGCGCGATCGTCACGGAACGCGGAACGCCCGATCTATACGTGGCATCGCGCAAGCTACTCGAACAGCGCCTCGCCGCCGGGAGCGGGCACACGGGATGGAGCCGCGCGTGGATCATCAATTTCTGGGCGAGATTCCGGGAAGGAGCGAAGGTTGAAGAGAACCTGCACGCGCTGCTCGAGAAGTCCACGCTCACGAACCTCTTCGATAACCACCCGCCCTTCCAGATCGACGGCAACTTTGGCGGCGCCGCGGCCATTGCCGAAGCCCTTATTCAAAGCCACACCGAAGCGCTCGACCTGCTGCCCGCCTTGCCGCCTTCCTGGCGCAACGGCAGCGTGGATGGGCTCAAGGCGCGCGGGAATGTCTTGATTGGTCTCGATTGGCGGGAAGGCCGGCTTACCGAAGCGCGGATGAAAAGCGCGATCGGATTGAATGCACTGGTACGGGTCCCAGGCAACTGCGCGCTCTCCGCCGTCACGGCAGACGGCGCGAACTTGCCCGCCACAGGCCGCGACTCCAACGGCAATTACGGCGTGCGGCTCGATAGGGACAAGCAGACCGTGCTCCACTTTCGAGGAGCCTAGCCTCGGAATTCACGAGGGACAATCGCGGCGCGCATCGTCAGTTGCGTCCGCCGCCGCCACCCCGCCCCGCGCTGGAGCCACCCCGGCCCACCGACGCGCCGCTCGGGGCGCTGGGAGCCATCGCGCCGGTCGAGCCGCCGCTCGCGGGTGCGCTCCCGCGCGAGTAGCTTCCCTCGCCCGATGAACCCATCGAACGGCCTCCGCTGAACCCGCCACCGCCCATCGACGAAGCGCCGCGAGAGTAGCTGCCAAACCCATCGGAACTGGCGCCGAACCCGCCCCGGCTCATCCCGGAATCCGGCGCAGCGCCACGACGCCCCCTGGATGCCGCCGCCATGCCGTAATAGTAATCCTGGTAATAGCCGTTCACCGCCCTGGGGCTCAGGTAGTAATATCCAAACGGACTCATCAGCATGCTGTTCAGAGGCACAAACGAGTACATCCCAAAATACGGGTTGTAAAGCCAATAGCCCGTCCCGCCCAAGGCGCTGTAGCCAAGCCCGGAGTACCCACCGGCCGCCATTCTACGGGCGGAAGAAAGGCTTGCGGTCTGGATCTGGCTATCTCGGGATTCCGCCCACGCAAGCAACGTGCTCGTTTCGTCTTTATCAAACTTGGCGATCTCCGCCTGAGGCTGCGAAAGCGCCAACGTCCGGCCCTTCTTCACCTTCGTCTCCCCGGCTGCTCGCTCCACTGTCGCTTCGCCCTCATAGACGTATAGGGAGGCTGGTGCAGCGTCAAAACGATAAATGCCCTTCTTTTGGATATTCACGGTATCGTCGTTTACCAGCACGGTAAGCGACATCTCATCGGTAAATTCGGTTCCGGAGATCACCACACTTCCGGCAAGCACCCGCACCTTCGCGTTCAACAGACTGTCGGAAACCAGTTCCACCTTGGCGCCTTCGCCCACCCACATCAGCACGCCGGGCGAAAGCATCACTTCGGCGCGGCCTTCCTCCGTCGCTTCCAGCGTCCCGCCGGCCGGGATCTGCGGAAACCGGGCGCGGTCGTAGACGAGTTCGCGCCCGTCCAGCAGCACCTTGCCCTCAAAGTAGTTCACCATCCCGGATTTCGCCGATACCGCATTCTGCCCGAAGGCGGAAGAAAGCGCGCAAAGCAGGATCGCCGCCAGCAATCCCCAGGAATTCTTGTTGCGCATGCCTGACCTCGCTTTCGATACACGAACCCGATGATAGGACGGTTGCCGCGCGCGCCGGGTTCCCGAATCCCTCAACAGAACCAGAATGACAGGGTTCCCGGAAAACGCAAGCGGCCGGAAGCGCCGCGAAGTCTCGATTCGCACCGTCCGCCTGCCCGGCAGCCGCGTGGTTAGAGTTGCAGCCCGTCTTCGTCAATTCCAGCGTGGAAGACCGTAGTCTGGTGGCCCTGCTCGTGGAAGATGGCTTCCACAAGGCTGCAAACCCCGGCATGGTTGCTCTCATGAATCACGAGGATTGACGGGCCGGCGCCGCTGATCGCGCAGCCAAGTAACCCCTCCGCCCGCAACGCGAGAATCGCCTCGAGCCCGGGGATCAGCTTAGCGCGATAGCTCTGATGCAGTTTATCCATCAGCGCGGTGGGGAACACATCCCGATGCCCAGTGGCGAGGGCGGCGATCAGCAGCGCTGCGCGCTGGATGTTGAATACCGCGTCTTCCTTGGAGTAGTGCGAGGGCAGCACCTCCCGCGCCTTCGACGTTGAAACCTCAAAATCCGGCACGACGATGCTCGCCCCGATCGTTTCCGGAAGGTTTAGCCGGATGGCCCTGGCGATGCCTTCATCGTCGATCGCGCTGCACACAATTCCGCCCAGCACGGCCGCCGCGACATTGTCCGGGTGGCCCTCAATGCGGGCTGCCATGTCGAGAATCCGGTGGCGATCCCAATCGAGACCAAGCAGCCGCACCGCGATCACCACGCCGGCAACCAGCGCGGCAGCGCTCGAACCCAGCCCCTTGCCGATCGGGATATCGTTCTCAATCTCCAGTTCGATCGAAGGTAGCGCTCCACCCAATTCCGTCGCGACCTGCTGGGCGGTCTGCCAGATCAGGTTATCGGCGGTGGTGGGAATGCTCTCCGCGTCCTTGCCGGAAACGCGGATCTCGAGTTTCTCCGTCCGGCGGAAGCGGCAGCTCAGATAAAGCTGCACAGCCATGCCCAGGGCGTCGAAACCAGGGCCGAGATTTGCGCTCGAGGCGGGAACCCGGAAGGATTCCCATTCATTGAGGGGGCCGGGAATCGACGCCGATTCCCGGCTGGTTACGTGATCTTCCATCCGTGGACCGGCCCGCCTATGCGAGCACCTGTTTCTCGCCGCTACGGCACGACGTGTAAATGCTCTCCACCAGTTCAAGCGCGGCATATCCCGCGGCCGCGGAGCACTTCGGCTCCCGGTTCGTCTGGATGGCATCCGCGAAATCGAGGAATTGGCGCTCGAACGGCGCCAGCGAAATCGCCATTGGGTCCGACGAACCGGAAGCGACATCCTGCGCCACCGGAGCAGGCTCGCCCTCATCGTCCTTCACATCCCAGGCCGTCAGCCGGTCGCCCGTGATGATCGCGCTGCCTTTCGTGCCATGGAACTCGATGCGCTCGCTGTAACCCGGCCAAAAGGCGGTGGAAGACTGGATGACGCCCGTCGCCCCGTTCGCATACTTGAGGATGGCCGTGATCACGTCCTCACTCTCGATCTTGTGCAGTGCGTGTAACTGCCAGAAACCCATCAACTCCGCCACCGGCCCGGCAATCCAGTGGAGCATGTCCACCTGGTGGATCGCCTGGTTGATGAGCGCCCCGCCGCCCTCGACGGCCCAGCTCCCCTTGATGGGGCGCGAGTAGTATTCCGCGCTGCGGTACCACTTCACGTAAGCGTCCGCCTGCAGCAATTTCCCCAGCCGCCCGCCGGCGATCGCCTTTTCGAGAAACTGCATGGAATCGTCGAAGCGGTGCTGGCTGACGACGCTAAGCTTCACGCCCGCCGCGTTGGCGATATCGATCATCTTCCGCGCGGTGGCGGTATCGATCGCCATCGGCTTTTGCACCTGGATGTGCTTGCCGTGTTTCGCGGCGATCTCGAGCGGCTGAAGGCGGAAATCGGGAAACGTGCAAACGTCGATGTAATCCACCCTCGGGTGAGCGCAGACCTCTTCGTAGCTGCCCACGAACTCGCAGCCGTATTCGTCCGCGAATTTCTGGCCGTGGGCCGCGCTCACGTCCGTGCAGCAAACCAAATCGAAGCCAATGCTCTTATAAGCTTGGGCGTGTTTGTGCGAAATCGCACCGGTTCCAATCATTCCAACGCGCAAAGCAGTTCTCCTATCCGAGGCAAGCGGGATGTAATTTACGATGATACCGTAGGCGTCCGGCTATTGATTTTCGCGCCGGGAGCCAGTGAGCTCCTGGTCCGCTTGCGCAGCATCGTAGCCCGGATTCTTCATGGGCGTCTTTGCGCCCACGCGCTCCCGCCATGCTTTCAATTTTGCGTGTAGCTCCCGGGCCTTCGCACCCTGCTCGTGGGTGAGATTCTTCTCTTCCCGGAGATCGGTTTTCAGGTTGTAGAGTTCGAGCGCCCCGTTCTCGTAGTTCTCAATCAGCTTCCAATCGCCTTCCCGGATGCTGCCCCCAGGGAACCCGCCCTGGTTCGAATAATGCGGGTAGTGCCAGTAAAGCTCCCGCGCCGCCGGCCGCTTTCCGTCGCGGATCAGGTCGCGCAACGAAATCCCATCGATTCCCGGTGGGGCTGAGGCGCCCGCATAGGCGGCGATCGTGGGCAGGAAGTCTATTCCCGCTACGGGACAATCCTCCACGCGCGGCTTCACCTTCGGATCGAAGACGATCAGCGGCACGCGGACTCCCCCTTCGTAAAGATGCCCCTTTCCCGCCCGCAGCGGCCGGTTGAACGTGACGGGCGTGCGGCTCTTGCCCTCGTAGACCAGTCCTCCGTTATCGGAGGTGACGAAGATCACAGTATCTTTCTCCAGCCCGAACAGCGCGAGTTTCGCCCGCAAGCGGCCCACGGCATCGTCCACGCTCTCCACCATCGCGGCATAGGTGCCGTTGTGCTGATACTCCAACAAATTCGCCTTGGCGGCATACTTTTCAATCACGTCTTTCTCTGCCTGCAGCGGCGTATGGACGGCAAACTCGGAAAGGTAGAGAAAGAACGGCCGCGCGCGATTCGTCTCGATGAATGCCTCCGCTTCCCGGCAAAGTCGTTCCGTGAGAAACTCCCCATCCGGGGGATCCACAATACCCGGCAGTTCCGCCTTATAAGGCGCGAAATAGCTCGGTGGAGAGCCCCGGTGCGTCCCCGCGATATTCACATCAAAACCCTGCCGTGTGGGTTCGAATCCTTCGCCGCCAAGATGCCACTTGCCGATGCTGGCCGTGGCATAGCCGAGCGGCTTGAGCACTTCGGCGATGGTCGTTTCCTCAAGCGCCAGGTGGTCCGCGTCCTCCGGCATGAGAATCGGTGAAAACGGATGCTGCTTGCGCCCCGGTATCCAATCCGTGATCCCCACGCGCGGCGGAACCTTGCCCGTTAGCAAGGCCGCGCGGCTCGGCGAGCAGACAGGGCAGGATGCGTACGCATTCGTGAAGCGCACGCCCTCCGCCGCGAGCTTATCGAGGTGTGGCGTTTCGTAGAACGTGCTGCCATACGCCCCCAGATCCGTCCAACCCCAATCGTCAACGAGTAGCACTACGATGTTCGGATGGCGTGTGGCGGGCTTCTGCGCGGCTCCCGTTCGCGGCGCGGTCACAACGAGAGCTGCCAGTGCCGTCGCGGATTGCAGAAACCACCGGCGGGAACGTGCGGCACAGGAACGGCTTACCTCTCTCATGGAGTCTTGATCCTATGCAAGGCGCTCGCGAAGTGCAAGCCGCGAGCGCGGCGCCGCCACAGCGAAGCCCCATCCGGTATGCTGTCGATAAAGCCTGCCGCGAAGGCTCGCTTGCACGGATGGGAGACCGATGAAGCGAAAGAACCAGGAAACAGTTGCAATCACCCGGCGCACAGCCATCGGCGCCATGGCCGCGCCGTGGATTTCCCCGCCCGCTACCGCACAAAGCGGCGCGGATTCGCTCTTCGTCCACTATCCTGGCGGGCGCGGCCTCGGGCAAGGCAAGCGCGTTGTGCTGATCTCGGGCGACGAGGAATACCGCTCGGAGGAAGCGTTGCCCCAACTCGGCAAGATCCTTTCCCATCGCCACGGCTTCGCCTGCACCGTGCTCTTCGCCATTGATCCGAAAGACGGCCTCATCAACCCGGAGGTCACCGGAAACATCCCCGGCCTCGAAGCGCTGCGGGAGGCCGATCTGATGATCGTCGCCACGCGCTTTCGCAATCTGCCCGACGAGCAGATGCGCGAGATCGACGCCTACGTCCACTCCGGCCGGCCCATCCTCGGCCTCCGCACCGCCACCCACGCCTTCAACTTTCCAGCGGATTCCCCGAGCGCCTACAAGCACTACAGTTGGAACCACAAGGGCGAGTGGGCCGGCGGCTTCGGCAAGCAGGTGTTGGGGGAAACCTGGGTGTCGCACCACGGCCATCACGCCGTCCAGAGCACCAGGGGCCGCGCGGCTCGCGGCGCGGAACGGCTCCCCATGCTGCGCGGCTGCGAAGACATTTGGGGCCCGAGCGATGTCTATACGGCCGCTCCTCCCGCGGACGCCACGTTGCTCGTCATGGGGGAAGTCCTGACGGGCATGAATCCCGCGGATCCGCCCGTTGCTGAATACGAAGTGACGCGCGGCGGCAAGCAAATCCCCACCCGGCCCAACCAGCCCATGATGCCCATCACCTGGATTCGCGAATTCACCGGACGAAGCGGGAAGAAATCGCGCGTGTTCACCACCACCATGGGCGCGGCCACCGACCTGGAAAGCGAGGGCGCGCGGCGCATGATCGTGAACGGCGCGCTGTGGGCCGTGGGCATGGAGCGCCGCATCCCCCGCCGCGCGAACGTGGATCTCGTGGGAGATTACCGGCCCACGCCCTTCGGCTTCGGCAAATACCGGCGCGGCCTGCGGCCTTCGGATTTCGTCTGAAACCGCGCGCGCCCGGTCCGCCCGGTCTACACCGTCGCCGGGACCACGTAAGGCTCCCGGTATTCGCGCGAGTACAGCGCATTCGCGTCTGCCGCATCCGTGAACCTGCCCGTGCTTTGCGAGAGGTGCAGCATCCGCCCTGTGCGGTAGCTGATGTTCGCAAGGTGGCAGAACGATGCCGCCCGCACTCCGATCGCGATGTCCGCGTGCAGATCGTGATAATTGCGCGTCCGGATGGCATTGAGAAAATTCTTCATGTGCGGCAGCGTCGCTTCCTCGTCTCCCTCCACCGCCTTCTCGTCCATGATCTTCTCGAACTTCTCGCCGCGATTCGAATTCGGCGCGCCCGCCGGATCGAGCTTCGCGCCCTTGAGCGTGCTCTGGTACACCTGGAAGCCCTCGGGGACCACCGTCATCATGCCGTATTCGCCATAGAAGATATTCCCGACAAAGCTTCGGTCCACCATCGGCGCCAAGCCCTCGGGCGCCGTCGGCAGATTGCGCACGTCGAAGGTCACCTGGGCGTCTCCGAAGTTAAACGTGGATTGCTGCGTGTTGGGTGTCTCCTGGTCGTCCTTCCAGACGAACTTTCCCCCCATCGAACCCACGGAAAGCGGCCAGCCTCCGTGGCCGATCCCCCACAGGCAGATATCCATTTCATGCACGCCCTGGTTGCCAATGTCGCCATTGCCCGTATCCCAGAACCAATGCCAGTTGTAGGCGTATTTATTGTGGCTGTACGGCTTCAACTGCGCGGGGCCCAGGAATCGATCCCAATCGATCCCCGCCGGCACAGGTTCATCCGGCGTGTGACCGATGGAAAAGCGCCTTCGGAAGCAGAGCCCGCGCGCGTGGTACACCTGCCCGATGATGCCCTCGTTCAACAGCTTCATCGCATGCATCTTGTGCGTGATAGAACGGCTTTGTGAACCGACCTGCACCATGCGTTTGTACTTGCGCGCAGCCGCCACCATCTGCCCCCCCTCGAACAGGTTGTGGCAGGCCGGTTTCTCGACATACACGTCCTTGCCCGCCTGGCAGGCCCAGATCGTCGCAAGGGCATGCCAGTGGTTCGGGAGCGGCAGCGAAACGGCGTCGATCTCCTTCGACGCAAACAGCTCGCGCATATCCTCGTACTCCGTGGGCACGTAGTTGCGCAGCTTCTTCACGAGAGCCACGGCGCGTTCCCGCGCGGCCTGGTTCACATCGCAGACGGCGGCGATGCGGGCCTCGGCGTCAAACGTCGAATAGTATCGGAGGTGATCCGTACCCCGTCCGCCCAATCCAACGACGCCCAGCGCAATGCGGTCGTTCGCACCCAGGATCGGAAACTGAGAAGTAGCAATGGCGGCGCTGGCCACCTGAAAGAACTGCCTTCGGGTAGAGGGCTGCATGAGGGAAACTCCTGACTGGCCAACAAGAACACCAGCGGCTGCCCGTGCCATGCAGACCTATGAGATACCGCGCAAGATGTTGGTCGCGGATAGACCCAACCAGCCTATTCCCCGCAAGCCCCTGCGTCAACGCCCTATCTTATTTCAGGCGAGCTACGCCTGGCGGAACAGCTACATCCTCGCGCGGGGCAGGCTTCCAGGGCTTCCAAATGCTGCGCCGCGGGGCCGCCTAGAGCGACAGGATCTGCGGGGCGTATCCGCCGAATGCGCTTCTGATGCCTTTGCTTAGCTCGTCCAATTTTTTGACCAGCGCGGAAAATTCCTCGTCCCCTTCCACGCCGCCATTCGGATCGATGAACCGTACGCGCGTGCCCTTGATCCCCGTGATGACGCGGGCGTGCGCCGAGAACTTCCGCGACGGATCGTCGTCCACGACGATCCACAACGGCCCTCGCTCCGACAGCCGTTTCGAAAGCGAGGCCAGGGTCAACGCTCCGGCGCCGGCGTCGCGCAGATGGAAGGCATCCTTGAACGCCGCGATCTCGGAAGGCTTAAGCCCGGTGTTGTTCGCATACTTTTCCGGATATGGCGCGCCCACTTCCGCGAGCAGCGTCTCAATGGCGATCGATTGCTTGCGCTGGAAGGCGATCAGCATCGTCGCGGCCGCCGCCCAGCAGCCCTCGGACTTCACCTGGTTGATCGCCTCAACGCCCTCGATCTGAATATCGGTAGACTTCGACCCCGCCTCCTTGCCGCCGAACTTCGCGCTCACGGATTCGGAACCATCCCCCGTCTCCTTGGAAACACTCAGTTCTCCCGCGCCCTGGGCGACCTTCTTCATTGCATCCTTCACGGCGGGTTTGCCGGTCAACGCCTTGTCGCTTTCGCCGGTGTCGCCCTTCATCTGGCTGAGCATCTTGTCGATCACGGCTTTGCCGTCTTCCTTGCTCATGTCGCCGCTCTTCACGGCTGCGTTCACCTTCTTCATCACGTCTTCGCTGCGGCGATTGGTGAAGGAAGCTTTCGCACCGGCAGCGGCCATCTTGCCGAAGAAGTTGGCGGTCTGCATCGCGCGCTGGAAGGCCTGCAATGCGTTGGCCTGGTTGCCTTCGAGGCCGGTCACATCCTTGAACAGGTCTTTCTGCGCCAGCACTTTGGTCAACTCTCCCAGCGTCGTGGGCAGGGGCGCATCCGGCGTATTCTGAATGGCTACGATGGGCGCCTGGAACGGCGTGAGCCCCGTGTCCGGTGGTGTTTCGCGCCGGGACGCGGTGGAGCTTTCGGCGATGGCGGTGGGTTCGTCCTCAACCGGCTCCGAGGCCCAGTCCCAGAACCGCCGGTTGTCCAGGATTTCGCAACTGTCGCATTCGCCCAGAATCGCTTCGGCATGCACGCCGCGCGTGGGCACGCTGATCCGCTTGGGCGCGAAGGGGATCTTCGGACGGTAGGCTTCCATCAGGTCAATCGGCCGTTCCGGGTCTTCCGCGTTCCGCGCGATGGGGTCAAGCACGTATCCGGGTGCTACCGGCATCACGAGCGAGTTGCCGACAATGCCGATCAGTCGATTTTCGGTTACTGACGCGACGGAGCGGTCTCCCGAATCCGGCGCGATGAATCCGTCGAGCAGCATGAATCGCCGCCCTGAATCCATGAGCCACCAGATCACTTGGTGATAGTGCTCGACGTGCTCGTTCAAATGCTTCAACAGCCGGTCTCGCAGGCGCAGGTCCTCCTGCCGGGGGTTCAACTCCTCCGCTTTCGAAAGCGCGTACGCGGCGACGAACACGGCATCGCCGGCCTTGATCTCATCCCGCAGACGGCGCGGGGAAAGCAGCGTGGCGCTTCGGAAGCGATTCCGGTAGCTCACGTGGATATAGCGCAGAATGCTGCGCGACCCCGGCGTGATGTCGCCGAGCGTCGTTGACACGCGCACGCCCTTGATCTGGGCGCGCGTGAACTGTTGCCCGGCGGGCAGGATACACCGGAACGCGATCAGGTGTTCGCGCCCCGGGCGATAGTCGGAGACCATCGTGAAGTCGGCGGCGGCCGGAACGAAGGCCGGCGTGCCGTTCGTATCCACGAAGAGTTCGAAGCGCAGCGTATCCCCGAACGCGCGGGCGATGCGCGGCGCCAGTTCGCTGGCGAAGATCTTCTCCGCGAGAGCGCGTTCCCGCACGCTTTCATCGTAGGCGCGGGCGGCCGACCCGGGGCCGAACAACACGTTCCACGTCTGCCAATTCCGGTTTAGATAATCGTTGATGTCTTCGCCCTCGCGGGGTTCGCGGGGACGCCGTATATCGAGCTCGACGCGCAGTTCCCCCCACAGTTCCGTCACCGCCTCGTCGGCGTAGCGCGCCAGCGGAAGATCGCTATCGGCATAGCTTGTCAGGATGCGCTCGATCGCGTCGAAGCCGCCGGCCAAGCTCCCATCGCGAAGATGCTGCGTGACCGGGTCTCGCCACCGCAGCGCCTTCATTTCGTCGAAGCGAGTCATCTGCAGCGGGATGAACAGGCACTCCCGCACCGACGCGAGTTCAAGATCCACGCGGTAATGCTTCAGGACCTCGAAGTACTCGACCGTCATCGAATGGCAGTGATTGTAGTTCGCCACCACTTCCGCCGTCACGGAGACGGATTCGGTTTGCCGCCGCCCGGTGACGACCGTCGCGCGCTGGCTGCGCACGGCGGTTGCGGCCTGTTGCGTGCGGTCCGAAATGTTTTGTCCGGCGGAAGCGCTGAGGGCTCTCGCCGAATCCTGCCACGCCTTCGAATCGGAACCGCCACCGCCTCCGGCGACGCCCATTCCGAAGAAACCCGCCTTGAACGGGACGGCTAAACCGAGACCTCCGCCGGCGCCCCATGTCCGCGTCTTCGAACCGGCGCGGATACTTTCGCTGACGGTCGAATTCACAATCTCGGCGACGTCGCGGTCGCGGCTCAAATCCGCGCTGAACGATTCGGCCACGGTGCGGGATTCCGTGCGGATGCCCGTCTCCTGGCGGTCCCAATCCACCACCACGATCTGCCGCTTTTGGCCCGGCGCAAGCGGCAGGGAGTAGAGCAGGTCGCCGAGCGAGTATCCGTCCGCGCGCCATACCTGCCGCCATTCGAGCAGGTGCCCATGCGCGATGGTCGCCGCCTGGTAGGTTTTCGGCTGCGCGTCCCACAGGGGCATGCTTCCGGCCGCGACCGGCACGCGTCCCTTGCCGGGCAAGACCTCCGTGACCTTCTCTTCCAGCCGCTCGAACGCGCGCTGCCGCTCCGCGGTCATCAATGCGACCGGCGTGAATCCATCGGGATCCGCGAGGGCATTCCGCAGCGTCTCTTCGGAGAGCGACGACGCGCGCTCCATGATCGCGCTGAGCACCTTGTCCCGGGCGCCCGTCTCCCGCCACGCACGCGCGCCCGCCAGGCCCGTCGAACGGTAAGCATGGCTCTCCAGGCGCAGCGTATCGAGCGCCGCTTCCCCCGTGCGCAACACCGCGCTCGCCCGCGCGCCCGGCTGCAACCCCGTGCTGCCGGTCGCCCCCTGCGCCAATTGAGCATCGAGCGAGCTGAAACCATAAGCAAGCTCCGCCGCCAGCGTCAGGGCGGTGGGCGGCAGCGGCAACGGCCGGGGCCGCTGCGGCTTGATGCCGAACAGGTAAGGATCCGTAGTGCGCACCAGCGATTGGAATGCGTATTCCTCGATCGTCCGGTTCGGCACCGCGAGGCTCACGCAGCCCCCCGCCACGGCGTCCGCCGCGAACACGCCCGTGCCGGCCAGATCCTCGTGCCCCGGCGTTCTCGGCAGGGCGGGCGCTTTGCAATCGCACTCGTCCTCATCGTCCGCAGCGCCGGAGCCCGTCTCCAGATCCACCGCGATCTCGGCCGATTCGCGCGGCAGCCCTTCATCCGTCAGCGCCAGCGCGAAGCGTTTCACCGGGCCGCGGTGCCCAGGGACTTCGGCTTCGAGAGACCGGTAGGCCGCGCGCGGGATCTCGATTGTGGCCACACCGCGCGCGTCCGCGTACGCGGCTCCCAGCACCACGCGAATCTCCGCCGGCTCGGCGGAGCCCGCGCGCTCTCCCCATACGGAAACGAGTTGGTTGGCCGCGCGGCTCTGCTCCGCCAGATCTTGCAGCGCAATCCGCAGCTTTACCGGCCCCAGCGCCGGATCGGTGGGCGCGGTTCGCGGGGACACCGGCAACGCCGCGCGCGGAGACACCTTGATCGCGATATTACCGAGAGATGCCTGCGTCGCGAACGCCAGCCGCTCGCCCGAGGGAGCGCGCACGGTGATCTCCATCGGCGCGCTCAATTTCGTTCCCGGCTCCACCTCGAAGCTGAACCGGCCATCCGCCGAAGCCGCCGCGCGCATCAGCACGGGCCGGATCGTTGCCGCGCCCGCTCCTCCGCCGGAGAGAATCGGGAGGAAGATTTCCACTTCGTGACCCGCGTAACCGGTACTGGCGCCGGAAAGTCTGCCGTTCACCGTCATTGGCCGATACCTCCTCAAGCGATTCCCGGATCTTCCACCTTCAGGCCGGTGGGGATGACGGTCTTCCCGATCTTGATGACAAACTCGTCCCCCACCTCGGGCGGCGTCTTCAGGTAGCCACTCAGTTGCGGCGTCAACGAGAACGTGACCCCGAAGGCTTCGATCGGCTGCCCTCCGATTTCGCCGGACATGCCGATCCCCTCGTTTGGAGCGCGGTCGATCTCGATGAAGACCTGCGTGGTCCAGCCGCTCTGCGCCTCCACTTCCTCGTGCGTCTTCGCGATCGTCAGATTTCCGAACGTCATAACGGTGCTCCTAGACGAGGACAAGGTCGATGCTATCGAGCCAGAATTCCGCTTGCGTGGCCGCTGGGGACGTGAACTCGAAACTCACCCGGTGAAGCCGCGCCGCGTTGATCCCCGTCAATTGGCTCGCGCGAATCTGCATGGTCTGTAGCGACATCACCGTGGAATCCCTCGCGACTGCGTTCAACGGCCCGCCCGCGACGACCGCCTGAACGTCGATGCGCACTTTCGCTTCCGGTCGCGGCCAGGGCTGATTCTGCTGGTTCCCGAGGATCGCCGCCTGCGGGATACGGACCGTGGCGCCATCCGCGTCTTCGAAGATCACCGCGAGCACGGGCGGGGGCACGCCGTCGATCTCGGCCTGCTTGGTGACCAGAAGCGCCCGCAGCGCCGGAATATTGACTGCGGGCGGTAACGCAACGACAACGCCGTCGATCTCCGCCTGGGTGAACGAAGGATAGAGTTGGCCGGCCCGGAAGCGAATCGCGTCGAAGCCCGGCGCGTTCGCCGGAAATTCGTAGATGAAGGTGTGCGTGCCCACGGCGGCGGTTGCCAGCGTGCAGGCATGATCTTCGTGCGGCACCCTCTCGTCGCGGCCGGCGGCGGGAATCAGCGGGGCGAATTCCCGGATGTTCGCGGTGGGCGCAAGGGTCCTCACCACGCTGGGGGGAGGAGGCCCGTCAAAGTGATCCACAGGGTCGGTCGCCAAGGCAAATTGCCACTGATGCGACACCGCCTGCGCGGTTCCGCTTCGAATCTCGTTTCGGAACCTGGGCTGCTCCGCCGCATTGCCGTTCAGGATCAGGTCGAAGAAGCCGCCGATGTACTCTCGCGCGAGGTCGAGATGCATCGCTTCCGACAACGCGCGAGCCGGAACTCCCGGAAGCGCGACGCCGCCATCGAGCACCGGCCACTCGCCTTCCGTCTCGTGCGCCGTCCAGACCGAATTGAACCGGGAGTGCGTGGCTCTCGGCACGAACACCATCGCCTTGTCGCACGCCGCGCGGTCGTAGAGACGAAAGCCGCTTCCGTTGAAATCGAGTTCGGCGGCCTCGCGGGTGGCGCTCACGTCTCCGTCGAGAGCGCCGTACATAACCAGGTAGCTCACTCCGGCCTGCGCGGGAAGCACAAGCGCGTTCGCATTGGTGGCGCCAAGCATATCCGTCGGCGCGACGGAGCAGACCGCGCGCACGCGCAAGTTCGGGATCGGCGCCGCCTGTTGCGCCAGGAACGCCCGAACCACCGCCTCGCCCCCGCGCGAATGCCCCATCAAGCCCGTCTGCCGAAAGTCGACGGTATCACCCAATAGCGACCCCGGCCTCCCGGCATCGGCCATCACCTGGCGGATCGCCGCCAGAACCATTTCCGATCGCATCTCCACTTTGAAGTCCAACAAGTTTGGCAGCCCGTGCGAAAAGCTGATCGATACGACCGGTTCCGCCAAGCCGGCCAGATGCGTCTGCAAATAGGCATAGCCCCGGTAGTCTCCTCGTTCCGTGATTGGGAATGTAAACGCGGGGAGCGCCCTTCCCGGAATCGCCGCTCCCGCGGTTCCCGTCGCGCCAAACTCCCACGCGGCGGAGTTGCCATGAACCATGGCCACGAAACTGTATCTCGTGTTGGCCGGCGGGGCGAAGATCCTGGTGTTGTTGACCGGGTCCGCCGGGTAGCCGATCTGCGCGTGGACGCGGATTTCGAGCCGGCCCGCCCCGTTCACCCGTAGCAAGCCGCTATTGATCGCGCTTTGAATCCGGTCGAAAAGGAACGGTGTTCCATCGGGCCGCCGGTGTATGGTGGCGGCGTCGGC
Source organism: Bryobacterales bacterium (assembly GCA_020847315.1). Taxonomy (GTDB): domain Bacteria; phylum Acidobacteriota; class Terriglobia; order Bryobacterales; family Bryobacteraceae; genus JACTMJ01. Next base: position 6,802 of record JADLCF010000337.1, on the reverse strand, counting down.
GCGGGCGGCGTCGCGGGCCTGTAGCCGCACGGCGATGCGGTAATCGCGCGCGGCATCAATCACGTCTCTGATCAATGGCAGCTCCAACCAGATTTCGACGGGATATTCGACGACATGCGCGACGCCGCGGCCAATCGTCACGGCGCTCTCGTCCACTTTGAACGAGACCGTTTCGCTCTTTCCGCCCTTCTCCCGCTTGATCGTCGCGGAGCCGCCGGGAGTGCCGGCCGCCTTCTTGATCGCCGCATCCACTTCCGGCGTCGTGACCTCGCCCGAGGTGGGCGCAGGCGTGGCTGCGATCGATTGCAGCAGCGCGTCGCGGGTCGCCTTGCTCGCCTCCTCGCCCGTCAACAGGCCGGATTTCTTCGCGGCCTGGATCTGCTCCAGCGTGCGGTCGAGGTTGCGCGCCGCATCCTTCGCCATCGCCAGCTTGAATGCCTCGTCCGCGAACGCTTCGCTCGACCCCATCGCCGTGGTCAACGCGGCCATTGCGTTCTTCTGGTTCTGGGTGAGCCCGGTCAGGTCTTTGAACACGTTCTGCCCCAGCAGATTCAGTGCTGCGGACATTCCCGAAGGATCGGGCAGTGCGGAGAGTTGCTGGAACTTCACGATCGCATCCGGCAACGCCGTGGGGCGCAGACTTCCGCCCGCTGCGAAACGGCTCTCCGTGGATACCGGGCTGATAGCCGAGGGTGAATCCGGCAGCGGGAAATCCTTCCAGCGCCAGAAGCGGTCTTCTTCGATGAGTTCGCAACTGTTGCACTTGCCCGGCATGGCTTCGGCGAACACGCCCTTGGTGGGCACGCTCAACCTGCGCGGCGGCGCGGGTTCCACTTCGTACAGGCGCTCCAGCGCCTTCTGTGGATCCTCTTCTTCCTCGAGCGCCTCCGCCAGCACCGGATCGAGCTGAAACCCGGGGGCCACCGGCATCACGAGGCTATTGCCCACGATCCCGATCAGCCGGTTATCGACGACGGACGCCACCGAACGCCCGCCCGAGCGCGGAGCCTCAAACCCATCCAGCAGCATGTAGCGGCGGTTGGCGTCCATCCCGAGCCAGATCGCCCGGTGATAGTACTCGATGTTGTCGTTCAGGTGCCGCAGCAGCCTGCGCCGCAGCCGCCGCATCTCGGCAAGCTGGTTCCGTTCTTCGGCTCTGCTCAACTGGCTCGCGGATAGAAACGCCGGATCGCCCTTCACGACATCGTCGTTCACCGGTCCGCCGAAGAGGCCGCCGCTGAAGCGCTCCGTGGCATACGTCGCCTGGGCGGATTCGACGACGACTTTCGAGAACTCCGGCAGTTCGTAGTCGGTCTGCACCGACAGGCCGGCGATCTCCGCACGGGAGATACGCGGCCCGGCGCCCGTATCGTTCAGTTCCACCTCCACGATGCCGTTCTCGCGATAGCGCGACGCCACCGTGATCGCGAAGCCGGAATCGCGCTCGCGGCCATCGCGATCGACCAACATCACTCGCAGGCTTTCGAGGAACGCCTGCGCCACCTCCGGCGCGATCTCGTTGCGGAATACGCGGTCGCGCTTGGCCTGGTCCCGTTTGTACTGCTCGAACAGCACTTCCGGATTGATGCGCAGCACCATGCCGAACATGCGCCATTCCGTATCAGCCACGGCCTGGTTGACATCGGTTGGATCCTTCGGGCGGGCAATCGAAATGCGGATGCGGAGCCGCCCCGTCATCTCCTCGATGGGATCGTCGGCGAAGCGCCGGTTGGGGGGAAGCGCTTCCGGCGAATTCAGCCGCCGGATCGCTTCAAAGCCCGGCGTCACGCGGCTGTCGCGGCAGGCGTTGAGCAACAGATCGTGCCACCGCAAGACTTTCGCGTCGTCGAACATCGTCATCTCAAGCGGCACGAAGAGGCATTCCCGCACGCTTGCGATGCGCTCATGCACCGCGAAGTGACGAAGCACCTCGAAGTACTGAATGGTCAGCGCGTGGCAACGGTTGTAATTGGCAATCACTTCGGTGGTTGCACTCACGCGCTCGCTTTGCCCCACGGTCTCCACCACGGTTGAGCGCTGGTTGCGCACCGCGGACGCCCCCTGCGACACGCGGTCTCGAAGCTGGTTCAGCGTGTCGCCCGACATCGAGCGCGAATTGTCGCTCCACGCCTCCGAGCTTGCCTTGGCTGCGCCGCCTCCGCCACCGATCACCAGCGGGCCGATCGCGAGGCCGAACCCTCCGCCCCCCGCCGCCGTTTTCGCCCAGGACCCGCCGCGCAAAGACTCGCTGAACGCGACGTTTGCGATTTCATCGATGTCGCGGTCCCGGCTAAGGGACGCGCTCAGTTGCTCAGTGACATCGGTGGCCTCGGTACGAGACGCGGTATCCTCGCGATCCCACTCGAGAACCGCCACCTGCTTCTTCTGCCCGGGCGCAAGCGGAATGCTGCGCACCAGCTCGCCGAGCGAGTAGCCGTCGGCGCGCCACTCCTGCTTGAAGTGAAGAATGTGGCCGTGCGCGATCGACGTGGCCTGATAGAACTCCGGCGTCACGTCCCAATCCACCGGATTGCCTTCGTTCAGTGGACCGCGCCCGGCGAACGGCCTTGCGCGCCAGTTGAGGTAAGTGGAGAGCGCTTGCGCCGAGGTCTTCCGCTCCAGGGTCATGAGCCCTTCCTGAGTGAAACCGTCCGGATCGTCGAGAGACGCCCGCAGCGCCGCCGCCGGAATCTTCGCAACGGTCGCGCGGAGAGCCACCTGTGCCGCCGCTTCTTCCACCGAGCCGCCCCAGGCGGCCGCCCGCCGCACTCCCGTTGCTTCTAACTGGCTCACGCCGCGATAATCCGCGATCCCCGTGTCGGCGACCGCCGCCGATGTCGCCGCCGCGCGCTCTGGGCTCGCGCTGATCGGGGCGAGGCGCGCAATCGACGGCGTGACATCGGCGGCCACTGGCGGCGCGTTGCGGCGCAAATCGGTTGAGATTGGCAGTTCCAGCGCCTGGAGTTTCGGCGCGCTTTGCAACGCGAGCGACGACCCTCCCAGCACCTTCGCCAGCGTGGCCCGGTCAAAGGCGAGCGTTGCCAGTTCCGGCAGTTCCAGGTCTTTCCGCACCGTATCCGGCAGCGTCAATCCTTTGATGGTTGGATCCGTGGTCCGGACGATTTTGAAGAAATCGAATTCTTCGAGCGTGCGGTTGGGAATCGTGAAATCCGGGCATCCCGCGCCCAGATCCGTCGAGAAGACCTCTCCGTTCACGGCCAGTTCCGCCGCTCCAGGCACCGCGGGCGGCAGCGCCTCGCATCCGCACCCGGACTCTTCCCCCGCTTTGGCGTCGATGAACAGCAGCACGGGTTCCGGCAGCCAAAGATCGGATGTCACCGTAATCGGGTGGCGTACGCTTGTGCCGCCGGAGCCGGTGTCCGCGAACGCACCGGTCAGCCGCTGCCGCTGCGCCGTGGCCGCGAAATAGCCGTTGCGATCCGTCACCGCCGCGAGCAGCGGGACCGGGGCCGCATTGTCGCCCACGATGCCGGTGATCCGTACTTCGAGGTCGGCTGCCGCCGAGCGGTCGCCGGAAGCTCCCGCCGCTACGAACACCCGGCCCGACACGCGCGCGCGAAGATCGGTGGGCGGGGCCGCCGGATCAATGGTGAGACCCAGTTCCCGGCGCTCCACCGCGACCGGCTTCAGGTTCGTGCCGTTCTCTTCGATCAGGCCTGCGAACTTCAGCCGCGTGAGTGTTTCTCCGGTGGGTGAGACCACGGCAAGTTCCGCGCTTGCCGGGACCGGGTCCGCCACCTCGACCGAGAAGCCGCCGTCGGCTCGAACGGCGGTCAATCTCTCGACTTTCCTCTCGATTCCCTCCAGTTGGGCGGTATGCGAGATAGATATCGCGAACCCTTCCCAACTCTCCTTCCCAGCGCCGCCATCGGACAACGTAACCCTACCAAAGTAAGTCATGCGCATCCCCTTCCCGTGGGAGGAGTGTTAGCCCGCCCAGAGCATTCGCGAGCGCGAAAGCCGTAACGGCATCCCGAATCTATACTGAAATGCGCAGGTTGGAGATCGCGAGGGCCGAGCACACTTGTAAACTTCGAGCCACGGCGCCAATGGGAGTCGGCGCGAATGGGCGGGCGGCGAGAGCGGCGTGGGCTGGCGGGTGGCGTAAGAGTGGCGCGGGCGCAACGTCGCCGAATGGCTGCGTTTCCGATTGTTCGCACCCGGCCGCCCATGCTAGACTTCGGGTGTCAGCCCAAGAGCGGGAGTAATTCAGTGGTAGAATGCCAGCTTCCCAAGCTGGACGTCGTGGGTTCGAGTCCCATCTCCCGCTCCAACTTTTCAATCCCTGAGACCCGGCCGATTCCTCCATGTCATTGAGACCGCTCGTGCGTTGAAGACATTTCGAAGGGACCCAATCCCGGAGATCGCAGGCTGGTCATCCGCCTGCAATCTCATGTCGAAAGCCCAGAGGGCGGCATGAGCCAGCCGTGATCGTTAGCTCGCGGGCAAGCCTCCTCCACCCATTGGGAACCCCGGCAGGGGTGGCATGAACACCCACTCGCCGGCATGAACGCCTCGCGGCCGGACGGAAGCAACAACCAGCCGCGTTCCGCAATCGCCCACCCCGCCCCTTGTCCGCAAGTCCGAATGGACGCAAAACATCCCAGCCCCCTGGCGGGGCAACCCGCATCCCCACCGCAGCCCGCATTCCCAGTACCCCTTGCGCTTCAGATTCTCGCCATCGCGCCGATAGGGAGCTGGTAGAGATTCCGGCTACCATTGAGAATACATTCCAGGTTCGTCGTTCGCGCGCGGAGAGGCGTTCACCGCCAACCGCTTCGAGCGCCGGCCGTTGGAGCAAGCTGGAATGGAATAAGATCGGGTCGAACGCACGGATAGGAGGGGACGGTTGAACGCAGTCGAAATCGATGAGGCAATCACGGAGTTGGCCGGGCAGCCATTCGACGCAGCCAACTTTCCGTTCGCATTCCTCGAAGCCTTCGGCAACAAGGACGCGACGATCAAACGGCTGCGCGCCGGGGCCACGAACAAATCCGACCTCGGCGGCGTACTTCAGACCAACCATATTCACATCGCCGCCTCCCAAGCTGGGCAGGTCACGAAGACGCTGACGGCGCTGAGGGAGAGCCCCGCTACCACCAGGGCCAAGGCGAGGTTCATCCTCGCCACGGACGGCGTCGATTTCGAGGCGGAAGACCTCTCCAGCGGGGAAACCGTCGCCTGCGCGTACGAGGACTTCCCAAACCGCTTTGCCTTGTTCCTGCCGCTGGCGGGAATTTCCACCGTCCGGCAGATCAGCGAGAATGCCTTCGATATCCGGGCAACAAGCCGCCTCAACCGCCTCTATGTCGAGCTTCTCAAGGACAACCCCGAATGGGGCGCGTCCGAGCGCCGCCACGACATGAATCACTTCATGGCGCGGCTCATCTTCTGCTTCTTCGCGGAAGATACCGGCATTTTCTTCGGCGGCCGTCTCTTCACCGATACCGTCGAGCAGATGAGCGCTCGAGATTCCTCGAATACCCACGAGGTACTGGGGGAACTGTTCCGCGCCATGAACACGAAGACCGTGGATCGCGCCAGCGCCAAGCTCCCGCGATGGGCAGACTCATTTCCGTACGTCAACGGCGATCTGTTTTCGGGCAGCCTGGACGTGCCGCGGTTCAGCAAGATCGCGCGCTCCTACCTGCTTCACATCGGCGGCCTCGATTGGACCAAAATCAATCCGGACATTTTCGGTTCGATGATTCAGGCGGTGGCGGAGGACGAAGAGCGCGGGGCGCTCGGCATGCACTACACCAGCGTGCCCAACATCCTGAAGGTACTGAACCCGCTCTTCCTCGACGATCTGCGAACGAAGCTCGAAGAGGCCGGAGAGAACCAGCGAATGCTGCTCAATCTGCGATCCCGCATGGCCCGGATTCGCGTGTTCGACCCCGCCTGCGGCTCCGGCAATTTCCTGGTCATCGCCTATAAGGAAATGCGGGCGATGGAGGCCGAGATCAACCAGCGGCGCGGAGAAGCGGATCGGCGTTCGGAGATCCCGAAGACGAATTTTCGCGGGATTGAGATCCGCGACTTTCCGGCGGAGATCGCCCGTCTCGCACTGGTGATCGCGGAGTACCAGTGCGACGTGCTCTATCGCGGACACAAGCTCGCCTTGGCGGAGTTCCTGCCACTCGATAAGCAGAACTGGATCACCTGTGGGAACGCGCTGCGGCTAGACTGGCTCAGCATCTGCCCTCCCACGGGAACGGGCGTAAAGCTGCATGCCGACGACTTGTTCAGCACGCCTCTCGATCAGGCGCAAATCGATTTTGAGAATGAAGGAGGCGAGACGTATATCTGTGGGAACCCGCCGTATCTAGGCTTTACGTGGCAATCTGCTGAGCAAAAGTCTGAGCTTGGGGCGATTTTCGCCCAGAGGATCAAAGGCTGGAAATCACTTGATTATGTCGCGGCTTGGTTCCTCAAGGCAGCGGACTACGGCACCCATACGAGTTCGGAGGCCGCTTTCGTTGCGACCAATTCAATCTGTCAAGGCGAGCAGGTGCCATTGCTTTGGCCGCTCATTTTCAGAACAGGACACGAAATCGTATTTGCCCATACCTCATTTAGGTGGCGGAATTTGTCAACAACTTTGAGACACCTGTCCGAATCTATTAGTGAGTTTCGCCTCCGTCCGGGGGAACCGGTTTGGGAGGGTTGATCCAGACGGCGGCGGGGAGCGGCGCGGGCTTTGGCGGTTTGCTTACAAAGCGCTCGGGGTGCTGCTGGAAGGCTGCGGTGAGGACGCGCTGCCGGTGGTCGAGGACATTGG
>JADLCF010000336.1 GCA_020847315.1 Bryobacterales bacterium | reverse complement strand
CGTCTCCAGAATCGCGTTCACCGGGCAGATGGCCACGCAGATGCCGCATGCGTTACAGTGGGGTTCGACCCTACATGCCATGGCAACCTCTCCCTCCCGCGCGGACCAAACGCTTGCCCGCATCCCCATGTTCTCCAGCCTCGATGCCGCGGAGCGCGCTGCTCTGGCGGAACTGGCCGTCGAACGCGCCTATGCGCCGGGCGCTATTCTCTTCGCGGAAGGCGAGCCATGTGAAGGCATCTACCTGATCGGCGAGGGCGTGGTAAAAATCGTCAAGACCACAACTTCCGGACGCGAGATCATGCTGACGCTCGAAGCGGCGCCCTCCACCGTCGCCGAGGTTCCCATTTTCGACGGAGGCCCCTATCCAGCCAGCGTCGTCGCCGTCCGCGACACCGTCGCCTACATGATCGCGAAGGATGATTTTTACCGTGTCTGCCGGTCTCATCCGGAGATCCCCATGAAGATGCTCCGCGTGATGGGCAAGCGCCTGCGTCAACTCGTCCTGCTCGTGCAGGCGGTCACCTTTGGCAGCGTGCGCCAGCGCCTCGCGAGGCAGTTGCTCGATTGGCAAGCCGAGGCGGGAAGCAGCGAATTCGCCCTGCCTTCGAGCCATGAGGAGCTTGCGATGCGCCTCGGCACCGTCCGCGAAGTCGTCTCCCGCAACCTGAGCCGCTTTCAGGCGGAAGGGTTGCTGCTGATTGAACGGCGGCGCATCCAGGTGCTCGATGCCGAGGGACTGCGCGGTGAGGCGGATTCCGAGTTGTAGCGAGGCCGTCATCCGCATACAGCATGGCGCGGATCTGGCTTAATCGCTGTGACTCGGGTCACGGACACCCACCGCCGCATAGGAGAGCATGTGGGTGTGGCCTGCGCTGTAACACCTCCCGCTTCCGCCGCCGGCGAGAAAAAGCTGAAGAAGCAGTACCTGCGCCGGATGGATCCGAACCGTTCCCAGCGCTACCGGCGCGCCACGCAATTGGGCTTCGTCCTGCTCAACACCTGGATCTGCGCGGAGTTTCTGCTTTTCGTGCGCCAGTTCGAAGGCTACGCCGCCCCCTTCGCCGTCTCCCGCCCCGCCGGCGTGGAGGGATGGCTGCCCATCATGGGCCTGATGCAGACCAAGTACACGCTGTTGACCGGCCGCATCCCGGATATCCATCCGGCCGCGGGCGTGCTGCTCGTGAGCTTCATCCTGATGTCGCTGCTGCTTAGGCGCTCCTTCTGCAGTTGGCTCTGCCCGATCGGCACGCTCTCCGAGTATCTGTGGAAACTGGGCCGCCGTTTCACGCGCCGCATGTTCTTTCCACCTCGGTGGCTGGACATCCTTCTCCGCGGCTTGAAATACACGCTGCTGGGCCTGTTTCTCTACGCGGTGGGCTCGATGTCGGCATCCGCGATCGCGGCGTTCGCAGGCTCGCCCTACGGCCTCGTCTCCGACGTCAAGATGCTCAATTTCTTCCGCTACCTTAGCGCTACCGGCGCAATCATCGTGGCGCTGCTCGCCGTGATGTCCCTCTTCACGCCGAATTTCTGGTGCAGATACCTGTGCCCGTATGGCGCGCTGATGGGGTTCGCCAGTCTGTTGAGCCCGCTTCGCATCCGGCGTATTCCCGAAAAATGCATCGATTGCGCCAAATGCGCCCGCGCCTGCCCCTCGCAGCTCCCGGTGGATCGCCTCGTGCAGATTCGCTCCGCCGAGTGCCTGGGCTGCATGGAATGCGTCGCCAGTTGCCCGGTGGAAGACGCGCTGGGGATGCAGGTGATCGGCGTGCCGGCTTCCCGCGCCACCCGCTTCTTCCATCCGGAATGGATGGCCGCGGGCGTTGTGGCGATTTTTCTGGGCTTCGTCATCGCCGCCAAACTGACCGGAAATTGGGATTCCGCCATCCCCGATCATGTCTACCAGCAACTCATCCCCTTGGTGGATGAGTTCGGTCATCCCTAATCCTGCCGGCGACTCCTTCACTGCGACGCGCCGGACGCCGGCGACCTACATCAGGTTCAAGGGGTCCACATCCAGAACCAGAGACGTCGCCTTCCACTTCTTCTCGACGCCGTGCTCGCGAATACGCACGATCGCCTTGCGAAGCGCGGGGCGGCTGGCGGCTTTTACCAGGAGTTGGAAGCGGAACTCCTTCTTGAGCTTTGGCACTGGCGCTTCCGCGGGGCCCACCACGCGGGTTTGCTCCGGCGGCGGGTCCAGCAGCCATTTCACTTCCGTCGCCATGCGCATCGCTTCTTCCTGGCTCTCGTGACGCAAAAGCACGTTGGCGAGGTACGCATACGGCGGGTAACGCAGGTTCTTCCGGTAAGTCATCTCCGCCGCATAGAAGCCTTCGTAATCCTGGGAGGCGGCCAGGGTGACCGCATAGTGGTCCGGATGCAGCGTTTGGATGAGAACCTTGCCCGGAATCTGGCCGCGGCCGGCGCGGCCCGCCACCTGCGTCAATAGCTGGAACGTGCGTTCGGCCGCGCGAAAGTCCGGCAGACTCAGCGCGGCGTCGGCGGTAACGACGCAAACCAGCGTGACATTCGGGATGTCGTGCCCCTTGGCGATCATCTGCGTCCCCAGCAGGATGTCGAAAGCGCCTTCGCGAAAGCCCTGCAGGATCGTCTCGTAGCCGCGCTTGCCGGAGACGGTATCCCGGTCCATGCGCGCGACGCGCGCGGCCGGGAAATACTGGTGCAGATAATCCTCGATCTTCTCCGAGCCGGAACCGAGAAAGTGTACGTGCTCGCTGGCGCACGCCGGGCAATGATCGGGCACCGCCTCGGCGTGGCCGCAATAGTGGCACAGCATGCGCTTGTGGCGGCGATGAAACGTGAGCGTGACGGCGCAGTGCGGGCAGCCGACTGCATACCCGCAGGCGCGGCACACCACCTGCGTCGAAAAGCCGCGCCGGTTGTGCAGCACCATCACCTGTTCGCCGCGCTCCAACCGTTCGGTGACGGCCTCCACCATCCGACGGGAAAACGGCTCCCGGTTGCGCGTAGCGAGAAACTCGTCGCGCATGTCGATGATCTCGACTTCAGGCATGGGGCGATTGTTTACCCGGTCCGGCAGCAGCAGGTGTTTGTAACGGCCGGTTTCCGCATTGAAGCGGGATTCCAGACTGGGCGTGGCGGAGCCCAGAACAACCACCGCCTTCTCGAGCGAAGCACGGTATACGGCGACGTCGCGGCCATGGTAGCGCGGCGTCTCATCCTGCTTATAGCTGTGGTCGTGCTCTTCATCCACCACGACCAGGCCGAGATTCCGGATGGGCGCGAACACGCCGGAGCGCGTGGCCACCACGACGCCCGCATCGCCCGATTGCACGCGCCGCCACTGGTTGGCCCTTTCCGCATCGTGGAACGCCGAATGCAGGATGGCGACGTTCTCGCCGAAACGGTGGTAGAAGTGACCGGCCACCGCCGGGGTGAGGGCGATTTCAGGCACCAGCAGCAGCGCGCTCTTGCCCATGGCGAGCGCCGCTTCAATGGCCTGCAGGTACACTTCCGTCTTGCCGGAGCCCGTCACGCCTTGCAGCAGAAACGTCTGGAACGCGCCGGCCTCGAGCGCACCGGTGATGGCCGCGAGCGCTTCCGCCTGATATGCGTTCAGTTCGTGCCGCGCGCCGGCGCCAAAGCCGGTGGGAATGGTGGGCCGCGGGCGGATGCGCAGCAACTGCTTGCGCCCCAGCGAACGCGCCGCGGAGGATGCATTGCGCAGCAGGGCTTCGAGATCGTTCAGCGCATGCTCGCCCGGATGCAGGGCGAGGAACGAGAGCAATTCCCGCTCCGCCTTGGGCAGCTTTCGGCCCGCGGCTTCCAGCGGCGCGGGCGGGTCGAGCGTCTCGACGAGGAGGCGCTCGGAAGCCAGACGCAGCGGATCTCTCTCGATCTGGAACTCCTCCCGCTGGATGAAGCCTTTCTTCAGCAGTTTCGGGAGCAGCGCGCTCGCGCCGGGCACGCGCTGCTTGATCGCCGTTTCGCTGTGCGGCCGCTCGTCGAGCAGGCGTAGCAACTGGCCTGTAGCATCCTCCTCGCCCAAACCAAGTACGCTCTGGCGAATCAGATCCCGCCCATCCTCGGTCACCGTGTAGACCACGCTCCGGCGGGATTCCCCGGCGAGGGGCGCCATGCCGCGCAGCACCTCACCCAGCGGAGCGCAATAGTACTCGGAGATCCAGCGGGCAAGCGCCAGCATCCGGCCGTCGAAGACCGGCTCTTCGTCCACAAGGCTCAAGACCTCCCTGGCTTCCGTCACGGGCGCCGTCTCATGCAGGCCCACCACGACGCCGATCAGCTTGCGCCGCGCGAAGGGGGCGATCACCCGGCACCCCACCTTCACCCGGTGCCGCAGCGTTTGCGGCATCGCATACGTGAACGGGCGGTCCAGGGGCACTGGCAGGCTTACATCGCAATAGACGGGAAGATTTCCTGACATGGAAGCGGCGTTGTCGGTAACTTCGCGGCTGCATCCGCAACCTTTCCCTTTGTACCTTGTTTCGGTACCTGGATGGATCGCTTCCCTTCGCCCACATCCGTTGTGCGAAAACACCGGCGTCGGCGGCGGCGAGCCCTTACCAGCCTCTGGAGGAACCCTCACGATGTTACGTACCTTTCTTGTGATTGCGGCGGCCCTCGCTCTGGGCGCCGGTTTACTCTCGGCCGAAGTGACCGGGAAGTACAAAGTAACCATGGAAGCACCCGCCGGAGCGCAGGGTGGAGGCGGCGGTGGCGCTCGCAACTGGTTCGGCAATGTGCAGTTCGACCTCAAGGAGGCCAACGGCGTCCTGACGGGAGAGGTTCACATGGGACAGGACGACCGCGCTCGCACGATGCCCATCAGCAATGGCAAAATCGCCGATGGCAAGTTCTCGTTCGAAACCAAGTTCGAAACGCAGCGCGGCGAAATGGTGATGGTATACCAAGGCACGGTGGAAGGATCTGGTCTGAAGGGCACGAGCCAGATGAAAGATTCCGAACGGCCTCCCCGTAACTTCACCGCAACGAAGGCGGAATAGGCACTCTCGATTGCGAACCCTGGAGGCGCGGTAGCGACACCGCGCCTCTTTTCCGTTGTGTTCCGGCGCGCCCGCCTAGCCCTTCGCCTTCGCCATTTCCGGCAGCCGCTGCACTCCCAGCACGCTCTTCACCAGGATCCACAACTTCTCGCCGGAACTCAGGCTGATCCGGCGGGAGAGTACATCGAAGTGAGCCCGTTCAATCGCTCCCAAGAGATTCGAATAGATCCCGATCAGCGCGCTCATGCAAGCGCGGCCGGAGCGCGCCGTCATCGCGACCACCGGGAAACTCTCGCGGTAGAACTCCCAGGCGCGGGCCGCTTCAAATTGCATCAGAGTGCGAAACGCCTCGCTGGCGGTCGCGCTGCGCAGGTCTTCCCGGGAGACGCCGAAGCGCTCGAGATCTTCCTCCGGCAGATAGACGCGATCGTTCAGCGCATCCTCCCGCACGTCGCGCAGGATGTTGGTGAGTTGGAACGCGATGCCGCATTTTTCCGCCAGTTCGAGCGCCCGCGTTCCCTGGAAGCCCAGGATATGGATCACCGTCAGGCCCACGACGGAGGCCACGCGGTAGCAGTACTCGTAAAGATCGTCGAAACGGGCGATGCGCCGGGGTTCGAGGTCGCTGCGCACGCCGCGAATCATATCGTGAAAGTATTCGTGGGGGATGCGGTAGCGCTCGACGGTATCGGCGAATGCGGGCCAAACCTGCTGCGCGGGAAGATCTCCGCTCAGAGCCCGCCCGAGATCCGCTTCCCAATGGTCGATGGCCGCGGCAGCCTTGCCCGTGCCGTCGTTCAAATCATCGCTCAGGTCGTCGCAGTAGCGCATGAACGCATACACGGCGCACATCGCCTCCCGCTTGGCCTTCGGCAGTAACAGGAACGCATAGTAGAAGTTCTTCGCCCGCGAACGCGAAATCCGTTCGCAATAGGTGTAGGAAGCCTGTAAATCCGCGCCACGCATGGGTTCGCCTCCCAAGGTAGCATGGCGGGTCCGAGCGACGCGATGACGCTAGACGAAGGCACACAGACAACGGCGTCTCCAGCTACCGCAGCCGAAACGCGCTGGCGGCGAGGGCGCGTAGCAGCAAGCCGGCGCGCTCCGCTTTGCCGATCTTCGGCCGTTCCAGCAATACGCCGTAGCCGATGGCCTCGATCTTCTGGAGCACGCGCATTCCCCCGCGCACGAACAGATCGATGTCGAGCGCAAGCCTGCGATCCAGCGTTCCCACAAGTGGCCGCCCCTCCTCGAACAGGGCGCGCGCCACGCCCACCGCCTCCCGCGTGGCGGCGCGAAAGGCCGGGGAATCCCGCCGCGCCACGATGTCCTCTTCCGCGACGCCGTGCTTTCGCAGCAGCGCGAGCGGCAAATAGATCCGGCCTTTCCCGAGATCCACGGAAACATCCTGCCAGAAGTTCGCCAGTTGCAAGCCGGTGCAGATCTTGTCCGAAAGCCGGAAGCGCTCCTCGTCGCGATAGCCGCAGAGCATCAACAGCAGGCGGCCCACGGGGTCCGCCGAATTCACGCAGTACGCGAAGACCCCATCCCAATCCTCATAGCGCGTGGTCGTCTGATCCTGCACGAAAGCCTTCAACAGATTCGCGAAAGGCTCCTTGGGCAACTCGCGGCGCGCGGCCGTGGCCTCCAAGGCCAAAAAGACGGGATGCCGCGGCGCAGCGCCCGCGTAAAGCGCCTCCAGTTCCCCGCCCCACCAGGCGAGCAACCGCAGGCTCTCCGCCGTATCGCCGGTCTCATCGCCCAGGTCGTCGCTCCAGCGGCAATAGGCGTAAACGTTGTAAAAATCCTGGTGGAGGTGCTTCGGCAGCAGAAAGCTCACGACGTGGAAGTTCTCGTAGTGAGAGGTCGCAAGCCAGCGCGTGTAGGCCTCCGCCTCGGCCAGGCTCCAGGAATGCCCGTTCGCTTCGGTGCTGGCGATGAACTCAATGGGGCGCAGGAAGAACGGAGTCACCGGCGGCGCCCTCAAGGAATGATGGCAGTCTTGAGGTGGCCGTTATGGCTCATCAGATGCCGCATCACCTCAAGAAGATTGGTGAGCGGCTCTACGCGGTTGATGAAGAATTTCGCGGGAACCACGCCGCTCGAAAGCAGATCGAGCGCCTTACGGATGAGCGCGGGCGTGTGATGGAAGCTCGCCTTGCAACTGATCTCCGAATAGTGCAGCAGCGCCGTGGGGAGGGAGATTTTGGTGTCGCTCGGGCATCCGCCGAAGAAATTTACGATCCCACCGCGGCGCAGCAGTTTCACGGCGAGTTCCCAGGTCTCCGGCTTCCCCACCGCCTCAAATGCAACGTCCACGCCCCGCCCTTCGGTCAACTCGCGAATGCGCTCCGGCAGGTCTCGCGTTTCTTCCGTGCATACGAGTTCGTCCGCCCCCATCTCGCGCGCGCGATCCAGTTGCTGCCATCGCCTGCCGATGGCGATCACCCTCGCACCATAGGCCTTCGCGATGCAAACGAACATCATGCCGATCGGCCCCAGGCCCATGATGGCCACGGAATCTCCCGCGCGCGCATGCGTCTCTTCCCAACCGCGCAGCACGCAGGCCAGCGGTTCGGCCAATGCCGCTTCCTGGTAGGCCACGTGCTCCGGAATGTGCAGCAGGTTCTTCTGTACGATGCGGGCCGGGATGCGAATGTATTCCGCGTAGGCGCCGTTATTGAAGAGCAGATCGTCGCAGAGGTTTTCGAGATCCCGCTTGCAGTAATAGCATTCGCCGCACGGCGCGGAGTTCGCGGAGATCACGCGGTCGCCGATTGAAAATCCCTCAATGTCTCCACCCATCTCCACGATATCGCCGGCGAGTTCATGGCCGAATACGGCGGGAGGAACGATCATCTTGGCGTGGTAGCCGCGCCGGAATACCTTCACATCCGTGCCGCAAGTCAATGCCGCACGGACCCGGACCAGGATTTCCCCGTTCTCAATGCGCGGAATGGGCATGGACTCCACGCGCAATTGTTCCTTGCCGTAGAGGACCCCCGCCAGCATGTTCGTCTTCACTCGGACCACCTCTGTGGTTGAACTATGATTTTCAGTGATTTATCGTCCGGATGCAATGCTTG
>JADLCF010000335.1 GCA_020847315.1 Bryobacterales bacterium | reverse complement strand
TTGGGCGCTCGCCCGCTTTGACCAAGCCGAAGCCGCCGCTCTGCGGGATCTCACCGGTTGGATGAACGATCCCGAGGCCTTCGAAGTCGACGAACCGCTCGGCGTGGGCGAAAGTCTCGCCCGCGCCGCCGCCGTCTGCGCCGAATACACCCGGCAGGGCCGCTGTGTCCTGAAACCGAACATCCATTACCCCGCCTTCGAGCACATCCACCGCTACCGCACCTGGTGGGAGCGCAAGCACACCCGCGCCCTCGCCGAATTCGATCGCGCCCAACGCGCCCGCCACGCCGAAGCCAATCAACTCCGGGCCGAAGCGAAAGCTCAGCGCGTGGCCGAAGCCCACGCCCTCAAACTGGAACTCGCCCTCGCCCGCGAAGCCCGCCGGCAGGAACTCCACGCCCAACGCCTCGCCCGCACTCATGCCCGGCGGGCCGCCCCGCAACCGGAATCCGCGTCACCCGAGCCCACACCCGCAACCGGCACTCCAGAAAGTGCTTGCACTCCCGAAAGCGCCCCCGAAGAAGCAGCACTGGCTATGCTCGAGTCCCTCCTGAACGCCCCCGCTCCCCTCACCATGCGGGATTTCCTGCGCGGCCGATCCGCTCCATCCGGGAACGGCTTCGTTTCGCAACCGGCGCCGGCAAAAGCGGGTACCGGCGAACGTCTCTAGCACTCGGCCGCCTTCTCTAGTTGAGCGATTCGCGATGCCCAGTCCGAGCGCTCAAGGGTTCCACAGGTCGCGGGCTTCTGCGGTTTCCCGCGCTCTCGTGGGATCCACTTCAATTAAGAATAAAAGTTAATGATTGGTTAACATTTGAAATAGAGTTTGTCTGATATATATGCTGAATGACTTGCTTCAGGGTTCTTCACATTGCACGAATTCTGGCCGCGCTGCTCATTTCAGCCGCAGCTTCTTTTGGACAATCCCAGTTGGCATCCGTCAGTGGAGCGATTACGGATAGCTCCGGTTCCGCCATCGCCGGGGCCAACGTCACCGCTTCGAACGCTGCCACCGGTCTTCACCGGACCGCGCAATCGAACGCAACCGGTTACTACCTGCTCCGCGATCTGCCCATAGGCAATTACACCATCCAGGTGGAACAGCAGGGCTTTCGCACGTATTTGCGGGAAGGTCTCGTGCTGAGCACGGGCCAGGCGTTGTCGCTGAACGTGACGATGGAGATCGGCGCCGTGAATGAAACAGTGGTGGTGACGGACCAGGCGCCATTGCTCGAAACCCGCACATCGGATTCTTCTCAGCTCGTCGAAGCCCGCAATGTGCAGGATATGCCGCTCGGCGACCGGCGCACCATGAACATCATCCAGATGACCGGCGCCGCCGTTTTCGTGCGTTACGATTCGGGCGGAAAGCCTAATTTTTCCCTCGCTGGGGGGCGCACCCAGAGCCAGAATTTTTACATGGACGGCGGAACCATCCAGAACATGCGGATCGGCATCGGGCAGGTAGATACGGATCCTCCCGTCGAAACCGTGGCAGAGGTGAAGGTGCTCTCCAACAACTACGCGGCGGAATACGGCGGCTCTGCGGGCGGCGTGATCGTCGCCACGACGAAGAGCGGCACGAACCAGCTTCGTGGTTCGGCCTATGAATACCTGCGTAACGATAAGCTCGACGCCGCCAACTTCTTCGCGCCGTTTCGCGACGGGGAGAAGGAGCGCGCGCCGCTTCGCTATAATGTGTTTGGCGTAACCGCCGGCGGCCCCGTATTCATTCCTAAGTTTTTCGACGGACGGAATAAGGCGTTCTTCTTCTTCGCTTACGAAGGTTCACGCCGGATTGAGGGGTTCACGGACCAGTTCACCGTTCCGCAGGTGGAGCAACGCACGGGCGATTTCAGCAAGACGCTCACGGCCGCTGGATCTCTCGTCCGTGTGTACGACCCGCTATCGAACCAGATCGTGGGCGGCAAGACACAGCGAATTCAGTACGCCAACAACATCATCCCCACCTCGCGCATCGATGCCGTGGGCGCTGCGCTGGTTCCGTTCTATCCGCTGCCTAACAAGGCGGCTGCCAATGCCTCCGGGGCCAACAATTTCTCTACCAACTATTCGCAGCAGCTCACGCGAGATGCTTACCTGGCCAAGGGCGACTACAATTTGACCGATCGAGACCGCGTGAGCGTCCGGTATATGTATAACTCGGACAATCTCGATTACTCCACCGTGATGACGAACATCGGCGCGGAGAACCGCGTCCCGGCGCTGCGCCATCAGAACTTCTACTACGGCACCTATACGCGGACGATTACCCCCACCCTGGTGAACGAGTTCCGCTTCACATTTGGAGACCGCATCAATTGGAACCGCTCCTACGGTCTTGGTGGGAACTGGCCCTCCAAGCTTGGCCTGAAAGGAGTGCCGGACGATGCATTTCCCGCCATGGCGGTGACCGGGATGCGAACCATGGGCGCAGGTAACCAGGAGCGCCGGCAGTT
The DNA here is from genome assembly GCA_020847315.1 of Bryobacterales bacterium. Taxonomy (GTDB): domain Bacteria; phylum Acidobacteriota; class Terriglobia; order Bryobacterales; family Bryobacteraceae; genus JACTMJ01. Next base: position 437 of record JADLCF010000335.1, on the reverse strand, counting down.
CCCGATCCAGCAGTTCCAATACATCGATAATATTTCCTGGATTCGCGGCCGCCACAGCTTGAAGTTCGGCTACGAATTCCGCCGCTCCATCAACCACGAAGTCAATCGCCCCACCGTCTCGGGGAGCTTCAGCTTCAGTCCTCTCTCCACCGGCAACCCCGGCGTGAACGGAACCGGCTTCGGCATTGCTTCTCTTCTGGCCGGCGCGCCTTTGACGTTCACCACGCGCGAGACGATGGTGCTCGACCGGTTTAGCGACTACATCGCCTGGTTCGCCCAGGATGAGTGGACGTTGAGCCAGAACCTGACGCTGAACCTGGGCGTCCGGTGGGAAACGGATACGCCACTCCACGACCGGAACAACCACATGAACGGGTTCGACCCAACAGCGATCAATCCCATATCCGGCACGCCCGGCGTCGTAAAGTTCATGGGAG
>JADLCF010000334.1 GCA_020847315.1 Bryobacterales bacterium | reverse complement strand
CTTCCAGCCAGCTATTGAGGCTGGGGGACGCTTCCGGCTGTTTCGACATGGATTCTTTTACCGTCCTGAATGGGGCAGTACCGATGCCTCTATACTACCGCCTTCCGGGCAGATTGGCCTCATGGAGCGGGGGTTTGTTTCGCGCGCCGCGGAATCGGCTTTGCAGCGGCTCGAAGAAGAGGAACGAACCGCCCGGCGCGAGTGGCAGCGCGTGCCGGAAACGAAATGAGGCCGCGATTCTCCTACAAATGGAGAAGGGGGGCCGCGTGCCGATGCGATATAAGCTCCAGGGCAGGTTGCGCTATCGATGGCTGCCCGCGTTACTGGCAGTATTGGCGCTCGCCGGCTGCGCGGCGCGCCACCCCGGAGACCCCATCAAGCCGGGGTTCAATATGTACTCCAAGGAGCAGGACATTGAGCTTGGCCGGCAGGCTGCGGCGGAGGTTCGCAAGCAAGTCCAGGTGGTCCAAAACCCTGAGCTTCAGAACTACATCGGCGCGATCGGCAAGAAGCTTGCGGCGCAACCGGAGGCGGGCGGCTACCCCTATTCGTTCACGCTGATCAACGAGCCGTCGATCAACGCTTTCGCCCTGCCGGGAGGACCGATCTTCGTCAACACCGGTTTGATTGAAGCGGCGGACAATGAGGCCCAGGTGGCGGGCGTGCTGGCGCATGAAATCGCGCACGTCGCGCTGCGGCACGGAACAAACCAAGCCTCGAAAGCGAGCCTCATCCAGCTTCCGGCCGTGCTTGCCGGAATGGCGATCGGGCAGGATAGCGTGGTCGACCAGATCGCGCAGCTTGGCCTTGGATTTGGCGTCAACTCGGTGATCCTGAAGTATTCGCGCGATGCCGAGAATCAGGCGGATGCGCTGGGCACGCGAATTCTCGCCGAGGCGGGCTACAACCCGATCGAGATGGCAAACTTCTTCGAGAAGCTGCAAGAGGAAGGGGGCTCCCGTCCGCCGCAGTTTCTCTCCTCGCACCCGGACCCCGGCAACCGCGTGTCAAGAGTGCAGGCGGAGATCCAGGCGCTGCCGGCTTCGATTCCCAGGGATTTCCATGCCTCCGTGGGCAACTTCGCCCATGAGAAACGTCTGGTGGCCCAACTGCCGAAGCCACGGTCGCGGGAGCAAACGGCGGAGCGGCGAGAGGCGCCCACGGAGAGCCCATCCGGAGCCATGCAGACCCTGCGCGCGCGCACTTTCGAGGTCGCCCGCCCCGCCGGGTGGCAGGCGTTCGGCGATCAATCCTCCAGCACCGTCACCGTCGCGCCCAGCCAGGGCTTGGTGCAGACGCGCACCGGCGCTTCGCTCGGCTATGGCGTGGTGATGAGCTACTATCAGCCGCGGGACGCGCGAAACCTGGAGCAAGCGACCGGAGAACTCGTGAGTCAATTGGCTGGGCTCGACCGCTCTATCCAATCGCGCGGAAACCAGCGCCGGGTGACGGTGAGCGGCAATCCTGGGCTCGTCACCACGCTCTACGGCCAGTCTCCGTATGGTGGGGCGGAACGGCTGATGCTGCTCACCGTGCCCCGCCCGGAGGGTTTGTTTTATATGGTGTTCGTCGCTCCGGACAGCCGATTTGAGCAATTGAGCGCGCCCTTCGAACAAATGGTGAACTCGCTCACATTCAGAAGCTGACCGCGCGCACCGAGTGGCGCTCCGGGTATGCGCCCCCCTTCCGCCGGGGCGATAGGCTTCGGTTTCAGGCTTTGATATCCTTGATTCTGCATGTCTAAAATGCTTGATGAAATACGGCAGCAGCCGACGGCGATCGAACGGACGCTGCTTGAAGAGCTTCCCAACGTGGAAGAGTTGAAGCGGCAGTTCGCGGCGAAGCGGCCCCGGCTTATCGTGCTCGCGGCGCGGGGCACGTCGGACAACGCGGCCCAGTTCGCCCGTTATCTGATCGAAATTGGAACCGGCATTCCCGTCTCGCTCGCCGCTCCTTCGATTTACACGCTTTACGGCGCCCATATCGACCTTCGGGATGCGCTCGTGGTGGCCGTTTCACAATCGGGCGAATCCACCGACATCAACCTTGTGCTCGAGAACGCCAAGGCGTCGGGCGCCCAGACGCTCGCCATCACGAACGAGCCCGAGAGCAGCATGGCGAAGCTGGCGGGGAACATGATTCTGGTAAGGGCGGGCCGGGAACTGAGCGTGGCCGCCACGAAGACCTACACTGGCCAACTGATGGCGTTCTACCTGCTTGCCTACGCGCTTGGGGCCAACCTCACGCCGGACCATCTGCGCGCCATCCCCATGAGCGCCGCCGGCGCTCTCGGCCTCTACGATCAGGTCAGGGAGATCTCCGGCCGCTACCGCTACATGGATCACGCGGTGGTGATGGGGCGCGGCATCAACTACGCCAACGTCTTTGAGTTCGCCCTGAAGTTGATGGAGACCTGCTACGTCATCTCCGAGCGCTTCTCCATCGCCGATTTTCACCACGGGCCAATTGCCATGATTGAGAAGGATTTCCCGGTGTTCTTGTTTGCCCCTCCGGGCGTGGCCTCCGAGAGTGTAAGCGGAATGTTGCGATCCCTCCGCGCGCTCAATGCAGAGACGCTGGTGATCACCGACGACGGCAATACGGACATGCGGGATGCGCCGGAACACAAACTTACGCTGACCGGCGTGGTTCGGGATCCGAAACTGCCGCTGGATTTGTTCACGCCTATTCCCTACATCATCCCGGCACAGTTGTTCGCCGCATGTCTGGCGGAGCACAAGCGGCTCGATCCGGATGCGCCGCGCACGCTCAGCAAGGTGACGAAGACGATTTAGACCTTGCCTTTGATGCAATGGCTCTTCCCTTGCAGGGGCGCGGAGCGGCATTCCATGCCACCCGGTTCGAAACGGTAACGTGAAGGAGGTTTTCAATGAGCTATCTCGACCTGTTCTCGCTCGAAGGGAAAAATGCGGTTGTGATCGGCGGCACGGGCGTTCTGGCGGGAGAGATGGCCATCGGCTTCGCCAAGGCCGGCGCGAGCGTCGCCATACTCAGCGGCAACCAGGAGAACGTGGATGCGCGCGCGGCGGAGATTCAGGCGCTAGGCTGCAAGGCGATCGGCGTGAAGGCGGATTGCACCAGCAAGGCGGATCTCGAACGAAGTCTCGAACGCATCAACAAGGAGTTGGGCGAAGTAGATATCCTCATGAACGCCGCCGGCGTGAACTCGGCCACCCCTTTCTTCGAAATCGGCGAAGAGGAATGGCAGCGGATCATCGATATCAATCTGAAGGGCGTGTTTCTCGCTTGTCAGGTGTTCGGGAAGAGAATGGTGGAATCCGGGCGCGGAGGCTCCGTCATTAACATCTCCTCCGCGTCCTCCGGCCCCCCTCTCTCCAGGGTGTTCACCTATGGCGTCACCAAGGGCGGCGTGAACCAGATCACCCAATTTCTGGCGCGGGAGTGGGCCCCCGCCAGGGTGCGCGTGAATGCCATTCTGCCCGGGTTTTTCCCGGCCAAGCAGAACCGGAAGATTCTCACGGAAGAGCGCGTTGCCTCGATTTTCGGCCATACGCCGATGAAGCGGTTCGGCGAACCTTCCGAACTGGTGGGCGCGGCGATTTACCTGGCATCGGAGAAGGCTTCGTCCTTTGTCACGGGGACAATTCTTCGCGTGGATGGCGGGTTCCTTTCGATGACGATTTGATGTTGCTCACGCTCCCGGCATGGCCGTAAACGGCTGTTCTCCGATTCGAGGGAAGGGCGGAATTTGAATCCGGACCGCAACAAATGTTGCCGTTCCTACTTCCCTTTCGCCGGAAGCGGTGGAAGAATGGACGTTTGCCCGATTCCGGTTTCGGAGTGTCCGCGTGCCATTCTGAGTACCGCCGGGGCAAATCGCCTGATAAGCTGATGTGTTGTGAAATTCTTGGAGGCCACCTGTGAAGGTAATCTCATTCCTGGTTCGAATCTATAGCCTGCTGTTTCAACTCTTGCTTTCTCTCCTGATGCTGGGGCTCGCGATCGTGGGCTATGGATCCGCAAGTTCGGGGCTTAAACTCGGCATGCTTCCCTGGGAGGGCAGCTCGTTGCTTGGTTGGCTGGCGGGGTTGGGGATCGTGGGGCTTCTCCTTGTGATCCTTGCGTTCAAGGGTGTGGCGCGCTTTGTCTACATGGTGTGGACGCTCGTGATCGCGTATCTGCTGGTGAATGGCTACTTCCTCACAAACTACCGGTTTTCGGGTGAAGGAGAATTCCGTTTCGCGATTTACTTCGCTCTGGCGGCTCTTCTCTCGTTCGTTGGCGCGCTCTGGTTGCTCAAGACGCCCTTGCGGAGCAAGACCAAGTAACTCTGGGCCGTTGAACGGGAACCCGGCCCGGATTGGGAAAGGGTCGCGACAGGCGAGATCGATCGCGCCACTGGAGTCGAGTTACCTGTATTGAGCAGAATGGCCGCATTGTGCCATCGTGCGGGCGCTTTCGGAGAAATCGGAGAGAACCCCGCCGTTTCTTCGAAAAATACTTGAAACAAAACACAATGTGAGCCGCGTATCCCTCTATAAGTAAACATGCGAAACCATCATCTTGCCATCCTCTGGCTTTTTCTCGGCGTTATCGGGATGGGAATGCCCGCCTCCGCGCAGGATTTCTTCGGCAAGTACAACGTCATTGTTGGAGCGGGCGCCGCCGTTCCCCAGCAGGATTTGAAAGTCGGTTTCACCACCGCGCCGAACCTCAATGTCGGCTTCGGCTATCGCTTCGCCCGCAACTTCCAGCTCGACACCGGCTTTGAGACGGCGTTCGGCGCCGCCGATATCCGTACCTTTGTTCGGGACGATCAGCTAGGCCTTCTCGAAATCAACGACCGGCAGTACTTTGTTCCCTTTGGCGGGAGGGTGATTCTCCCGCTGGGGGAAACCGGCCGCTTTGAAGTGTTCGGTGGCGGCGGCGGGAACTACATGCGCTACTCCGAGGTCCTGCGGCAACCCAGCGACTATTTCCGCATTCCCTGCACGGTGTGCAGTTCCCGGAGCGGTTGGGGGTATTACGGTCTCGTCGGCTTTCGCGGGGCGCTGAACCGCGGCCGCAACTTCTGGGTAGGAATGAGTTCCAAGGTCGTACGGGGGACCACCAACGGCCAGCCTTTAGGCGATCTTCCGGCAACCGAGACCAAAGACCGATGGACCTTCATCCAGGGCGAATTCAGTTTCGCCTTCTAGGCGGGGAGCACCTCCGCGAGGGCTCTTCGACCGCTTTGCACAACCCCTTGACTTAACGAGACTTTGTCCGATACAGTACCTTTTCCTATAATCGTAGGTAGCCGTCGCGTCTTTTCGGCAGCGGCTGCATCCGGTGGGGAGAGATGAAGCAAGGGTCCGAACAGCTTAGCACTCGAAGTCTCGAGATTCTGCAGGCCATCGTCCGGGAGTATATTTCCACGGGCGAACCGGTGGCCTCGCGCGCCGTTTCCCGCGCGCGTCGGGACAATTTGAGCGCCGCCACGATTCGCAACGAAATGGCGGATCTCGTGGATGCGGGCTATCTGGAGCAGCCGCACACCTCCGCCGGCCGGGTGCCCACGGCGAAAGCCTTCCGGCGCTATGTGCAGAGCCTCGTCCCCCGCAATTTTCCTGTCGCTGAACTGGACCGGTTGCGCTCTCAGCTTTCCAGCTCTTCAAGCGCCGCGGAACGGACCGAGCAAACCTGCCACATCCTCACCGGCCTGACGCGCAACGTCGGCATTGCCGCTGCGATTCCCTCGTTTTCCGCCACGCTCGATTGCATCGAACTTGTCTCTCTGGGCGAAAACCGCGTGTTGATTGTGGTGGTTACGGAAGATCAGGCCGTTCACAACAAGGTCGTCAACCTGGGCGAGGCCATCTCACAAGACGAGCTCAATAGCATCCGGAATTATGTCAACCACCATTTGAGTGGACTCTCCCTGCTTCACGCTCGCGCGGAACTTGAGAGGCGGCTGGCGGACGACAGCGCCATCTATGACCGGCTGCTCACGCGCCTGAGCCTCTTTCACCGGATGGGGCTGCTCGCGATCGATCTCGACCCCGAAGTCTTCACCGAGGGTGCATCGCATCTGGTGGCGCTCGAACTCCACGTGACCAGGGAGAAGCTTCGGCACCTGCTCGAAACCCTTGAGGAAAAGTCGCGGTTGCTGCGGCTGCTCGACCTGTTCCTGGCCACGAATCAGGAAGGGATTGCGGTGCAGGTCGGTCTGCATGAGATCCACCCTGGGTTGGGCGATTTCAGCCTGATTGGGACCAATGTGCGCCTGCCGGACGGTTCGCTCACGCGCCTTGCCGTGCTTGGGCCGCTGCGTATGAACTATGAACGCGTGATCGCCACTGTGAGACACGTCAGCCAGGCGGTCGTGAGCGAACGGGACGTAGTGATCTAACGGGAATCATCCCCGTTCCAGCGCGCCGTGCCGCTTTCGCTCGAATCTTCTCCGGCCAAAGAGCCTATAGAAATAGAAAGCGGGCCTCCCGTAAGGGTTGGCCCGCTTTCGCAATGACGATTCTGCCGCCGGTCTAGATGCCGCGCAGCTTCTTATAGTTCTCGAGGCAGACTTTGGACGCTTCAATCGAAGGGGTGCTGTACCCTTCCTGCTCGATCAAGTAGAACTCGATTCCGCCGACACTTTCGGCTGCGGCGAAGATCGCTTTCCATGGCGCCGCGCCGTCGCCGAACAGGACCTTGTAGCCCTTATCCGGGCTCCATTCCTTGCAATGAATCGAGCGAATCCGCCCCGGGTTCTGCTTGATCCACGCCACCGGATCTTGCTTCATCTCGACGCAGGTGCCCACGTCAAGCTGCAACACCACGCTCTTGGGCGTGTTCTTCGCGATCACGTCCATCGGCCGTGCGTCGCCCATCACGGTGAACTCCAGCCCGTGGTTGTGATAACCGGCCCGCATGCCCGCCTTCTTGAGGATCGCATCGGCGGCGCTGAGCGCCTCAGCCACTTTCTTGAAGCCGTCGAGCGTCTGCTCGTTCTTCGGCAAGCCCGAACTGGCCATCACCACCATCTTGCTGCCGATAATCTTGTTCAGTTCGATGGCTTTCGGGAGATTTTCCGGCTTCAGATTCGACGCGGCGTTATGCGTGGAGTGGCACTTCAACCCGGTGTCATCCAGCACTTTGCGAATTTCCTTGGCCTGGGCCGGAGTCCAGTTGAAATAGGGGCCGTAAAATTCGACGCACTGATAACCGAGCGCGGCAACCTGCTTCACGGTTCCGATCTCATCCTTGGCCATCATGTCCCGGACTGAGTAAAGCTCGAGACCGATGGGAACCTTCTTTCCGGCGGCATTGAGCAGCACCGGAGCGGCGGCAAGACCCGCGAAAAGCGAACGGCGAGAGAAGACGGATAATGACATGAAAATACTCCTCGTAAGCTCGAACGATATCATACTCGCGGACGAGCGCGAGCGGGAAACCG
>JADLCF010000333.1 GCA_020847315.1 Bryobacterales bacterium | reverse complement strand
GCTTCAGGGGTCTTTAGAGGTTAGTCTCGCTTTGGTGGGAGTTGCCTCCCTGGCTTACTTCTGATCTTAGACTATGATTTATGGAAATGCAAGACCAAATCTACTGTTTTTGAGATTTTTTTACGGTCACCCCGGTTAAGCGTTCCAGAACCTTAATGCTGGCGCACATGTCTTCTTCTCCGTAACCTTCTGCAATAGCGGCCTTTAGCAGTTGGTGAGTCAGCCCCGTCAGAGGAACCGGCACGTCCTGCAAATTCGCGGAGTCCAGCATGAGACCCACGTCCTTGTGCATCCATTTTATGGAAAAGTTCGTTTCGAAGTTCCGCGCGAAGACGGCTGGAGCCTTCGCGGACACCAGCCCGCTCCGCGCCGCGCTATTGTTGAGGATCTCCAGCATCGTTTCCGGATCGACACCCGCTTTCGTGCACAAAACCATCCCCTCGTTGAATGCTTGCAATAAGTTGGAGAGAATCAGATTCTGCGATAGCTTCGCGTGAAGCCCCGCCCCCTGCCCTCCGCAGTAATAAAACTGCGTGCCCATTTGCTCCATGAACGGTTTCACTCTCTGGTAGACGGCTTCTTCGCCCCCCACCATGAAGGTGAGCGTGCCGCCCTCGGCGCCCGCCTTGGATCCGGTCACCGGCGCGCCCAGAAAATCGATTCCCGCCCTCGCAAGAGCTCCGGCGATCTCGATACTCACGTGCGGCGAGATTGTCGAGGCATCCACAATCACCGAACCCGGCTTCGCTCCCCGGAAGAGCCCCTCCTCGCCAAGAATCACCTCCCGGGACATTGCCGTGTCGCCGACGCAAAGAAAAACGACATCCGCCTGAGCGGCCACCTCCCTCGGCGAGCCGCAAGCCGTAGCCCCATGTTCCTTGGCGAACCGCGCGGCCTTCTCTGCCGTATGGGACCAAACGGCCACCTGGTTCTGGTTGTCGCGCTCCACGAGATGGCGCGCCATCGGGTAACCCATGATGCCAAGTCCAAGAAAGCCAAGCCGTGCCATATAACTGCCCCTCCCGGGCGCCCGCATGAGCGCGCCCTGCCATTGTATCTTGTATCCGGAAAACCGCGTCCGGTTCCTGCGGGTCCATGTCAGATCGCGCGGCCATCCCCGCAACGCTTGCCGCTCCCGATTGGTGTACGTTGAAAAGGTAGCTCTTCCATTCACAGGCGCGTCTGCCCTCAATGGCCGAACCGATCGTTCGTGGCGGCCCCCTTCGGACGCCAAGGAGTTGTTCCATGCTTCATCCGGATCGCTATTTTGATGCGAACCCCGTTCGCCGCGAGATCGCCCGCAGGCTGTACAGCCAAGTCTCGGCCCTGCCCCTGGTGTGCCCTCACGGCCACGTGGACCCGCGAATGCTCGCCGAGAATCCCCGGTTTCCCGACCCCGCCAGCCTGATCGTTGTTCCGGATCACTACATCTTCCGCATGCTGTACTCGCAGGGCGTGCCGCTCGAAAAGCTGGGTATCCCCAGGGTGGACGGGGGCCCCGTCGAGGCGGATCCGCGCGTGATTTGGCAACATTTCGCCGATCATTTCCACCTCTTCCGCGGCACGCCGACCGGCTGCTGGCTGAAGCACGAGTTCGAAGACGTGTTTGGCGTCGATCGCACCCTCGACAGCCGGAACGCAATGGAGATCTACGACCAAATCGAAGCCTGTCTCGCGAAGCCTGAATTTCGTCCCCGCACCCTCTTCGAACGCTTCCGCATCGAAGTGCTCTGCACCACCGACGCTGCTACGGACACCCTCGAATCCCACCGTCAGCTCCGCGAATCGGGTTGGCCGGGAGTGGTCCTGCCCACGTTCCGCCCCGATGCCTGCGTCCAGATCCTGAGTCCCACCTGGGCCCACGAACTCGCCCTCCTGGCCGAACTCACCGGCAAGGATACGCATACCTTCGACGGCTTCCTGGCCGCACTCGAACAGCGCCGCGCATTCTTCCGGGAAATGGGGGCGCGCGCCACGGATCACGGCGTCTACAGCATGTACACCGGAGACCTCAGCTCCGCCGAACGCGCGGACATCTTCAACCGTGCCCTCCAGGGAGAAGTGACCGAAGACGATGCCGTTCGCTTCACTGGCCACATGCTCATGGAGTTCGCGCGCATGAGCGTGGAAGACGGCCTCGTGATGCAGGTGCATCCCGGTTCCCTCCGCAATCACAATCCGCGGATATTTGAGGCATTTGGCGCAGACAAAGGTTGCGATATTCCCGTCGCCACCGAGTACACCCGCAACTTGCAGCCCCTCCTGAACAAGTTCGGCAATCATCCGGACTTCCGCATGGTGATCTTCACCCTCGATGAATCCACGTATTCCAGGGAACTCGCCCCGCTTGCCGGACATTACCCCGCGCTGCGGCTGGGTCCCGCCTGGTGGTTCTTTGATTCCATCGAGGGGATGACGCGTTACCGCTACCTCACCACGGAAACGGCGGGCATCCACAACACCGCCGGTTTCAACGACGATACGCGGGCCTTCCCCTCTATTCCCGCCCGGCACGATCTCTCCCGGCGCGTGGATGCGAACTTCCTCGCCGATCTCGTCTCCCGTCACATCGTGGAAGAAGAGGAAGCTGGGGAGATGATCGAGGCGATGGCCTACCGTCTGGTGCGCGAGACCTACCGTATGGAAGACATCGCGCTTCCGGCGCGCGCCTCGCGGTAAACGGCGCAGAACTCCAAAATACGAAAGGGGGCGCAAGCGCGCCCCCTTCGCCGTATCGAATGGCCCGTCTCGTCAAACGTTCATCTTGACGACCTGCACGCTCGAGCGGTGCCCTTCCACCACCACGATGCCGCTCTCGGTCACCGTGTAGTGCTTCCGGTCCTCTTCGAGGTCGAAGCCGATGCGCGCGTTCTCCGGCACGCGCACGTTCTTATCGAGAATCGCCCGCCGAATCTGCGCGCCCCGCCCGATCTCACAATTGTCGAAGATGATCGAATGTTCCACCACCGCGCCCGAATGCACCCGCACGCCGCGCCCCAGCACGGAATGCCGCACTTGGCCGCCCGCCAGGATCACGCTCCCGGAAACGATGGATTCAATCGCCTGTCCGCGCCGCCCCTCTTCGTCGAAAACGAACTTCGCGGGCGGATCGGAGTAGCCCGCCGTCCGCAGCGGCCATTCCCGGTTATATAGATTCAGCGCCGGAGTCACGCTCCGCATGTCCATCGTGGCTTCGTAGTAGGCATCGATCGTCCCTACGTCGCGCCAGTAGGGAATGGCGCCCGGCGGTTCTCCCGGAATCCGGTTGGTGGCGAAATTATACGCGCAAATATTCCGCTGCTCGCTCACCATTCGGGGAAGGATATTGCGCCCGAAGTCATGCGCGCTCTTCGGGTCCGCCGCGTCTTCGTGCAGGGCCTTCAGCAGCGGCTCCGTAGAGAAGATATAGTTCCCCATGGATGCATACACCTGCTCCGGGTCGTCCGGCATCGTCGGCGCATCCGCGCGCTTCTCATGAAAGCCCACCACCCGGTTATGGGCGTCGGTCTCAATCACCCCGAACTCAGACGCAAAACGCTTCTCAACCGGCAGCGCCGCAATCGTCGCCGCGGCCCGCTTTTCCATGTGGTATTCAATCATCTCGCGGATGTTCATCCGGTAGATGTGGTCCGCGCCAAAGATCAGCACGATGTCCGGGTTCGATTGCTCGATCAGGTTCAGGTTCTGGTAGATTGCATCCGCTGTCCCCTGGTACCACGTCTCGCCCGGCGTGCGCATCTGCGCGGGTACCGGAATGATGTAGTGGTTGTTCAACAACCCGCTAAATTGCCAGCCGTCCTGCATGTGCTGCAAGAGAGATTGGCTCTTGAACTGAATCAACACGTAAATGGAATAAACCTGCGAGTTGATCAGGTTGCTGAGCACGAAATCGATAATCCGGTACTTCCCCCCAAATGGGACTGCCGGCTTGGCTCGCTCCTTCGTGAGAGGATAAAGCCGTGTTCCCTTGCCGCCGGCGAGGACAAAAGCTAGAACGCGCAATTCCATCTTGTTGTGAAACCTCGTATGTGCGCCTATTCTGTCGAGGGAGTCCACCTTCTGTCAACCGCCCGCCAGAGAAACACCGGCCGGCGCGTTCGAACGGACGCCTGAGCGCCTCGCATGCCCCACGAATTGTCTGCGAATCGGCCTGCTACGGTCGCCCGGCGTTCCGTCTGCCCGTGCTGCCCCGGCCCGGAGACGGGGGAAAGGAGCCTTGCCCGCCAGATCCGCCGGAACCGGAACTCCCCCGTGGCCGGTTCAAATTTGCCGGAGGTCCGCTGAAACCGCCTGGCATCATCCCGTTTCCTGGTTGATTCGGGCGCACCCCGCGCTGCGCGGGATCGGTTGCGGACTTCCCGACGGCCTTCTGCGCATCGTAGACGAACTCCCACTTGTGAATGGATTCCTGCTCGTCGTAGACCAGAATGCCCTTCATCTCTACCTTCGACGCCACGCCCGCGATCCCCGCGCCCATCCCCCGCCCAGCCCCGCCAGCAGGCTGAATCCCGCGTTGCTGCTGGATCCCCGCCAGCCCGCCCGGCCTCGGCTGCGTCAGCAATCCTTCCAGAATCTGTTGGGCGGATCCCTGCGCGCCCGCCGCTCCTCGGCCGCCCACAGAGCCTCCAGGCCCGCCCGCAGCGCCGCCGGACCCACTGATACCCGGCAGTCCGGGCCTCCCCGTGGATGAAGCGCTGCCCGGATTCCCCACACCGGCCACCACCTCCGCGGGGTTCTCAATAATCGGAATCCCTCCCGGCCCAAGCCGGATCGGCACGGGAGCCCTAGCCGCTTCCGCGCCGTTGGGCCCGTTTCTCCCCACTCCCCCGATCGCGCCCGCGCCAACCCCCTGCCCGGCCAAGCCCGCCTGCTGCGCCTGCGCCTCGGCTTCCGTCTTGGTTCGCTGGACGACATTCCCACTCGCGTCGAGCATCGGCACAAGCCCCTCGCCGGAAACCGCCCCCTCGCCGGCAATCGTCATGGAGCCGGTCTGGCTCGCGCCAGAGGCATTCCCCGCCCGCTCCCCTCCACTCCCAGGGAATGGCGTATTCGCCGCTGCCTGGTCCCCGGGCCGTTGGCGGGCGAGCGCCGTGTTCTCCGCGACGTTCTCATCGCTGGGGGCCGCATCCCCCGTCGTTGAAGCCGTCTCCGGGTTTCCCGCCTTGGGCTTCTCGATCAGGGAATCCTCCAGTTGCCCGGCGGCGTTGATATGGATCACCCGCCATTCGTCCTTTCCCGTCAGCGGGTCCTTGTAGCGCCGCCGCAGAAACCGCATATCCTGCTCGCGTTCCAGATCTTCGAGCCGCGCCGGATACCGGTTGTTCTTCCGCACATAAAGCTCAATTGCCCGCCGGTACTGCTTACCGCGCTCGATCAGCATCGTCTCGCGGTCCCGCTGCGCTTCAAACGCCACCCGCGGCAATTGCATGTAGAGCGTAATCGCCACAATCGCCGCCATCGCAAACACCAGCAGCAGCGCGAATCCTCGCTCGCCCCCACGGTCCTGAACCCCGCGCGAACGCACGGCGCCCGCCATCGGTCCCCGCCACGTGTTCTTGCCTTCCTGAACCATGCTTCCTTCTACGTTCCACTCTCCGGCTGGATCGCCAGTGTCTGCTTGTTCGCGAACTGCGTATCCTCCACCACCGCGCTCTTGGGGCTGATCTCCAGCACCCGGTATCGTTGCTTAATCAGTTCCCCCACGGCGGCGATCCGGATCTCCTCGCCTTCCATGAAGAAGGCGCGCGTGCCCGCCACCTGCTTCGGATCCACGAAGCCAAAATAGCGAAGCGGAATCGCGGGTGGGGGCGCCTTCACCGGTTCCACGGGAACCGGCCGCCCATCCGGCCCCACGGGAACGGCCGCCACCGGCTTTGGGATGATCTTCGGCTCCGGCGGCCGCGGGGGCGCAGGAGCCTGGCCAAACTGGAAGAGGTTCCGCCCCGTCCCCGCGAGGCGCACTTCCTGGAGCTTCGCCAATAGATCCGTGCGGAGTGTGGGGTCCACCGTCGCGGGGTCCAGCCCTTCCCCGCGCCGTTCAGATTTGAATACCGGGCGAAATTCGCCAAGCCGCTGCTCCGCTCCCGCGCCTCGCGCGCCGCGCACCAGGCCACCGCGCGGGGGCTCTATCGCTGCCCCGCGCGGAACCGCCATCGGCGGAGGCGTCACTGCCGGTGCAGGCGTCCCGCGCGTTGGCGCCGGTCGCGCCGCGGGCGAGGGCCCCGCCTCTCCGCCGAAACCGTTCATCCACACCGAAATGGCTCCAATCACCAGCAGAACGGCCAGAATCGCTACCTTCTTCGGCTCTGCGCCCAGCTTCATGGCGTCACCCCCTGGGCGGACGCCACCAGATTCGATTGCTTCACGAACGCGAACAGCTTAGCCTGAATCTGAAGCGTTGCCTCATCCCGGGCCGGTGTCACCTGCAGGCTGTCCAGAATCAGCAGCCGTTCCGAACGATCCACCTCGTTGACGAACTGGACGAGATCCGCGAACGTGCCCTCGTAGCCCGCATCGATCGTCAGCATCTGATACTCGCTCGTCCCTTCAATGGCATCCACCGTGAAGTTCTTCCCCTTGCTCCGAATGCCCGCGCCCGCTTCGATCGTATCGAGCGCTTTCAGAAGATCGCCCGCCGCCTGCCGCTCGTCCAGAAAATGCGCCCGGATAAACTGATCTCCTTCGGTTCCCCCGCTCTGCATCTTGCCCGCCAGCAGTTTGGCGTGCCGCAAGCGAAGCCGCTGCTGCTGGAGTTGGGATTCCAGCCGCCTCTGGGATGCTTCAAGGCCTTCGGGGGACCCGCCGAATGGTTCGAGAAGCATCAGCGCCGCCAACAGATTCAGCGCGAGCAGCGCCCCCAGCGCCAGCCTCGCCTTGCGCTTCGGGCCGCCCGCTGCATGCCCGCTCTGTGCTTGCCGCCGCGGGGCCGCCGGTGTCGCTCTTCCTTTCGTGCCTGCCATTGTCCCCACTCCTCAAAGCTTCTGTGAATAGTTCACGCTGATCCGGTATCGATAGAGAGGTTCGCCCTCCGTGGGAGCCAGGGAGGAATGGATCGCGGTCGGCCCGAAGACCGGGCTGCCCTCCATTCTCCGCAGCATCTGCACCACGGAGTCTCCCGCTTCGGAAGCGACATCCATATCCAGATAGACCTCATTCGATGCGGTCACCTGAGGGCGAATCCGCAGCACGCGCACGTTGTAGGGCAGTACGGTTCCCAAATCGTCGAACATCCTCGTCCAACTGATTCCTTTGCGCCGCAGCAGGGAATTGATGAACACCGTCTGTTCCAGCACTTCGGAATAACGGGGGTCGCGCAGGATCGAATCCTGAGCGGCCTGCTCCCTGGCGACGGAAGCGGCTTCCGCTTCCAGTTCCGCAATGCGCGCCCGCGTTTCTCGTGCTTCCCAACGGTTGGCCACGTTCAGATAAATCAGAAAGCCCAGCAAGACGAGAAGCAGCGCGCCCAATGCGGTCGAGAACACCACGATTGGGCGCGTTCCCGCAAACGGCTCCGTGGCCAGATTGTTCGTGATTCTCATGGAAGTTGCTCTCCCAATCCCTGGATATAGCCGAGCGCCCCGGCGTTGTGCGCCTGTGGCGTGCCGAACCGGGAGGAAAGTTCCGCGGCGGGAATCCCGAATTCCTTCTCAAGCCCCCGCGCCAGCGCCGCCGCATCCTCGCGAAACCCGCACAGCCAGAGCCGCTCCGTGCGCGCGCCAAGCTGGTCCTCCACCATCGCGAGCATCGGCTGCAGCAGATTCAGCAGTTCCTCCCAGGAGACTTCCAGCAATTCGACGGTCCGCATGAGCCGCAGGATTCCCTTCTGCGAAACCGCCGCGGTGAGGACGCTCCCGCTGAGCTTCGCGAGCAGAGATACCTCGTCCGCGGGCAATAGGGAGAGGGCGGCCAGCGCGCTCGAACTCACGAAGCCCGGATGGCATCGCCGCTGGCGCAGCAGAGCCTCGTACTCCGCCAGGATATGCAGCGGACACATCGTCGCCACTACGGTGATTCCCGCAGCCGCGCCGCCCTCGGCATTTTGCTTCGGAAAACTCTGGAAGGCCACGTGGGCCGCCTCCAGATCGTAAGGCACAATCTTGCGCAGGCGGAGCCGCACCAGTTGCTCCTGCTCGTCGTGGCGTGTGGGGAAATCTTCAAAATCAAGGATCGACGTGCGCACGCTGTAATCGGGCAGCAGCACGGCGGCGGCCGTCTCCTTCCCGCCTCGCGCCTTGCCTCCATGCGCTCCTTCGTCGAACGGAAGCGCGTTCAAGGCCTCAGCGACGCGCTCGTAATCCCGCAAGTTGCTCTCCACCGGAGAGGCCGCGAGCGCCCCATCGGGAAGCGCCTCAAAGCGCGCATCGGACGGCGTGCCGGTTGCGGCGCGGAAGATCCCCGCCTCGGAGAATTCCACCACCCAGGCAGGGGGCGGGTCCGCGATCCATCGTTCCAGGAACGCGGGCAGTTTCGGCATGCGTAAAGGCTCGGTAAGCATCGTCAGTTGGTCTCGATGAAGGTCACCTTGTTCACTTCGCGCAGTGTCGTCACCTCTTTGCGCACCAGCATCAGAGCCGATTCGCGCAGGGATGTCATTCCTTCCACGCGCGCCTGCCGCCGAATCTCCGATGTCGGCCTGCGGTCGAGGATCATCTCGCGCACCTTCTCGCTCAGGTCGAGCAGCTCCGTGATGGCCGTGCGCCCATGGTAGCCGGTGCCCCCGCACTCAAAGCAGCCCGCCCCTTCCTTGAAATCCACGCGGCGCCACTCCGCCAGGTCGAGGCCGCTTTCGACGAGATAATCGTCGTCGTAATGCGCGCTGCGCTTGCAGTGCTCGCACACCACGCGCACCAGGCGCTGGGCCAGAATGCAGTTCAGCGCGGAGACGAAATTGTAGGCCTCCACGCCCATATTTAGAAAGCGCCCCAGCACGTCGAACACGTTATTCGCGTGTACCGTCGTGAAGACGAGATGCCCCGTAAGCGCGGCGTTGATTGCAATTTGCGCCGTCTCCTGATCCCGGATTTCGCCCACCATCACCTTGTCCGGATCGTGCCGCAAGATCGAGCGTAGACCGCGCGCGAAGCTAAGCCCCTTCTTGTCGTTCACCGGAATCTGCGTGATGCCCCTGAGCTGGTATTCCACCGGGTCTTCGATGGTGATGATCTTGTCTTCGTCGTTTTGAATTTCGCTGAGCGCCGCATACAGCGTGGTGGTCTTCCCGGAGCCCGTGGGGCCCGTCACCAGCACCATTCCGTACGGCTCCTTGATGTAGCGCCGGAACTTCTGGATCTCCGCTTCATCGAAGCCCACCACATCGAGTGAGAGCCGCGAAAACTTCTCGCTCATGGATTCCTTATCGAGCACGCGCAACACCGCGTCTTCCCCATGGATCGTGGGCATGATGGAGACGCGAAAGTCGATCAGGCGGTTCTTATATCGCACGCGGAAGCGCCCGTCCTGCGGCACGCGGCGCTCGGCGATATCGAGCTCGCTCATCACCTTGATGCGGGAGAGTATCGCCGTGTGCCATTCCTTCGCAATCGGCGGCATGGCGTATTGCAGCACGCCGTCGATGCGGTATTTGATCACCACTTCGCCGTCGCGTGTCTCGATGTGAATGTCGCTCGCCCGTCGTTCGAGCGCACTGAAGATCGTCGTATCCACCAGCTTGATCACCGGCGCGATATCGGCGTCTCCTGAAGTGAGCCGCTCGATGGAGAGCGTCTCTTCCGGGTTCTCCTCCTCCCCCACCAGATCGAGCGCGAAGCCTGCCGTGGCCTCTTCGAGCACGCGTTGCGATTGCTCGGTCTTCTTGAGCAGTTCGCTGATCTCGGAGAGCGTCGCCACCTTTACCCGCAGCTTCTTTCGCAGCAGGATGCTCAATTCATCCACCACGCTGAGATTGCGCGGGTCCGAGATGGCGATCTCGAGCATCCCGCCCTGCTCGCGCAGCGGCACGAAGCTGTAGCGGAACATCAGGTCCACCGGGATCGAGCGGAAGAGATCGTGGTCGATCTCCGCCGTCTTGAAATCGACGAATTCGCAGCGGTAGCGCTGCGCCAGGGAAAGGGCGTTCTGCCGTTCGAGTTCCGCGTTGCGCGCTCTTGCTTCGGAGGTGGTTGCCATGCGAATTCTCTATCCGGTTCGTACTATCCCAGCCGGTCCGCCAGGGAAAAAATGGGCAGATAGAGCGCGATCAGCACGAACGCGACAAAAATGCCCATGAAAATCATAATTGCGGGTTCGATCAGCGAGAGCGCCGCCGTCATCCGCGTATTCACATCGCTCTCGAAGAACTCCGCCACGCTCGAAAGCATTGTCGTGAGCGCGCCCGTCGATTCCCCAACCTCGATCATATCGATCGATAGCGGTGGGAAAATTCCTGTTGCCGAGAGCGCGGAAGACAGGGGTTTGCCCTCCTTCACCGCCCGCCCGGCGCTCCCGATCGCCTTGCGCAACAATCTCGATTCGAGCGATTCCGACGCCGTTTCGAGCGCGGGCAGCAAGGGAATGCCCCCCGTCAGCAGCGTGGCCAGAATACGGGAGAATTGCGAAACCTGAAACTTGATCCAGATATCCCCCGCGATGGGCAGCCGCAGCTTCATCCGGTCCAGCGTCTCCTGCGCCGCCTCCCCGCGCGCCCACCAGCGGAAGCCAAAGACACACAGCGCCGCCGCGCCGAACAGTCCCAGCACGTAATCTTTGCTCGTCGTGCCGAAGGCGATCAGCACGCGGGTCACCAACGGCAGCTCCGCCGACATGCTGTTATATAGCTCCGCGAAACTGGGCACCACGTACGTCACCAGAAACACAATCAGCAGCAGCACCAGCACGATCAGGAAGCAAGGATAGATGAGCGAGAGCATCAACTTCTTGCGCACGGCCAGGGTCAGCCGCTGGTATTGGATGTAGCGGTCCAGCACCTCTTCGAGGCTGCCTGCCTTCTCGCCCGCCATCAATGAGGTTACGTAGATCGGCGGAAAAACGTGTTGCGCGCGGAACGCCTCGGAGATCAACGCCCCGCCCTTCACTTCGTCGCGGATGCGTTTGAGATACCCCGACATCTTCGGGTCGCTCAGCCGCTCGGCCAAGAGATCGAGCGCTTTCAAGATCGGCAACCCGGCTCGCACCAGCGTCACGAACTGCTGGTTGAATACCAGGAAGCGCTCCAGGTTTAGCTTCTTTCGTCTACCCAGGATTCCGCCCGAGAGTCCGGCGGCCGCCTTCGCGCGAACGGAGTAGACGAGGTAGCCCTGCTGGGTATAGCTCTCCCGGAGCTGGGCTTCCGAATCCGCTTCCTCCACCTTCTGGTGGATCTTGCCCCGGTTATCCGCGAATTTGAGTACGTACTCCGCCATCGCTCAATATGGTTCCGGTTCGTCTATTGTTCCGCGTCCACCACGCGCGCGCCTTGGGGCGGTTGAAAGTCGAAGAGAGAAGCGGCCAGCGGCGCGTTGCGCTTCTCGTTCTGGAAGCGGAAGCGATTCACGGCTTGGTCCACCCCCGTTACCTCGACTTCGAGGATCTCGAAGCCGGGCGTCACCAGAAACGCCACCAGGCTGTAAGGGGCCTTATCGCTGCGCGGCTCTGCCGTAATCCAATAGTTCTTCCCCACCGGCTTGAGCGTAAACCGCCGGAAGTCCTTCTGGAAGTCCAGCCGTCCCAGCAGGAACGCCAGCGGCGCGCGTAAATCGTCCGTCGCCTTGAAGGGCGTCCGCTCGGCCACATTGGTCGAGGGAGAATACAGATACACGAACTTGCCGTCGGAGACGAACAACTTGTTCGCCGGCTCCCGGTATTCCCAACGCATCTTTCCGGGCTTCTGCAAGTAGAGCGTGCCGGATTCGGTCCGTTGGCGCGGCCCGAACGAGAAGATCTGCGTGAACTGCGTTTCCAGCGTCTTCGTCGCGTTATACCGCTTCTCGATTCCACCCAGAATCGGCAAAATCGAGGTCTGGGCGAAAACGCTTGCCGTGCACAGAGATAGCAATGCCCAGAGAATCGCCGGACGAATCATACACATTAGACGCGCGCCTCTCCGAAAACGTGTAGGTCTCCCCCTGTTTCGTGGGACGGCGCCTGGCCGGTTTTGGGTGCGCGTGGCGCCGCGGGCCTCCCCCCTTTGCTCCGGTTCCGGTAGAGAATAGGTACGTGCGAGCGGAGGCGCGAGAACAATGAGCCAGCTATACATCGCGGGGAAAGTCCTTCACGAGCAAGGGCCTTGGGGTGAGAACCGGCCCGTCTCCGGCGCGCGGGTGGAGATCCTTAGCGGAGAGGACCCCGTTCGTGGCGCGGACCTCATCCTCCTCGCCACCACCGATGCCAACGGAGAGTTTGCCGGTCTGACCACCGAATGGCGCGGCATCGTTCTGAAAACGGTCCCCGACCCCGACAAGCCCTGGAAGATGATCCAGGTCGAGGAACCGGACCCGGAAGAGAAGCTCTCTCTCCGCGCGCGCATCCGGCAAACCACCGCGCAAGGCGTCCAGGTATGTACGCTTCCCGTGGAGTATGTTGACGACGTTACGCCGCTCGCTCCGCTTGTGGTGCATTGGGGACCTCCGGAGCAAAGCGCCATCGGCTCCATCAACGGTATCGCGTGCAACTCGCCCATGGAGTTTCTGGAACGGACCATGGCGGCGCTGGCGGCCCGGCCGGACGAGATCCGGATGGAGGCCTTCGGGCAGGCCGGCGAACCCTTTCTTGAACTCACCGCCCCCACAGCCCGCCAGCAGCGCCTTGCCGCCGCCATGCATCGGAAGCCGGAAGAAATCCTGCACATCCGCACCCTGCTCACCGGCGGCGACGCAAATGCGCAAGACGGGTCCGAACCCTTCTGGATCTCCCTCGTCGTCGCCTCCATCGTTTTCTCTCCCGTCACCGGACAGGCTGGCGCCGGGGTTGGGCTCGCCTTGCTCCGGCTGCTGCAGAGCGGGTATCGGATCCAATCTCTGGGCAACGCCGGTGTCTCCCTGAACGGAACCGGTGTGGCCATCCACCTCGAATATCGGGGCTGAAGATCCTCCGATTCAATCTCGCAGCGCTAGATCGGCGCATTCTCCACGGTATTGGCGCCATCGCATCCGCGCCGTCCGCGCCGCCCGGGTTTCTCCAAGAGGATTCTGGGAAGTTTCTGTACAGATTCAACGTGGTAGCGTATCCGAATATCACGATGCATATCGGTAAGTAAGTGGATCGCGACGACGGCGCGGCTCCACTCCGGTAGTGGCTATGAGGAACCATTCAGGAGGATCTGGCATGAGGGTGAATGAGTTGGGTGTAATCGTTTGCGTGGCTTCGTTAGCTCTATTTTGCACTTCGCTGGTCATTGCCGGCGCGGCGCAGGAGGGCAAGACAGATCAAGGCAAGGCTCCCTCTTATACGGTCTCGACCGACGGACCTGGGCTTTACCGAACGTATTGCGCAGTGTGCCATGGCGTTCGGGGGCAGGGAGACGGGCCGGCCGCGCCGGCGATGAAGCAGAAAGTCAGCGATCTGACAGTCCTAAGCAGGCGGAACGGCGGCAAATTCCCGGAAGAGCAGGTCTATGCTTCCATCTCCGGCGATCAGGCTTCGAAGATCCGGGCGCACGGCACTTCCGATATGCCCACGTGGGGATATATCTTTCGCCGGGATTCGAAATCGCCGGGCGATCGCGAAGCCGTAACGCGGCTGAAGACTCTCACCGCCTATGTGAAGAGCATACAGGTGAAATAAACCTGCATCGCCAGGGAGCGGCGTGCTTCGGATCATATCGGACTCGCGCGGCGGCGCTGGAAGTCCCGTGAGGCATCCGCGTCCAGGCGCGGTAAGTCGCTTTCCCGGGTTTCCGCATGCAAGAAGCGCTCGTTCGCCGTGGGGTCACAAGACTTCCAAATAATCTCTCCCGGTGTAACCTGCTCAGTTTCAGCATATTAGGCTGGCCGTTGACCCTCGATACGCATTCGATGGTTCGTTTCTCCAAACGCTGCACCGATAATCGGGGTGGTGGCGGGCATCTCTGTCTCTTCGAGCGGGTCTTTTCCGGCCTCATCGCCCGCATCGGCAACGAAATAT
>JADLCF010000332.1 GCA_020847315.1 Bryobacterales bacterium | reverse complement strand
TGAGGAATACCGTCATCTCCTGCTTGCCGCCGATGATATAGTCCGTCCGCGCCGCGATGCCGGGCTGGCCGAAGTTAGGCAGGTTGCAGGGGCCCTGCCAGTTGTGACCCTTATCGTAGGAATAGTAGTAACGGGATGGCCCGACATGAATATCGGCCATTCGAGCGGTGAAGATGAAACCCGGCTTGGAGAAATCGAGCCCACCGGGGCAATCGATCGCTTCCTTACCCTCGCCGCCCGCCGGGACTCCGGCGACCTTGACGCTGGGCGGCGGCTGCAAGCTCTTCGGCCGTTCCAGCTTCCAGGTCTTTCCCCCATCCAGGCTGCGCGCCAGCACGTGCTCCGCTGGCTTCGAATAATCGATGGCGTGCCCGCGCTCATTGAGCTTGAAATAGCCCAGTTCGAAGCCCACCAGAATTTCATTTCCCCAGGACCAGATCCCGTGATTCGCGGGCCAGCCGCCGTAACGCCCGGCCTCTTTATAGAGAACCCCGTTCTGAATGGAGCGGCCCTGGCCGAATGTCATCGCGCACAATAGTAGCAAAAGCGGAAGAGTGTATTTCATGGCAGTGGCTCTCATTCTATCGTTGTCGGGTCCGCTTCCGGCGGGCTGTGGAGGAGCCGTAGCGTTTCCACCGCCCTGCCCGCTGGGTTGCGTCTGGAGCTGAGCGATTCCTCGGGTTCCCGGAAGGAATGCGAGGGAACTCCCCCTCCCAAGTCTCCCTTCACCCGCGTTAGGCTTGCCCCGTTGCGCCTGTTGGCCCGTACAATCCGGCCGTTGCGGCTGGCATTTCTGGTAGCCACTGTGGTGCCTCAACCCGGCCGCTAGCGCCCGTTCCAGGAATATCGCAGCCGTGCCTCGACCGGCGAAATCGAAGCGATGCCTCAACTCGTCGTGCGTCCTGGCTGCTAACTTCACGTCGAGCTAACCGGTGTTGACGGCCAACCAAGGTTTCACAAAGAGTGACTGAGAGGTAGAGCGCTCCACGGAAGCCAAGAGCAATCAATGGCTAACAACGGTGTTGCGCCCGTCGGAAGCGCCGGACGCGCGCGATTCGGCTTCCGATGCCGAGTACGGTGAACGCCAGCGCCAGCGCTGGTGCGGCCGGCGGTTCGGGAACGGGTGCTCCGGTCTGCGCCGTGATCGCCAGCGTGCCCCTCCCGAGCCAAATCTCATTCTCGTCGCCTTCAAAGGGAACCTCGTCGCTGAAGCCCGCAAATTGGACCGGGAGGGCCGACAGGAAGGTCAGATCGCCAGGCAGTTGCAGCGTATCCCAGATGCTGCTGGGCCCGAGCAGGAAGCCAATAAAGAGGCGTTGTATCGGCGTGCTGTCGTCGATGATTGCAAAGAGAGCCAGGCCATCGAGGAGCGTTCCGTCCTCGAAAACATCGGCGTCGTTGAACACGCCGATAGCGCTGTCTCTACTGGTGATGGGCTTTGCAAGATCGACACCATCGAGAATGAATTGATAGGCGGTGGTTTCGTACTCGCCATAACTTGTTCCGTCGACACTGGTGGGAACGCTGGTGGAATCCCAAGTAAGAGAGCCGCTGTACGGCTTGTTGGCCAGACCACCCAGCGCCGACGGTCCCGATGGATTTGGCCCGGTCGGCGTCGAGTGGCACGCTCCAGACGTTCGTCTGGACACACGCGCTGGTGAAAGCCAACGTACCCCCCTGGAAGGAGGGGTGCATCTGTTGCTCTGTCGTCAAGGCAATCGGGGTGGGATCGCCTTTAGGACCAGTCTGCCTACCGTTCTATCGCCGGCAAGACGGATTGCTCCCTGGAAGTATTGGCGCGGGATCACAAGCGGTGGTGGGTCTGGACTCTGTCTGCCGGGAGCGGGTGATCCCGTTGATTGCCTTCCCGGCGGGGCGCGCAAGGTGGTGTAGCTGACAGGCGCGGCGCGGCGTGACCTTGGCTCGGGCCCCGACGTGTTACCGCGCAGTCAGTTGCTTGTGCAGCCAGGCCATGGCGGTTACGGCGGCGGCCGGGGTCGGCGAGTGGCCGCTCCGATGATTCAGCATGCAGAGAGCATCCGGCTTGCCGAGGGCGGCATAGGCTGGGGCTGCCTTGCGCAGAATCGCCAAGCTCTTATCGCCGTCGGCGCTCTCTCCGCCGATCAGCAGGAATGGCCTCGGTGCGATGAGTTCCAGCAATTCGTGCTGATCCGCGCCGGCGGGCAGCATGCCGAGGCGCTCCCCGAAATACCAGGGGTCTCCGTAATTCGAAAACTCCAGTGCGATTCCCGGCTCCGAGGAGACGATGGCGCGAATGCGCGGATCAAATGCGGAGGCGTAGAGCGCCATCTTGCCACCCAAAGAATGTCCGATGATGCCGATGCGCTGGGCGTCCACTTCCGGCTGGGCAGTGAGCCAGTTGACGATCTGTTGTGATTGCCAAACCCAATAGCCAAGCCCGGTTACGCCGGGGTAGCGTTCATCGAGCCCCGCCACCACTTCGAGATAGCCGGGGCCGTCGTTCTCGCCGGACCAGGTCACCGCCATTGCCGCCATGCCAAACTGCGCGGCGAGGTGAGCGAAGGCGCGGACCCCGGAGGGAGTTGCAGAGCGCCCGCCCATGTTCTTTCCAGCGGGTGTGTCGACATCGTAGTAAGGGACCAGGATGACGGGTAGGGGCTTGCCGGCGGCGTGCGCGGGCAGAACGAGAAGGCTGCGCCAAGGCGCTTCGTCCTCCAGCTTCAACTCAATCAGCCGTGCAGTCCAGGCCGGTTCAAGGAACGTCTGCGTGAGGGTGGCATCCATCTGGCGCTTCGGCAGCGGGGGCCTGCCAAGAACGCGCATCCAGTTGTTGCGGATGATCTCCACATCCGGCCGGGCCGGCGGTTCGGTGGAGTGAACCGGGTCAACTCCGCTGATCTCATACGTGTCCGCTCGGGCGGCGGAAGGCAGGCTTCGGGCGACGCGAAAGCCCGTATAGGCGCTGCGGGCCGAAGGCGGCTGAGAGGCCCGGAATCCCTTATTCCATTGGCTGCGTTGCGTGAGGAAGGAGCCGCTGCGGATAACGCGGGCATCGCCTGTCTGCGGTCCGGCAGGGTTCCAGACGGAATCGATAATGGGCTGGTTGCTAAACCGGTCGAAGCACAGCTCCCACACGTTGCCGAACAGGTCTGCGAAGCCCCCCGCAACCGCTGAGGATGAATCAGGGTTCTCGACGGAACGCGTACCCTCCGCAGCGCGCGTGGCGATTGCCTTTACGCTCGTTTCGCCATCGTAAAGATTGGCGTCCGCAGGTAACGTCTTGGCTGTTTCCTCCGCGGCCGCGGTCCATTCGGCATCGGTTGGCAGCCGGTAGCCGGTACAGGCGCGATCCCATGTGCCGCCTTCTCCGTAGCAGCGGCTGAGCCCTTCCGCCACGCTGCGGCGGTTGCAGTATTCAAGCGCCTCCAGCCAGGTGACGTTCTCGACCGGGCGCCCCGCGCCGTGGAACCGCGAAGGGTTCTTGCCCATCGTGCGTTCGAACTCCACTTGGGTCACCTCCGCGCGCCCCAGCAGGTACGCGCTCGTCGAGACCGTCATCGGCAATCCTGTGATGGAATCGGTTACCGTTCGTTTGGCCGCCTCGACCCGGCGCAGGTCCTGGGCGTCGGCGAGCTGAATCGCGACGAACAGGCTCATTAACGCGAGCCATCGAATTCCATGGCAAGATGTCACGGTATCTATGTATCACGCGCCGCCATGCGGGATCAATCGCAGGCCACAGGCAATCGAGGGATGCCCGCCGATGCCAGGAATTCCCGGTGTGCCGTCCAAACCCGGGATTGGACGGCGCATGGGAGAGAACGCTGCGAGGATGCAAGGGGGCTGGGATAGAATGTTCGGCGATGCCCCGTATCCTCGCTTCCGTCACTGCGGCCGTGTTTCTCGCGATCGCCGCCTTTCCTTGCGCCGCGCAAGATCCGGCCGCGAGCCGGTATCGGGATTCCGTCACCGGCACGGAGGTCGTGAACCTTACCGGTCCTGGTCAGAAATCCTCGGATCTGTACTATCATTTCTCGAATCTCACTGCCGATGAACAGGCCATCGTATTTGTCGCGGAGCGGGAGGGGGTGAAGCACATCTTTGTGCATGATCTCAGGACGGGAGCGAATCGCCAGATTACGAACGACCCCAGGATCTCCGCCCCCACTGCCTGTCCGCTGCCGGGAAATGTCGCGCAGATCCTTGCTTTCCGGGGTCCGGAGTTGCTTCGGATTTCTCTTGCTACTGGGAACGTGGAAGTAGTGGGACGGATTCCTGGCGAGATGACCGGCGGCGCGCAGCAGCCGACAGTGAACGGAGCGGGCACCCATGCCGCTACCGGTTTCCGCAGGAATGAGAGTACCTGGGAAATAGGCCGGATCGATCTGAAGACCGGCGCGTATCAGACGGTCATCCAGCAAGGGTTCCATATTGGCCACGTGCAGTACCACCCTCGGCTCGAAGAGATCTTCTATGTCTGGGAGACTGGCGGCTACGCGCCGCAGCGTTCCTGGCTCGTGAATTCCGACGGTAGCGGAAACCGCCCGTTCTATGCCTCCACGGTCCCGGCTAAATGGTACACCCGGCAGAAAGAGTGGCTTACCCATGAAAGCTGGGTGAGCGGCACGGGCGCGATGACCATGATCATGTCCGAGCAAGGCATCCTGCTGGTGCAGCCTTCCGGCGAATGGAAGATGATTTTTGAGGGCCGCTACTGGCACGTCCACGCGCGCGCCGACGGCAAGGTGATTGTCGCCGACGATCAACGCGGACGCATCTGGTTGGGCAACGTCGAGACGGGCGATCTGCGGTTGCTGGTAAGCAATTACCGCCGCGCCGTCCCTTCGCTTCACGCCCACGCGGCCTTCAGTTCGTCCGGCCGCTACATCGTCTTCAACGATGGGAATCGCCATGAGAGCGTTTCCTACATCGATCTCGCCAACGTTGCCCTGCCGGAGTGGTACCGCCCCCAGCCGCGGAAGTAAGCTCTCGTTTCCGCCGCACAGGCGGCAGCGGAATCGAAAGGTGAGCCCGCGCAGGCCAAGCTCGGCGAGCTCATCCCTGGACTCCGGTGGCCATCCACTGCAGAGGTTCGCGATCGCGGATCTCGCGGTTTCTCCAGGCCGGACTCACCTCCCGCGGTGGGAGTTGCGCCTTGGACCGGCGTTCCCGCTGGAAGCAGAGCGAATTGCCGGCGTCGTCGAATGACACCAGAAGCTCGTCGCCATCCCGCAGCTGGCCGGTTGAGAGCAGGGAAGAGAGGGGCCGAACGAGGGAGCGGTGAAGCGCCCGTTTGAGGTGGCGCGCTCCATAACGTTCGTCGTAGCCTTCATTGACAAGGTGGTTCCTGGCAGAGGCATCGAACGAGATCCGAAGACCAATCCCGCGCTGGCGCTGAACGCGGTTGAGAATCTCCTTCAGTTCCAGCTCAAGAACGGCCGCCAGGTCGTCCTTCACCAAGCCCTGGCAGAGGATGATCCGATCCAGGCGGTTTAGGAACTCCGGAGAGAACTTACGGCGAGCCGCGCCCAGAGCGGACTTCTCCATTCTGCGGCGCAATTCGGGCGCAATGACGCCGTCCGCCGAACGGGCGCTCGCGCCGCCCGTGGTGAATCCGAGTGGCGTATCGAGCAACCTCTGCATTTCCGCAGCGCCCAGGTTTCCTGTGAGAAAAACCATGGCGTTTGAAAAGTCGACCGGGCGGTTGTCGCCGAGTGTGAGCGTGGCCTTGTCAAGGATGCCGAGGAGCAGGTTCCAGAGTGCATCGCTGGCCTTCTCGATCTCATCGAAGAGCACAAAACTCACTTTCACGGTATCGGAGTGGAACTCATTTAGACGCTCCTGGCTGAGCCTTGCATGCGTCTCGCGATGGCCAAGATACCCCGGCGGTGAACCGATGAGCTTGGCGATCTCGTGGCTGTGCTGAAACTCCCCGCAGTCGATCTTGATAAGTGCCTGCCGGTTCCCGGCCACCGCCTCTGCGACGGCTTCCACGAGCCGTGTCTTGCCGCAGCCGGTTGGGCCAAGCAGCAGGAGGCTGCTGATGGGGCGGTTCCATTCCGTAAGCCCCGCGAGATAGGTTTGATATTGGTCTACGATCTGAGAAATCGCTTCGTCCTGCCCGATCACGCGGGAGCGAAGGTCGTTCTCGAGCCGGAGGGCCTCCGGGCACTTGCACGATGCGTCCAAGAGAATTGGTAGTGATGCCATTATTGCCGTACCTTTTTTGCCATGCCCTCGCCAGTGCCTTCGCTGCGACTCATAGCGAAATGCACCAAGCCTCGATATCCTCAGTGCGCCGATGCTCCGGCAGCGGCGTTCGACCGGTTCCGCCCATCGAGATCGCAGACGGATAGGCCTCATTGCCGGCGGTTTTCGATGGCGCGTCCGTTGGAGTACCATCTTTTGGGCCATTTCCGAAAGTCTGTTTTGCGAGTAGATCGGCAATGTGAGTCAAGTTCGATACCCTCTCCGTGTTCAATGGGCGAATTGCGGCGTTTTCTCTCCACATTCCCGCCAGTTGCGAACTAGATGAAGCACGTGATGGGCCAAACCGGTCTTGCTTCATCTTGTGGAGATTCCAAGCGAATCGCGTGCAGCGATCCATGGAGCCGTTTCAGTTTGAACAGCTTGACGGTGCAAAGTGGAACAGCCGTACCGTTGTGAAGATGAGGGCGCCGGGCGCCGGCCTCCATCCTCCCCTTGATTGAGAATAGAAAGCCGCGAGGTGGAAACAACGTCTCGGTTCCTTCGTGGTGGCGATGAGGGATGGGGAATTCGGCGGATACGGAAATTCTGGAGTTCGGTGATTGGGATTTCGGATCTGGTTCCATTCGCGGCATTCTTCGTCTGTGATGGAGGACGCGGGCAATTGGCGCCATGGCGAGCGGGATGCGGGCGTGGCCGCGCCGGAGACGCGTCCGCGAACAGGCGGCCGCTCCATGGACTCCCTGCGCGAGGGTGTTTTTCACTGGACGTCGCGGATGGAATGCCGGGGGCGGAGGAGAGAACCTCTGTCGCCGTTCGATGGCTGCCGCTCAAGAATGTCCTCGGAGTTTGGAAAAGATGTCCCGCCGAACCGACGGCCGATTGGGGAGTTTTGTCCGGATTGAGGAAAAAAACACGGACGCGGTCAACCCCCGAGTTTCCTTCCTAAGTGATTTGAATGGAGAGGGTTAGGCCGGAAACAGTTTTGTCCGGTTTTTCCGGATTTTCCGGGTTTGATCCGGACGAAAGTTCCTCGCAGACGGGGGAGGTCTGAGAGGGTTGCTGAAGCAGCGAGGAGCCCTTGGTCGGGTCTTTCGAACCAGCCCGGAGCGAAAGGGGCGTGGGGGGCGATTCAGTTGTCAAAGAACTTCGCGATGCGCTGGGCAACGTTGAGTGGGAAGACAGAGATCTCCCCCGCAAGACGATTATGCCGATCGCGTGTGGGAAATCGAACCATGGCTCGTGTTGTGCCGGGGTGGAGGCCGCGCAACCCACGGAATTCAGGGAGGTTGCGGAAAGAGAGAATCTTTGAAAGATCGGTGATCGCGCGGCGGGGCGAGCGCTT
>JADLCF010000331.1 GCA_020847315.1 Bryobacterales bacterium | reverse complement strand
TGCGCCATCACCGGATGATCCGTATCGCGGATCCCATCCAGGATCAGCTTAATCTCGCGAAGACGGCGGCTCATGGCCCGTGTCGTCCGTCGAATTCCAAACAAGCGGTTATCTCCCCAACAGCGTCTCCGACGCTGGCCAGTCTCATGATACGCCAAACCCCGGCGCGCAACTCGAACTGCGTCGCCCCGGAGCCTAGCCTATCTAAAATGGTAGCACTCGTTTTGAGATGCGATTCCCGCTATTTCGGATTCGAAGGTGGCGGATTTTCCGGCTCGTGCGAAGGCGGCACGTCGGCTTCCTCGCCGAACGTAATGTTCGAAGTGGAACCAAACAGCTTATAGTCCTCGTACTTCACCACCATCTTGATCGGTAGAGGTCCGCTGGCGAACGGGAGCACGGTTTCGGCGATCGTGAAGACCGGGAACCAGAAGCGCCCGTCCACTTGCGCCCGGTAGGTCTCAAACTTGGGGAACTGTTGATCGGAATGCTTAGCCAGAAGGCCAACGCCCCTGCCGAAGGTCTTCACGATTTGAACGTCTTTATCGTCTACCCAGATCAGCCCCGCGAAATACCGCTCTCCCTTCACCATCTGCCTCGGCTTGACGGCGAATAGATAGCAGGGAATCTCGTCCGCATTCTGTTTGCCCAGGTAGCGGATGTAATACTGGTCGAGATTCCCGGAGTTCAGCACGAACGGCTGCACATCACGCAGGTCCTTCTCGTCTTCCGGGGTAAGTTGGAGGCGCTGGAGCGTGCTCACGGGCGCCCAGGTCACCCGCTCCGTCCGCTCCTTATCGGGGCCGAACACGATGTCGCTCTTGTACTCGTACTTCCCCGTCTCTCTTCCCGCCGGGGAAACTTCGGCCACTTTCACGCTCTGCTTGTAGGTGTATTGCTCGCGCGCCTTCAGAAACGCGGATTCCTTCGCGGCGAACGTGCGGATGATCTTCTGAATTTCCGCCTCGCTCAGCGACGGATCGGTGCTTTCCGCCGCGCTGAGCCCGAAGACAAGTAGAAGCGCGGCAGCCAGAATTCGGCAGAAACGCATGGGTAGCCCCCCCCTTGGATATCGGACGCGCGTCGCGCTCATCGGGTTAACGCTAAATTGGCCCGATGCGCCAGGATCAATGCGCCAGGCCTCCGCCCGCGCCGGCCCGCCTATGCCCTTACGCCGCCAAACGCGGCGAACGCGGCGTTCTTGAGTAGCACGTCAATCCGCGAAAATCCGTTCGCCCGCATCAGATCGAGCTGATACGTGAGCGGGCGTGGGGAATCTTCCTCTTCCACGTATGCCAGAATGCCGGTTGCGTACTCCCCGCCGCCGACGGAACACAGATAGTCGGCGTAGCGCTCCCGCTGCATTTCCTCGACGGCGGGAATTTCGTGCGCCATGAGATCGAATACCCATAGCGCTCCACCCGGCCGCAGCCAGCGGGAGAACTTCCGGTAGACTGCTTCCCACTCCGCCTCTTCCCGCAAATGGTGAAGCACGGCGGCTGCCACAATAATGTCGAAGGAGGCTTCGGGAAAATCGATCTCCCGCACGTCTACCTGATGCGTCTCCACGTCCACGCCCGCCGCCGTGATGCGCTCGCGGGCGCGGGTGAGCATGGGGAGGCTCAGGTCAATCAGCGTGGCATGGCGGAAGGGCAGCCGTTCGCGCAACCGTAGCGTGAAGTTGCCCGCGCCGCAGCCAACATCGAGCACGCGCGCGGCATCGGGCGTCGTGCGCGCCGCGGCCTCCGCGACGAGAGCAAGACCCAGCCCGCCGTCGATTGCGGTGGGCTGCCCGGTTTCCACGTTGGAGAATCGCTCGACGAGGGCATCGAAGCGGGTGCGTATTTGATCGACGGTGGATTTTTGCATCGTTCCATCCGCGCAGTGGGCGGCGCAACCCCCGGTTGCGCCGCCCACCGCTGCTTACTTCGCGTTCCGGGCCAGCATCCCGGCGCGCACCTTGATCGGCAGGCCGGTGCAGTTGATGAACCCGAAGGCGTCTTTCTGGTCGTAGCTCGCACCCATGGTAAAGCTCGCGATGTCGTCGTCGTATAGCGAATACGGCGATTTGCGGCTCAACACGTTGACGTTCCCCTTGTACAACCCCAGCGTTACCTCGCCCGTCGTGAGTTCGCTCATCTTGGCGAAAAACGCATCCAGGCTCTCGCGCAGTGGGGTGAACCACAGGCCGTTGTAGACGAGATCCGCGTAATCGATGGAAAGCTTCTGCTTATAGTGCAGCGTGGCGCGATCTAGCGTCAGCGCTTCGAGTTCGCGCAGCGCGGCCACGATCAGCGTGCCGCCGGGCGTCTCATAGCAGCCCCGGCTCTTCATGCCCACGAAGCGGTTCTCCACCAGATCGATCCGGCCGATCCCGTGCTCTCCCCCAATTGCGTTCAGCGTTTCCACGAGCGCCGTGCCGCTCAGGCGCTTTCCATCCACCGCGACGGCGTTGCCCTTCTCGAAGGTGATGGTCACCCGCCCAGGGGCGTCGGGAGCTTCCGCGGGGCTCTTCGTGAGCATCCAGATTTCGTCCGGAGCCGCGTTGGCCGGGTCTTCGAGCGCGCCGCCCTCGTGCGAGATATGCCAGAGGTTGCGGTCCCGGCTGTATATCTTGGTTGCCGATACCTGTAGCGGCACCTTGTGAGCCTCCGCGTAGGCGATGGCGGCTTCGCGTGAAGTGAGGTCCCATTCACGCCACGGCGCAATCACCGGCAAATGCGGGGCGAGCGCCTTATAGGTAAGTTCGAACCGCACCTGGTCGTTCCCTTTGCCCGTGCAGCCATGCGCGAGCCCGTCGCAGCCCGTGGCCAGCGCCACCTCCACCTGCTTCTTCGCGATGAGAGGGCGGGCGATGGAGGTCCCCAGTAAATACTTGTGCTCATACACGGCGCCCGAACGCACCATGGGCCACAGGTAATCCTGCACGAACTCTTCGCGCATGTCGGCAATGTGGCATTCCACCGCGCCGGTGGCCAGCGCTTTCTCGCGAAGACCTTCCAGCTCTTCGCCTCCCTGGCCCACGTCGCCGCAGACCGCGACGACGTCGCAGCCATAGTTCTCTTTCAGCCACGGAATAATCACGGAAGTATCGAGGCCGCCCGAATACGCGAGGGCTACTTTCTTGGGGGTGCTCATGTTGAAATTACAAAATCCTTTCGAGGTGAAGGGGGAACAAATCGCGACTGCGCGCCTCTACCAGTTTCCGGCAGATCGGGCCTGTTTCACAAGAGCCGGCCGCCGCTGCGGAAAGGGCTACCCTTCCCCCATCAGCATCAGTAGCATGGCCTTCTGGGCGTGCAGCCGGTTCTCCGCCTGGTCGAAGACCACTGAACCGGGCGATTCCATCACCTCATCCGTCACTTCCTCATTGCGGTGCGCGGGAAGGCAGTGGAGAAAGAGCGCGCCGGGCAGAGCGCGGGCCATCAGCGCCTCGTTGACCGTGAAGCTCTTGAAATCCTGGCGCCGCTGCGTCGCTTCGTGCTCCAGGCCCATGCTGGCCCAAACATCGGTATAGACCGCGCTCGCGCCTTCGAGCGCCTCCTCCGGGCGCGTGGTAAAGCACAACTTCGTTCCATGCTCTTCCGCTAGCGCGCCTGCCGTCCGCCATACCTCTTCGTTTGGCTCGTAGCCTGTGGGCGCGGCGAGGGAGAAATCCATTCCCAGGCGGGTCACCGTGAGCGCCAGGGAGTGCGCCACGTTGTTGCCGTCACCCAGGTAGCAGAGTTTTCGGCCGCGAAGTTCTCCCAGATGCTCCACGAGCGTCTGCGCGTCCGCCAGCGCCTGGCAGGGGTGGTACATATCGCTGAGCGCGTTCACCACCGGAACCTTTGACCAATAGGCCAGGTCCTCGATGGTCTGCTGCCAGAACACGCGGGCTACGATGCCGTGCGTCCAGCGGTCCAGGTTGCGCGCCACGTCCTTGAGCGGTTCCCGGTCGCCGATCGGGCCCACAACCGTCACCGCATCGCCCCCCAATTGCTTCGCGGCCAGCTCAAACGTAAGCCGCGTGCGCAGCGACGGCTTCTCGAAGAGAAGACTGATGTACCGGCCTTCGAGCGCCTGCCGGTAGAGATGTGGAACCTTCTTCACGTGCTGCGCGAGATCGAGCAAATGAACGAGTTCTTCCCCCGTGAGATCGAGATCGTGGCGAAAGTCGCGCTGCTTCATCGTGCGAGCTCGCAGTTCCCCGGCGCGCGCCACCTCCGCATCCATGGGCGGCGTTCGGGGTTCGGAGAGAGGCTGGCTGGGGAACACACCGGCAGTAGGGATAAACGGCCTCATCGCTGAGGCATGTTTATTCATGATATCGAATATTATTCGCCATGGCGGGGGCGAAGTCAATTCACCGGCCTTCCGGCCAAGGCGCGCCGAACCGCCGCTCAACCGGCCTGGAAAATCGCAGCCAGCCCGGCCTTCCCAAGAATGTAGACGGTATAGATGCCGGCAAGTGGCCAGAGCACTTTCCCGATGGCGACGCGGTCGGAAAGCTTCGCCGCGCCCAGAGAAAGCAGGTAGATCAGATAGAAGTTCAAGAGGTTGATGCCCGAAAGCAGCGCCACCCCCACCTTGCCCACATCCGCCGCTGTAACGAAATAGCCTGCATTCAGCGGGATCGGGTTCTGAAGCTGAAAGCTCCTGAGATCCGAAGCGGTATAAAACATCGTCAGGAAAAGCACGGTGCCCGCCGCGGCGTAAGCAAACATGGAGTACGCGGCGCAGTTCAGCATCATCGGGTAGGTGGTCTCTCCGGAGAATCCCTTGACGATGCCGAGCAACACCAGCGCGAGGATCAGAATCGACACCACCGTAAAGAACAGCGGGCTCGCATACATCGCCACCGCCACGAAACCGGCCGCCTGGTCCATGCCCTGCGCGGGCATCTGCTGTCCGCTCTGCGCGATCTGATCTTCCAGGATGGCCACGGTGCTGAAGCGTTTGAGCAGCAGGAATACCGAGAGCACGGAGAGCAGAATCGTCAGCACAGTGGGTAGAATCCAGGCCCACTGTCTGCCCCGCAGGCTGGCGAATGCCTCTGCCGGGCTGAACAAAACTTGCATCAACGCCATACACGCCTCCTTCGATGGCACTCTCAGCGATTCTATTCCGACCGCGAGCAAAAGGCGAGTTCTTCAGCCGCCGGCATCCTCTGCGCCATTCGACGGAGGGCGCGACAATTCCGGACCCGGAATGAATATCCGCGCTCCGGCGAGCAGTAATACTTCGAGAAGCGTAATCCAGAGGCGGGATGCAATGGCGATCACGGCTGCCGTGGGGTGCGGCATGATCACTGCGAGAAGCAGCGTCATCGTGCCCTCCCGGACCCCCACGCCCGCCGGAACCACAATCGCCAGCAGCCCGATCAGCCACGAAGCCGCGTAGACCGTCGCCAGTTGCACCGTGTGTTGGTCCGTCCCGTGCGTCAGCGCCTGCACGAAGAGAGCGAAGCCATACCCGCTGAGCGCCCACGTGAGTAGGCTCGCGGCCAGGATCATCACCAGATGCGAATACCGCACATCAAACGGCACCCATTCCTGCCGCAAGAACTTCGCGAGCACCCGGCTCCAGAGCTTGAGCGATTTCGGATGCACCAGAACCAGCGCGGCCAGCAGCGCCAGCAGGAAGAGCGGGCGGTACTGCTCTTCGAGCGAGGGGAGGATTCGCGACGCATTGGCCAGCGTCACCACACCGGCCGCAACCATCACCATCAGCAGTTCCACGAGCGCGCTCGTCAGCGTCAGCGCGGGCGGAATGTGGTACCGCTGCGCAAGATAGATCCGGCTCACGTATTGCCAGATCTTGCCCGGCACATAGCGCGCCACCTCGGAAATCATGAACACGCGGAAGGCGGGCCAGTACGGCACGTGCTCGTGCATCTCCCGCACGAGTTGCCACCAGATCCAGGTCCGCACGAAGAACCAGGTGGAAGTGAAAAGCGTGGCCAGCGCTAGCAGCGGAAAATCAAACTGCCAGGGATACTCGCGGATCTGTGCCCAGTTCGAATGGATCGAGCGCGCAAGGAAAAGAATGATCAGGACGGGGAGAAGATACTTGAGCGCGGTCTTTGCATGGCGAATCATCGGCTGCGCCCCGTCTTCCCATGGCCGCGGTGGGCATCGCTCGCGCGCACCCCGTTAATCCCGCACCCTTTCAATGGAATAAAAGGCGTTGTTGAACTCGCCGGTGGTCACGATCATTTCCGCCACCCACCCGAAGCAAAACGAGCAGAAGGACGTAACAAACAGCGTGGCGCATGCGAGCGCCCAGAGCAGGTTTCCACCCGCCGCCGCGCACCCGAGGCCCGCCAGTAGAGCGAGCACCAGCAGGCCCGTCGCGGGGAAACCGAACGCATGCGCTGGCCGGTCCGTGAACTTCGTCAGCAGTAAAACCGTGAACAGATCGAAAAAGCCCTTGAACAAGCGGAGAAACCCGTATTTCGATTTCCCGAATTGGCGCTTGTGATGCGTCACGACAATCTCCGCGAAGCGGAAGCCATGGGCGTGCGCGAGGATGGGCATGAAGCGGTGCATTTCGCCGTGCAGGCGCAGCGCCTGCGTCACCTCCCGGCGGTAGCACTTGAAGCCGCAATTCACATCGTGAACGCGCAGCCCGGTGGTCGCGGAAACCACGCGGTTGAAGATCCGCGAGGGCAACACCTTCGATGCCGGGTCGTGGCGCCGCTTCTTCCAACCCGATACCAGGTCGTAGCCTTCGTTGAGCTTGGCCAGGAAGCGCGGGATCTCCGCAGGATCGTCTTGCAAATCTCCGTCCATCGTAAAAACGATGTCGCCGCGGATGAGATTGAAGCCCGCCTTGAGCGCCGCCGTCTTGCCGAAATTCCGCCGGAATTTGACGATCCGCACCACGCCGGGCGAATGGATGCGCTCGAGCGCCGCCCAGGTATCGTCGGTGGAACCATCGTCGACAAACAGGATCTCGTGCGGATACGAAGCCAGTTGCGCGCGCACCCGCCCGGCAAGCTCGGCCACTGTGTCGCGCTCGTTCTTCACCGGAACCACTACGCTGATGAAGGGCCGTTCCGCGCCGGATTCAGAGGCATCGCGCACCCCATCCGCGAGGTCTCCGCCCCGGCCCTCGGGCGCCGATTCGGGTTGATGGTCGTGCTGCACCGGCCTCTATCCTATCGGGGTTCGTCCCGCCTACTGCTTCTTGCCCTGGTTGGCCACGGCGTTGGCTGCTGCGGCCACCTTCTCCGGGTCGCCGAGGTAGTAGCTCTTGATCGGCTTCAAATCCGCGTCCAGTTCGTACACCAGCGGAATCCCGGTGGGGATATTCAACTCCACGATGGCCTCATCGGAAATGCCATCGAGATACTTCACGAGAGCCCGCAGACTGTTGCCGTGCGCGGCCACCAGCACCCGCTTTCCCGATTTCACCATCGGGGCGATCT
>JADLCF010000330.1 GCA_020847315.1 Bryobacterales bacterium | reverse complement strand
TGGTGTTGAATTATGTAATCAACCCGCAGGGAAACGCGGGGCTCCTGTTTAGCGGCGCGCTGCTCGTCACCGCCGCGATCGTCTTCTGCTCGCTCGCCTACCGGGAACTGGCGCGGCAGAAATCGCTTGAAGCCATCGCCTCTGGGCAGACCCGTTCCACCAAAGTGGGCACCGGAACCAAGGGCCTGCTGGTTAGCGTGATCGCCGGGCTGTTGATGGGCTTTTTCTACCCGCTGGTGGAATTGGCCAAGGCGGGCGAGACGGGTATCGGACCCTACACCGTCGCGTTTCTTTTCGGGCTCGGTGTCCTGGGCTCCACGTTCATTTTCAACGTCTACTTCATGAACCTGCCGATCGAGGGAGAACCGATCGGCCTCAAGGCGTATTTCACCGCCCCGAAGGTTTACCATATCTGGGCGATTCTCGGCGGCGTGGTTTGGGCCATCGGCGGCGCGGCCAACTTCGTGGCGTCGAGCGCTCCGCAGGAAGTGCAGGTGGGCCCGGCGATCAGCTACGCCGTGGGGCAGGGAGCCACCATGATCAGCGCGTTCTGGGGCGTCGTCGTGTGGAAAGAATTCGCGGGAGCGCCTGGCCGCGCGAAGATCCTTCTGGCCCTGATGTTTGCCCTCTTCCTGGGCGGTTTGGCGCTCGTGAGCATCGCCCCGCTCTACGCCGCATCCACGGCCTCCGCCGGCTAGATCGTCGCCACGGAGGGCAACTCCACCAACGGAAATGGCAGCGTGGCAATGAGGGGGGCCAGTCCCTCGGGTTTGGCCATCCGTCCGCTGATCATCTCCGGTGTTCCGCCTCCCTTCGCGCCCAGGTGGGGGCCGGCTTCCAGAAGCCAGGCCTTGGCGTCAAACCCGGCCTCCGGGCTGGCGCGCAACAGGAACGCCCCCGTCGCGAGGGCCACGGTCAGCAGGATGGCGCGGTTTGGCTCCGCGCCCGCTCGTTCGCAAAAGCCCTGGGCAAACGCCCGCTCCGCGTCCCCGATGGCATCCGGGACCCTGCGCGCCGCGCAACACAAAGCATTGCCCGTCGCGCCCAACGCCCGCCGTGCATCGCCGCCCGCGCGCTTCGATTCTTGCGTTTCAAGCGTTCGTAGCCGCTTCGAAAGTGCTGCCAGTTCGTCACGCTGCGCCGCGGCTAGCTCCGCAATGCGATCCGGGCTCGATTGGAATACCGCTGCCGCTTCCCGCAGCCAGCCGCTCTGTCGCCGCGCGAGGCGCGCCGCCCGCATGCCGCAGGCGAATTCCAGGCGCGTATTCTTGCGGATTCTCTCCGCGCGCCCGATCGCCAGCGAACCAATCTCCCCGGTTGCCCGCACGTGGGCCCCACCGCACGCGCTGTGGTCGAGGTCCGCGATCGATACCACGCGCAATGGCCCGAAGCGCTCGGTCGCCTTGCGCAAGCGGATGCCCTCCGCCGATGCGTGCGTGGCGATGCGAACCGGAAGATTCTCCTGGATCCGGCGGTTCACCTCCCGCTCCAACCGCTCGATGGAAGCTTCGCCGATCTCCTCCGCGCCGAGTTCAATGGTGGCGCTTTCCGCGCTCATGTGGACACTCTCCGTCTTCCACCCGTAGAGGTCTTCCGCGATCGCCGAGAGCAGATGCTGGCCGGTGTGATGCTGCATGAGGTCGAAGCGGCGCTCCCAATCGATCGCTCCATGCACGGTTTCACCCGGCGAAACGGTCTTTGCCGGAACCCCGTTGCCGGGCGGCGCCGCGAGAAAGTGAAGGACGCGGTCATCGTGCTCCGTCACGCGCCCCACCGCCGCGCCCTCAATGGCGCCGAGGTCGTGCGCCTGTCCGCCGGATTCCGGATAGAACGCGCTCCGGTCAAGCTCCACCGCGCCATCCCGGCCCACGGAGAGAACCGTCGCCGTGAACTCGCGCAGGTAGCAATCTTCGTAATACAGGCGTTCGGTATGCATGTTCGTCAATCGCAGTGGCTGCCGGACAATTTCCCATATTCCGCGAGCACGTCCCCGGCAGCGCCATCCGCCACCACGCGCCCATCTTCCAGGAGAATCGCGCGGCGGCAGAACTCCGTGACGTCGCGCGGCGCATGGCTCACGAATAGAAACGTGCAGCCCGCATCCCGCAGGGCAAAAATGCGCTCCCGGCAGCGGGCCTGAAACCGGGCGTCCCCAACGGCGAGCACTTCATCCACCATCAGGATATCCGGCCGCGAGTGGACGGCGATCGAGAACGCGAGGCGCATCGTCATGCCCTGCGAATAAGTGCGGATCGGCTCGTCGATGAAGCCCGCCAGTTCGGCGAATTCAATGATTCCGTCTTCGGCGTCGAGTGTTTCGCGCCGCGAGAATCCCACCAGCGCGGCGTTGAGATGCAGGTTCTCGCGCCCCGTGAGATCGGGGTGAAAGCCCGTGCCTAGTTCGAGCAGCGCTCCCACGGTTCCGCGCACCGTCACCCTGCCTTGCTCGGGTTGGCAAAGCCCGGCCACCAAGCTCAGCAGCGTGCTCTTTCCCGCGCCGTTGCGGCCGATCACGGCCAGGCTTTCCCCGCGGATGAGGGAGAAGGAAACGTCCCGCAAGGCATAGAACGGTTCGGCGCCACCGCCACCGAAAACCCTCCCCGCGAAGTGCCGCAGAAGCGATTGCCCGCCATGCCGCTGGAATCGCTTCGATACGCCCTCAAAGGCGATCAGCGGCTGGGATTCCTCCTTGCGCGCGGCGTTGACGGGAACGGCGCCTCCGCTAGAGATACTCATAGAACCTCCGTTCGAGCGCGCGGAAGACAAAGAGTCCCGCCAACAAGCTGGCGACGGAAACCAGCGCCAGCTTCCAGAGAAGACTTGCCGCGGGGCTGGTGTCGTACATCAGAATCTGACGCAAAGCCAGCACCAGCGCCGCCACGGGATTGAACTGGTAAATCTCCCGGAACTCATCGGGGATGGAAGAGAAGGGGTAGAAAATCGGCACCAGCCAGAAGAGCACCAGATTGGCGGATTCCACTACGTATTTCACGTCGCGCAGAAAGATGTTCAGCGCCGCCGTGATCAGCGAGACCCCGCACGCGAACAGGATGGTGAGCAGCCAGATCGCGGGCAGCCAGAACCAGTGGATGTTCGGCCGGTAGCCGAAGGCGAACACGAAGGCGAGCAGCAGGCCGAACTGGATGCCGAGGTGAAGCGCGTTGCCGATAACGGTGGAGAACGGGATGAGCACCCTGGGAATCGCGACGCGCTTAATCAGCCGCGCGTTATCGACGATGGAGGTCGTGGCCGTCAGCCAGGAAAGCGTGAAGAAATTGAAAGGCACGATGCCGCACAGAACGAACACGGGGAAATTCGGAATATCGCCCGCGCGATAGATCCGCGTGAACACGAACGTGAGCAGCGCCATCATCACGAGCGGGTTCAGCAGGCTCCAGAACATCCCGAGCGACATGTTGCGGTAACGGACGCGGAAATCCTTTAGCACCAGTTGCCAGAAGAGATTGGATGCGTTTCTCCAGGGGTTGGGCATGCGGCTCCCGCCATGGCGCTCCGGCGGAAACGGCCGGCGCTCTTGAACGCCGCGTTCCACCGTGGGCAAGGACTCAGCGTAGCATAGCGTTATTCCCGCCGATCCCGCCGTGGAATTGTCCAGTACCGAATAAGCCCGAAGAAAGATCTGTTTCTAACCCGGAGTGAGTTTGAAGGGGTCTGGAGATGGAGTTTTGGGGCGAGATGCCGCGGGTGGTTGCGAATCGGAATGCAGCAAGCCGGGGGCTGCATGGCCGGGATGGCCGCCCCGGAAGCCCCCGCCCCGGCCTCTCCCGCCTGCCCCCACTCCGTCTCGCTTGATCCACGATGCCCTGCTCGCCCGGCCGTCGCGCCGGCCTGGCTCCGCTACCTCGCCCACCGCGTCGCTGGCCCTCCATCCCTCCCTCCATCCCTCCGTCCGTCATCGCGCGGCTACTCCATCCGGCGCAGCACCGCGATGCCTCCGCTCAAATGCGGGCCTCCGCTCGGCGCGGAGCCGCGCTTCCAGAACACAACAAGGCGCGATCTGCCCACCGGGGTCAGGAGAACCTTGCCCGTCGCGCCGTCCCCGTTCTCCCACGGTTGCCACCCCATCGCCGCCGCGGGCAGGGAAAAGCCGAACCGTATCTCCGCTGGCATCGAAGCGACGGGCACGCGGTAGCGACCCACAAAGCGCCCGTTATAGCGGTCGTCCTTGCGCGTCATGCGCAGTTCGACATACTCCGAGGCGAGAGCGCCCTCGGCGGGCTTTTCGTCGGACGGAAGCACCCAGAGGCCATCGAGGGCGGCCGCGCCGTCGTCTGGAAAGAGCCGCCATCGGCCGCAGGGGCCGGCCGGTGGTGGTTTGCTCGATTCGCCGCTGATCGCATGCGCTCCCTGCATCCGCCGCGCCAGGTCGCTCGTGTCAGTGGTATCCCCAGGAACATCGCGCCAGGTCATCCAGCGCTCCGAAGACGCCGCCCGTTCCAGAACGGCAATCGCGCTCTCCCGCTCCGGGCCCGCTCGTCTCCCGGCAGTTCTCACCGCGCCGCGCGGAGCCAGACGCAGGCGCTTGCCCCCGTTTCCGGTAGGGTCGATTTCCAACGGTCCGAGGCTTTCCGGCTTGCCGTTCACGAGGTTCACCCAGCGAAAGTGAGCCTCCGTCGTGATGTCCAGGGAGCCGCGGTAGATATCCATGCCCTCGTTCGCCGTGCAAATGGCTGCCCAGCGCCCATGCCACTCTCCCGCGCTTGCGGAGAGGCGCACCGGGCTTGGGGCCGCTTGCTCGCCCGCTTGCGTGAGCGCGTGAGGAGAGTCGTTCGGGAGCTT
Organism: Bryobacterales bacterium; assembly: GCA_020847315.1. Classification (GTDB taxonomy): domain Bacteria; phylum Acidobacteriota; class Terriglobia; order Bryobacterales; family Bryobacteraceae; genus JACTMJ01. The sequence goes on along the minus strand of JADLCF010000330.1, from coordinate 2,661 downwards.
TTCGGGCACGGGTCCGCTACCCGTGCCGGATTCCGCGCGGTGTCCGGGGCGGTCCACACTCTCGCTCAGGCCGCTGCCGGGCGTGTCGCGGCCAAGGCCCGCCGAGGCGAGGTTTGCGATCAGAACCGGTTGGGCCGCGCCCGGCTTCACCCGCGCGGTCTGGCTGGCATCGCGCGGCTTGACCCGCGCGGTCTGGTAGTCATCGCGCGGCTTGACCCGCGCGGTCTGGTAGTCATCGGGCGGCTTCACCCGCGCGGTCTGGCTGGCATCGCGCGGCTTAACCCGCGCGGTCTGGTAGTCATCGCGCGGCTTAACCCGCGCGGTCTGGCGGGCATCGTGCGGATTGCCGTCGTGAGTTGATTTCCCTGCCATCCGCTTTGCCCGGTGCGCCGCGTCGGACATGCCGCTCTGGCGCGGCCCCGGCTGCGGCAGGGCAGGCGCATCTTGTGCGTTCACGGCTTCTTCCTCCCGGCTTGCGGTTGCGGTGGGAGGGCCGTCGCGATGCGCGTAGATGCCGAAGTGCAGAGCGGCAATCCCAAATCCGGCCAGCGCGAGTGAGAGGAGGGCATGTTCGCGGAAGAAGGAGCCGGCGAGCGGGAGCCATTGCGCGTTTTGAATCTGGGAAGCAATCTCGCGAATCCTGGAACCAACCTCATGCAACGCCCGTTGCAAGGTCGTGTCCCCGTCCGGTGCGGGTGGGTCGATCTTCGCGGCCCTAGGCCCGGCGAGCAGGGCATGCCGCCACTCCCATTCCTGTTCCTCCCGCTCCCATTGCGCGCGGGCATAACGATCCCCGAGAGTGTGGTACGCCTGCTGGATTTCAAGGAAGACGGTGTCGGCATCCGCGCAGCCATCGGGTCGCGGCTGCGCGAGCGGACCGAAATTTGCACCGGCCTGCCCCGGACGATGGCGCGGCAGTACATCCGGGTGATGCCGGGCGCAAAGTCGCCGGTACGCTTGTTTCACCTGGGCCGCGCTGGCGTCGCGCGGCACGCCAAGAATGGCGAAAGGGCTGCGTCGATGAGATTCCGGAGGAGGATATGGAGGCGCGCCGCGGCCGCCGCTTCCCGCGGGAAGCGGCTCCTCATCCCGTGTGTATGGCCGATGCCGCCGCAATCGAATTCCTTCCGCGACATTGCGCGACGCCAGGGAAGCCTTCCCCGCTTCTCTGCTGCTTTACGTGTCTATGGAATGATCGGAAGTTCTTTGCAATCGGATTAGGGCTGCCCCAGGGAAATCCCGCCGATTCTCAGTTCTTTTCGGGGCCTCGCTAAAGTTTCGGTTCGATCCGGCCGATACCAATACTGGAACGGCGAGTGCAGTAGATATTCGGCCCCAATGCGGCGGCGGTCGGCTTCAAGAGCACCATAGTGAGCACTTCGAAGTCTGCCCGTATGGCGCATTGGCCCGGCGAGGTATCTCCGTAGGGCGCCCTGCTCCCACCGTCGAACGAGGAGGCAACTTTGAAATCCCTGATCTACACCTTATTACTAACTTTCTCTCTCACCGCATCCACCTTCGGCGCGGTGATCGGAACCATTACATCGAGCGGGCGCTTTGAAATGGAGGGCGCCACGATCTGGAACCAGGGCACGCTGCTCGAAGGGTCCCGGGTCGCAACCGGCCCGGCGGCATCACGCCTTCAACTGGCTGGCGGCGGCGACCTCCGCCTGGGTGTGGCCTCGCGGGCGCGTGTCTACGCAGATCGGCTTCTGCTTGAATCCGGTTCCGTGCAAGGGCGGCTCCCCGGCAACTTCCGCATGGAAACAGCGGCTCTTGGGCTTCGCATTGAGGGCGAGGATGCTTCCGGCGTGGCGCCACAGGCACAGATCCAACTGAACAAAGACGGCAAAGTGCTCGTGGCGAGCCTCGCGGGTTCCCTGGCCGTTCGCAACCCGCAAGGCTTGCTGCTGGCGCGGTTGGTGGAAGGCAATGCCGTTGAGCTGAGCGGCTCTCAGAGCGGAGCCACCGCATCCACCAAGATGACGGGCGTGCTAAAGCATGCGAACGGCAAATACACCATCACCGACGAGGTCACCGGAGTGACCGCGGAAGTGCGTGGCGACGAAATTGCGAAATTCGTGGGCAAGCGGGTTACGGTCACCGGCGACCTGGCTACGGGCGTGACCCCGGCAGCCGGATCTGAATACGTAGTGGTGGCGAAGAGCGTTGGAATCCCGGCCGGTGCTCCCGCCGCGGGTACAACTGCAAACGCCGCCGTGCTGGGTGGGATGTCCACTGCGGCGAAAGTGGGAATCGTGGCTGGCATCGCCGTGGCTGGCGGCGTGAGCGCGGGCGTGGTTGCCGCGGGCAGCGACGAGCAGCCAACCGTGAGCCCGCAACCCCAATAAGCGGACAGTTCAAACATTGACACGACGATCAAGTTCTATCTCTCCTGCTTTGGGCCGAGGGAAACCGGAATCGAATCCGGTTGCCCTCGGCCCATTTTGTCGTTCGCGGTTCGGCAGGTCGCCGGTAACAAGACCGCCTCGCGTCCCGTAACGATGGAGCATCCACCCGTTTCGTTGTCCGCTCCCGCTCCCGGTCACAGCCATCCAAAGAAATTCGCCATTCCTCTCATCCCCACTCGAACTCACTGTCAACAAAGCACTTCCCAGTTGGCCCACCTCCGCCATCCTCGCCCATCCCCCGGCTCTCCGA
>JADLCF010000329.1 GCA_020847315.1 Bryobacterales bacterium | reverse complement strand
TGCAAAAGTGCTCTCGAAAGCGCTCCCACCACAACTGTAAACCCAATCACGCGAACCCAGACACTCGAAAAATGTTTCGATGCGTAGAGCAACAGACTTCGGTACCAGTATAGCTGACGGCGAGCTTCTCCCAGTTCATGGATTGAATGCCCACCGGCATGCACGCCAGCCACTGTAGGAACGCGCCATACCCTGTAGTGGTTTCTTAGTAGTTGTAAACAATAGTCGACATCCTCAAACCAGATTGGCCAGAACCGCTCATCGAAGCCCCCGACTGCTCGCCAGGCGTCTTTTCGCAAGAGAAGAAACGCACCGGCAGGCTGCTCGACGGCTCCGGCCGCTTCCCAGCGAAGATCCCGATAGCGGTAGCGGCGATTGACGGGATTCGACGGCCAAAGGCGATTCAAACCGAGCGTCTCAAACATGAGGGTCCAGGGGCCCGGTAACCGGCGGAACTGGAAGGACGATTGGGGGTTGCCATCTTCGCCCAATAGCGTCGCAGCCACGGCTCCGATGTCCGATTGCCGAAAGTGCTCGATCAATGGAGACGGAGAACTCGTGAGAACCACATCCGGGTTGAGCAACAGGACATAGGGCGTATCGAGCGCTGCGATACCCTGATTGGCCGCGGCGGCGAACCCTCGATTCTCCTTGTTGGCGATGAGCGTGAGCTCGAAGCTTGCGGCGACGGCGATGGAGGCATCCACGGATGCGTTATCCACCACGACGATGGAGAGATCATATTGCCGCAGGTTCTCGAGGCAGGCTCTGAGCACGTGCGCGGAATTGTAAGTGACAACAACTACGCCCAACGGGCCGGAGCCCCCGGAACCGGCATCCGTTTGCGCGAGCGAAGTCATCGGATTCCCTTTCCGGGGTCACCGGCAATGGCGAAGTAGGCTCTCCAGAAGGCAGAGCCGGATCGGCCCGTATTCCGAACCCGGATCTCCGCTTCGCTTGACAGAAGTGCCGCGGAAAGGCGCTCGTCGAATTCCCTCTTGTTCGCGGAGTGCGCGAGCCGATAGGGCGCACGCCACCTACGCCATTGAAGGAGGATGGCAGCCTTACCCCGGAGCGCCGCGAACGGGTGGCCATTGCGGGCGGCCAGCAGCAGGAAGAGGAGTTGTCCGGCGAGAATGGGCCTCCACCATCTCCTGAGCAGCGTTGGCGGGAAGTGCCTGGCCAGGAGCAAGACTTGATTCCGGGCGTTCCAGTAGGTTGCTCTCGCACTCCAAACACCAAGCGTGGCGCTGCCGGCGTGAACCGCTCGAGCGGTGGGCACAAAGATGCCATGATGACCTTCAAGAACCGCGCGCAATCCGAAATCCACATCTTCCAGATAATTGACGAACCCCTCGTCAAGAAGCCCGATATCTCGAAAGACAGACATGCGAAACAAGGCGGCCGTCATCGGAGGAAATTGCACGCGGCGCGAACGTGTTGCCTCCGGGTGTGTGAGGCGCTCTTGATGGAGCGCGCGGGCCGGACAACCTGACCGGCTCAGGAGATCCCAGGCGCCGTCGATTCGATCGTTGGATTGTCCGGAAATCAGCAAAGAGCAGGCGAACGCCATGGAGGTATCCTCGAGGGCGGTTTCGAGATCGGCCAGCCAGGTTGGTTCGAGCACGACATCGCTGTTCACGAGAGCCACAAACTCGGTGCCGACCTCCGCAAGACCGCGATTGATCGCGACCGCGAAGCCGTAATTACGGTCCAATTGCAACCAGTCCGCATGGGCGGCCACGACGCGCCGGGACTCATCGGCGGATTGATTGTCCACAACCAAGACTCTCGACGGGCAACTCGTCTGTGCTGCAATACTAGGTAGCAGCTTCGCCAGGTGAGCCGCCCCGTTGTAGTTAGGGATCACGATTGTGGTTCGCGCGGTTTGCAATTTGCTCGTGCCAGTTCTGCCGTATTCGGCTTTTCCTTGCGGAGAAGCGTCTGTGAAAATACATTATGATGACACGTCTGCTTCGTCGCTATTGGATTGTCATGCTGGCCGCGCTCTGCGTTTCGGCTGCCGCGATCCCCGCTGAGCTCCAAGCCGGCGCCAATGTGTATGTGCTGCCGATGCGATCCGGGTTCAACTTATACCTCGCAAGCCAGCTCACACAGTCCAACGTGCTGACCGTCGTGACGGAGGCCCCGTTGGCCGACTATATCCTGACCGATTCGATCGGCGCGGCGTTCGAACAATCGATGGATGACCTTTACCCGAAGCCGAAGCCGGAGGAACCCGTCAAGGCGAAGGAAGAAGACAAGAAAGAGGGCGGAGCGATGTCGTCGCTGGTGGATGCCTACTCCAGCACGATTCGGAGGCCTTCTACGTTTTCGCGCGCCGACGGAACCTACTTTCTCGTGGACCGGCATAGCCGGATCGTGGTTTGGAGCACATTCTTCAACCATCGAGATACGCGCAATGAGGCGATGAACAAGGATGCCTCTCAAATGGTGAAACGCCTCAAGAAGTTCCTGAAGGCGCAGGCTGCTCCGGACACGCCTTAACTCAAGAGTTTGCAGGCGGGATAGAGGTCTCATGAAGCGCGCTGGGGTTGCCGCGCCGCCTTTTCGCTGAGCAGTTGGTGATAGCGTGCGACCAGCAGCCGGGTGTTCTTCTCCGCGTCCCAATCGGCAACCACCATCCGGTGTGCAGCCTCCGCCATTTGGGAACCCCGTTCCGGGTTGGCCAATAGTTGTAATACGGATTGCGCGAAGTCTTCCGGCGATTCGGCGATTGCGCAGACCGGCTGCTCTGGGAAAATGAGACCTTCCGCGCCGATCGGGGTCGCCACGACCGGTATGCCGGAGGCGAACGCTTCGAGCAACTTCACCCGAACCCCCGATCCGGTCAGCACAGGGCAGACAAAAACGGCGCATTCCCGCAAGTGCGTTTGTACATCCTCGACGGGTCCCAGAAGAGTAACCCAATGTGGCAGCGGCTCAGGTAGACCCAGAAGATGCGGGTTAGGGCCGACGATACGGAGCCGGGCGGAAGAGCGGCCGCTGAGGATCCTGGGCATGACGTGGGTGAGAAGCCAGTGGAGACCTTCGCGATTCGGCAAATGGCGAAAGTTCCCAACGAAGAGCAGCGTATCCCGAATTCGACGATCTCGTCCGGCCGGGAAGGATGAGACGTCGATTCCCGCGCGTAGCCTGGGCTCAATCCGCGAGGCCAGGCCCGGCAGGAAGCTCTCGAGATATTGCCGGTTGGTATCGGTGCAAACCTGAATGTGATCGACCTTTTCGAGAGCTTTGACTTCAAAGCGCAGCGCCCGTAGATATTCGAGACCGGGCAGAGGGTTTGCGATCAGATTGGCAGTCCGCACTTGCCTGCCCACACTCTGAAAGTAGACGTCGTGCTCGAAGAGGCCTGTGACGACACGCCGATAGGTCTGTGCGTATTGGGCCAGATGAGTGTACTCCACCTGCAGCACGTCGATGGAGTTTTCGAAAATAATCCGATGCAATAATGCGTGGAGTTCAGGCAGGTCAAATTCCCTGACCGCCTTTGGGAGAAGGCCGAAACGATTACCAGATTCCGAAGGAGGGCGAACCAGGAGGTGCATCGAAGCGAACCGGCCTGCCTCGTCAAGGTGCGGTTGCCGATCCGATTCGTCCTCGATCATCACCACCAGATGGATATCGCACAGCTTCGTCAAATGGCGAAGCGCCTGGGACATGAGGGCAGCGCCGCCATGGTGAGGGGGGTAGATTGGATAGGGCGAGAGAAACAGGACTTGCAGACGGGGAGATTGTGGCCCAAAGCCTGGGTACGCATGCCGGAACCGGTCATGGAACACATCGGGACGATGCCGCCGGAGGGCTTCCACATCGGAAACGCTAGCGGAGTATGCACTACGCCATCGCCGCCGAATCACTTCCGGGAGCTGGAGCAATGCCCGGCCAGCCGCCTGTCCGATAATTCCCCTAGGCTTCCGATCTCCCACAAGGTTCGCCACGCAGCTGTAGAGCAGACGCAAGAAATAGTGGCCCAGCATGCCTGGATGGAGGACATGCTTCCAATGAAAAAGAATACGATTTTTCTCTACGATGGTATCGACGTACGCAGCCGGGAACCGCTTACCGATGGTCCCGCGGTGTTCGTGGTAGACCAGGCTATCCGCGGCGTAGAGCACCTTCCACCCACGCTTCCATGCCTCCCAGCCCAGATCCGTGTCTTCGAGATAGAACGGGCGGAAGAGATGATCAAAGCCACCCAGTTGAAGCAATTTTTCACGATCAAAGGCGGAGGAACCACCGCCGGGATAGAAGCAGGGGTATAGCACGGGCACATCGGCGTTCAGGTCATGGCCTAACGTGACCTCCCCATGCCGCCACTGAGCGTACGTTAGCCCGGATTCCTCACGACGTTTCGTGGGGTCGCTAAACAGGATTTGCGCTGCGACCGCGAAGACATCCGGGTCAACGAACGGCGCAAGCAAGGGTGCGAGAAAACCGGGTTCGACCCGCATGTCAGAATTCAGAAGCACGACGTAAGGATTCGCCGCCGCGTGGATCCCGGCATTTGACCCGCCGCCAAATCCCCGGTTTTCATCCAAGGCCAGCAGGCGCACTCTTGGGTGATGAAGGGTGACCCAGGCCGCGCTGCCGTCCGTGGAAGCGTTGTCGACGACAATCACTTCATCGCCCAGATCGAAATCACAGGCGCCGAGAACACTGGGCAGGTATTTCTCCAGGAGATCCCGGCCATTCCAGTTTGGGATCACCACGCTGGCCGGCGGTCTGTGCGCACGCGCTGCCGGATTCCCTCCGACGAGGTTCGTTGTGACCGGCGCGGGGGTTCCGCGGATCCGGCGGCTCACGGCACCGGTGACCAACAGGATGAGAAACGTGAACGGTAGCGCCAGACCGAAGACAAGAGTGCTGGCCAGGCCGGCCAAGACACCGAATGTCCGTTGAACTGAGATCGGTAAACTCAAGTGACTACCTACCTCAATTGGGGACCGATGCCCAAAGTGCGCCCAAGCCGAAGCCATCGGGAAACTCGCAAAAGCTCAAGCGTCGCCGCCTGCTGCTGAGATGTCTCCACGATGTTGCGCAATCGCTCCGCGATCTCGGGAACGGCGGGTTCTCGCACGGTGGTGTCGAAGCCCGCGATTTCCGCCAACAGCGACTGCTCGCGATGACGTAGCTGTTGATTGTCCTCGAGCGCAACGGTGAGCGAATCGAGCTGATCTGAGAGATTCTCCGCTCTGGCGATGCTGCTTGCTACAGCTTCGGTGGCCTCCAGCAGGGAGTGATCCAGATGGGCGATTCGCTCGCGAAGCTCCAGGTTGTGATCGTCGAGCCCCCGGGCCCATAGAGAGCGCTCCTCCACCGTCTGCTCGGCTTCGTGCAGGCGAGCAACGGCAACCTCCAACTCCGCGCATTTCTCGTCCAGGGAAGAGGCAAGGCTTGCATTCCGCAGCTGCAATTCCTCCGTGCTCTGAATCGCCCAGCGGGATCGCTCTCTCAGCTCCATTTCGACCTGTTCGTGAGCCCGTTGGAGCTCTTCGAGTTCCAACTTTGCCCTTTCAAGCCACTGCGTCTTGGCGCGAACCTCCTGTTCGAGGAGCCTAATATGCCGCGCGCGCTCCTTCAGCACATTTCCGCTCGACGCGATGTAGACGAAATTGCCTGAGGCTTGAACACCGGTGTGCGAACAGAGCGCCACATAATACTGCGCGTCCGCAACGCGGTTTGCAGCCGCATCGCGGAATGCCCCGGTCGCCGAACGATCTTCCTCGTTGAAGAACGAGATCGCCGGAACCACATTCTGCCCTACCAGACGGACATGCCGGAAGACACCGCGCATTGCATCCAGGTACTCGGCGTAATCAAATTCGTGAATATGAAAGGGATTCGGACCTGATACTCCCCTGGACTCTGCGTAGTAGTTCCGGTTCGGCGTCGATATGACGGCCAGGCCATCCACTGCGGTTACCCGGGCAATCTCCACAAGGAAGCGCTGCCAATCGTGGAGATGCTCCACGACTTCAAATGAAACGGACAGGTCGAATTGGCGATCGGCGAATGGGAGGTCGCGGACGTCGGAAACGGAAAACTCAAGGCCGCGCATGGAATGGTTCGTTTTGGCCAGGTTTACCGTGCTCAAGTCGATGTCCACGCCTACCGCGGTCGCGGCAGCTTTGGCGAGGATCGCCGTGCCATATCCCAAGCCGCAGCCGGCGTCGAGGCATCGCTTGTCGGTAGCAAAGCCGCTTGCGAAGCGATAACGGCTGATGTGCTCATGGAGCAAATCGTCGTCCACAGCCCCGGGCACAATTCGCTCACCGGTGAACTCAACCATTTAACACCTCGCTGTGCGCGGCGGAAGAGAGGCGCTGATTGATTCCAATCCGGCACGGAAGTTGGAGATATCCGTAGACGGGCTGATTCCCATCCATCTCCACGGAAACAACGTTCTCAAGCCAGTCACACATCGAGAACGAATGCAGATCGCCATCCGCGAGCGCTGCGGTGAAGGAAAATGCGGCGGGATAAAGTTCGGGAATGGTGAGATGGAAGTCCACAGTGATGGTTTGTCCTGGCCGGAGTGGCGCGAGAGGAAGTCCCTCGCGCAATGTGTTGGAGGCAGCGAGATCGAGACCCAAATGATTCCGGAGAACGTAACCGAAGATCGGGCGGGCAATCGGGTGGGAAGCGTTGGCGGTGATTCGCAGCACCACTTCAGTGTGGGGCTTGAGCTGAGTGGCTGTTCGGCCGGATGAATCGGTCAATGCGACACCCACGATTTCCGCTCGACGGTCTCCATAGCGGTGGTCGATGTTGGGAATCGAAGAAACGGTTTCCGGTGGAGTATCCAGCGAGAAATGGTCCGGAGCCTCGATCGGCAGCGGGTGCGCATCGACGTATTTTCCATCCCGGGTGGTCATTTCGGCGAGATAGAGTGAGATTACGGATTCCGGGTTACCACATTCTCGAATGGTTCCCGAGTCCAGCCAGAGGCATCGATCACCGATAGCACGGACATCCTGCGCGGAATGGGTTACGTAAAGAATCGTCGTGCCATGGCGTTTCAGCTCGTGGACTTTGCGCATGCATCTCTGGCGGAAGTAAATGTCTCCCACGGCCAATGCCTCATCCACGAGCAAGAGATCCGGCTCCAAATGGACGGCTACCGCGAATGCGAGGCGCACTAACATGCCACTTGAATACGTCTTCACCGGTTGATCAAGAAACGCGCCAATTTCGGCAAAAGCCTCGATTTCCGGGAGCCGCTTCGTGATCTCCGCGCGGCTGAAGCCAAGCAGTGCCGCGTTCAAGAACACATTCTCGCGGCCCGTGAAGTCCGGGTTAAAGCCAGCCCCCAACTCCAACAACGCCGCTAGACGGCCATGCACGGCGATCTCGCCGTCCGTCGGTGGGATGATGCCGGCGATGAGTTGAAGGAGAGTGCTTTTTCCTGAGCCGTTCTGCCCGACAATACAGAACGTTTCGCCGGGTTCCACCTTGAACGTCACATCGCGCAAGGCCCAAAAATGGGAATTTGAGTCAGCGAAGTTTGGGAAGAGCAGTTGCCGAAGACGGGCACTCGGGGAGCTGAACAAAGGATATCGTTTGGAGAGATGTACTGCTTCGACCGGGTATAAGGGGCGATTCATCGGCGGTAGGCGCACAACCGTCTCGCATTATAGCGTCACGCCTTTACCATCGTCGCACAAAAGACATTTGTCGACGAGCTTGGCTGCGGTACACTAAAGGCTTGCAGTAATTTCAAGGCGGCGTAGCTCAGTCGGTTAGAGCGACGGTCTCATAATCCGTAGGTCACTGGTTCGAATCCAGTCGCCGCCACCACCCCCGATTCATCCTTGTTCCTCAAGGATGGTTGCGTAAATGCGCTGCAATTCCTCTTCGCTATAGAAATCGATCTCGAGTCGGCCTTTGCCGGGGCTGCGGAGATGGATGCGGACTCGAGTTCCCAGATAATCCTGCAATTGAGCGAGAGCAGCCTTCCAGTTTGGATCCAAGTCCGGGAAGTGATCCGACTTACGCTTCCGTTGCTTGGATTCCCCACCGACATCGCGGACTAGGCGTTCGACCTCACGCACGGAAAGAGACTCCGCGGAAGCCTGGTTCGCAAGGTGAATTTGCGTGGAGGCATCTTCTATCGCCACCAGTGCTCTCGCATGTCCCATGGAGAGGCGTCGATCCGCCAACAACTGCTGCACTTCAGAAGGAAGCCGCAGCAATCGCAAATGGTTAGTGATATTCGATCGATCTTTGCCTGTGCGCTCAGCGATCTGCTCATGGTTGAGGCCGAGTTCCAGGATGAGCCGCTGGTAGGCTTCCGCGATTTCCAGGGGATTCAGATCTTCCCGTTGGATATTCTCGATCAGTGTGACTTCCAGGAGCCTGCCGTCGGAAATTTGCGTGAAAGCAACCGGGACTGTCTTGAGTCCCGCCAATTTCGCTGCTCGCAAGCGACGTTCTCCCGCAACGAGTTGAACACTGTCATCGACCCGGCGCACGATGAGGGGCTGGATGATGCCGTTAGCCCGAATCGATTGACTCAATTCGTCCAGTGCTTGTTGGTGAAAGACGGAGCGAGGCTGCAAAGGATTCGGTTGAATCTGGTCGATCGGCAGTTCAACCGGCTGTTCCACAGAGGCTTCAGTCGGGTTGGGTGCCGGGCGCGTAATGCCTGCCGCGCGCGGTGAGAGTAGCGCGTCGAGGCCCTTTCCAAGAACTCTCTTCTTACGCTGCAGGTCGGTCATGGCTGAGAATCTCGTTGGCAAGTTGGATGTAACATTCCGCGCCCTTTGATCGCACATCATACGAGAGGATGGGCTTTCCGTAACTGGGCGCCTCGGCAAGGCGGATATTCCGAGGGATGACGGTCTTGAAGACGTCGTCTTCGAAGAATTCCCGAAGCTCCGCCGCAACCTGGCGTGTCAAGTTGGTACGGTCGTCATACATGGTAAGGAGCACTCCCTCGATCGTAATGGGATGATCGAATCGATCCCGGATACGCGCCACAGTATCTAGGAGTTCCGAGATGCCCTCGAGTGCAAAGAACTCGCATTGGATAGGGATGAGCACGGAATCGGCGGCCAGGAGGGCATTCAAGGTCAGTAGATCAAGAGCGGGCGGGCAGTCCAAGAGGATGAAGTCGAACTGATTGCGAAGTTCGGTGAGGCAATTCCTCAGGAGTAGTTCGCGATTATCGGTATCAATGATTTCGAGGTTTGCGGCCACTAACGCCTTCTCGGATGGGATTAGATGAAGGCCTTCGAATTCTGTATGAAGAATGGCTTCAGATGGCGTGCTCTCAGAAACGAGAAGATGGTAGAGCGAGGGTCGTGGAATGTTCTTCGGTATGCCGAGGCCGGATGTCGTGTTGGCTTGCGGGTCACAATCAACCAAGAGGACACGTAAGTCGGATGCAGCCAGTGCTGCGGCCAAGTTGATCGCGGTCGTGGTTTTTCCAACTCCGCCTTTCTGATTGGCAATTGCGATTACCCGTGCCACACTGATACCTCTCCCGCGCGTCAGGCAAATGCCATGCTAGCACACGGCGCCATCCTCGTTTCACGTGAAACTATTTTCCACTCCTCAGCGCAGTCTAGACGGGGGTTATCACGAACACAACGGACTGCGGTTTCCATGGAACGGGAAACACTTCAGATGGAGTCCCCTGGCGAATGAGCCGATCCCGCCACCTTGCCGCGTCAGCGGCGCCAACCAACAGACAGCCAGCAACTCTGTGGCGAACCGCAAACGCAAGTATCTGACCGATGTCGACTGCCCTGGCCGTCACAGCATCAAATACTCCCTGATAGTCCTCCGCTGGTCCGCCAATCACGTGCAGATTCTCCACCCCGCGTGTCGCTTCCCGCAAGAAGGCAATTCGTTTCTGGCGAACCTCCAGCAGATCGACCTGCACATCTGGCCGTAGCGCGCCAATACCGATTCCTGGGAATCCCGCCCCAGAGCCGTAATCCGCGATGCGCCTGAACGACGGATTCAGTACGCTAGCCAGGAATAAGCTTTCGCCGTAATGCCGGTAGACCGCGCTTTCTACAGACAAGTCTCCAATCAAATTGATTACCCGATTCCATCTCCGAAGCACGCGGAAGTGCTGGAGACAAATCTCCATTGCCGTCTCACGGATGCCTAATCCATAGCGTTCATTCAGCTCACGAAGCCCCGTGGAGAACGCGATCTCCTCTGAATCGCTCATCCGGAACTTGCCTCCCCCTTCGTTGAGAGATGAACGTCGAGAAGCGTAATCGCTACCGGCGTCACTCCGGGAATCCTGGAGGCTTGGCCCAAGGTCGCCGGCCTCACCCGGGAGAGCTTCTCTTGGATCTCCCGCGATAGCCCGGAAACGCTGGCATACACCAAGCTCTCGGGTATGGGACGAGCTCCACCGGTTCGAAGCCGTTCCACGCGCCGGTTCTGCTGGTTCAGGTAGCCACCATACTTCAGTTCGGCATCCACCGTTAACATCGCACCGGTGTCGATTGTGGCGCCGGTGCGGAATTTCAAGAAGTCGCACAGCTCGCGAACCGAATTCTCGGGACGCCGGCACCAGTCGGTCAGCAGGGGGTTAGATCCGTTTGCCAAGAGAGATGTCCCCCCAGGAATGGCATCACGCACTCTTGATTCTTCCAAGGCCTTTCGAATGAGTCTTTTCTGCGTTTCCTTGCGCTCGAAGGCTGACCGACGCTCCAGAGAGGCCAGACCTATTCGAATCGCGCCGGGCGTTAGTCGTTCATCGGCATTATCGATTCGCAAGTTTAGCCGGAACTCTGCACGAGAGGTAAACATTCGATAGGGCTCGTCGGTTCCTTTCGTGACAAGATCGTCAATCAAAATACCGATATAGGCCTCTTCGCGGCCCAAAACCAAGGCAT
>JADLCF010000328.1 GCA_020847315.1 Bryobacterales bacterium | reverse complement strand
GTAATTGCGTGTTGCGCGCAATTTTTCGCGCTTGTTACGTGCGTTTTCGACACTGCTCTGATAAGCCGCAGTGCACCACTCAGGTTAGTTTGGAATATGTGCCTGGGGCCGGAGGCGACGCCTCCGTCATGTACGACCGGAAATTCGAGGAGTACGCGGCGGATTTCATCCTGATCGCAAGACGGACCCTCGACGAAGCGGAGTACCGCCTGTTCAAGTTTCACTATCTGCTCGGAGCGGATTGGAAACTGTGCAGCGCGCGGCTGAAGATGGACCGTGGAACCTTCTTTCATGCCGTCTATCGCGTGCAACAGAAGCTGGGCCGGGCCTTTCGTGAGACGAAGCCCTACGGCATCTTCCCCATCTACCAATACTTCGAAGACGAGCGCCGGGAAGCGCGGGACGCGAAGAGATCAAGGGAGATTGCGGGGCTGGGCAGCAATCTTCCGGGCCGGAGCGAATCGCCCCGCATCCCACCGGGGAGGACGGCGGACGTGAACCCGGCGGAGCAACCCTCCACGCACCGGAGGCGCATCGCATAGCGAATGAAAGCCGGCCGAATGCACCTGTCATCGACACGCGCGGCAGACACCACGGCGTGCATGGCAGGTGCTTCCCCCTCTGCGGGGATGGGGTGTGTCGGGCTTCGGAAGCTTCTTTCACAGCGGCTGTGGCAGAATACGCGGAATGAGGACGCGCACTCCCACCTCGCCCATGGTCCTCGTGAGATCGTCGAGCATGCGCTCGTCGCGATAAGTTCCTACAATCGCACCACCCGATCCCGCAAAATTGGACGTGGCTCCCACGGCGCGTGAACGGCGGATCATCTCCAGGTTGCCCTCGCTGATGTTGTAAATCGTAGTTCGTAGATCGAAATTTTCATTGATGAGGCGGCCCAGGAGTTCGGTGTCCCCGGTGAGCAGCGCATCCCGGCCCCGTTCGGCGATCTCCGCCCATTGGCGCATGGCGTCGATCACGGCCTTTTCGCCATTGAGCCAGCGAGCGCGAACGTTATTGTGGAAGACTTCCGTGCCTTCACTGAGGCTGGTGCGGTATGCCACGTAGATATTGGGCAGCAGTGCCGGATTGAGCGACTTGTAGATGCCGTAGCCATGCTTTTCCATGTGCTCCCGGTTGAAGTCCATGTAGACCAGCCCTTCGTAGACCTGGATGACGCGGTCTTGCGGACCCGCGCTTACGCTCAACTCCCGCGTCTCGGTTTCGAGAATCAGCCTGGCTTGGATGGGGAGTGGGATCGACAACTCGTAGAATTCGCAGAGTGCCCGGAGCGCCGCCGTGATGATGGCGCTCGATCCGCCCATGCCCAGGCGAAGCGGGACCGTCGTTTCGTACTCGATGGTGAAGTTTCGGTCGTGCAAGGGATGGCCAATTTCCTGGCAATACTCGATGAAACGAACGATCAATGCCTGGATGATGCGGATGCCGCCGTAGTAACCTCGCCAGCGGGTGATGGCATAGAGGTCGTCGAGGTTCTCAAAGATCGGCATATCCGCCTTGGATGGGCGGATTTCGAGGCGGGCGCTCGGCCAGAGCACGACCCGCGCGCGGAAGTTGCGCACGATGAGCGAGATGGTCTTGCCGAAATAGCCATCGCTCGGGTTCCCCAACAGGCCCGCGCGGGCGTACGCATAGGTCTCAATGGCGGAGGTAATCATAACGAAGGCTCTGGCATACTGAATAGCACATGAGAGCCGTGATTCAGAGAGTTTCTTCCGCCAAAGTGGAGGTTGACGCGGAGATTTCCGGGGAAGTGGGCCGTGGAGTTCTGCTGCTTCTGGGGGTGGAGCGGGGCGACGGCGAGAAGAACGCGGATGCCATGCTCGAAAAAGCGGCCGGATTGCGTATCTTCCCGGACGAGATGGGGAAGATGAACCTCTCGCTGACGGACATCGGGGGCGCCATGCTGGTGGTCTCGCAATTCACGCTGCTCGGCGATTGCCGGAAAGGCCGCCGGCCCTCTTTTGACCGGGCTGCCCCACCCGAAGAGGCGCGCGCACTCTACGAATACTTCCTCAGGCAGGCGAGAGCGCGCGGGCTGACGGTGGCCGCCGGGGTGTTTCAGGCGCACATGCGCGTGAGCCTGGTGAATGACGGGCCGGTGACGCTTCTACTGGAAACGTGAGCGAGCGCGGCCGGAGGCGGGTTTCCGGCTGGGGCGCGCGTTGCCCGGAGTTCGGGCGATCCGGTACGCTTGAACTAAACGATGAGCACGCTGAGCCGTATTGGGGTGGCGATCGAAGAAGACCTGCTTGTCCGCTTCGACGAGCACATCGGGAAGCTGGGCTATGAGAACCGGTCGGAAGCGTTTCGCGATCTGGTGCGAGCCGCGCTGACCGAAGCCGCCGCGCAGAACGACAAGGAGATGGCCGTGGGTTCACTGACGCTTCTCTATGACCACCACGTGCCCCAGCTAAGCGGAAAACTCACGGAAATTCAGCATCAGTCCGAAAGCAAGATTCTCTCGACGATGCACCTGCACATCACCCACAGCCTGTGCCTGGAAGTGATCGTCCTGCGAGGCAGGGCGGGGGAGTTGCGGGCGTTGGCCGGGAGCCTGGGCAGCCTGCGCGGGGTGCAGCATGCCAAGCTGGTGATTGCCGGGGCGGGGGAACTCCAATGACCGGCATCCGCTTCCATCGTGCCTGCGCGCGAGGCCGGCGATGATCGTGGGGGTGGGCGTTGACCTGGCCGAAGTAGACCGGATTCGGAATTCGTTCGAGCGGTTTGGCGCGCGCTTTCGAGACCGCATCTACACACCGCTTGAAATTGCCTACTGCGAGAGCAAAGCCAATAAGTACGAGCGCTACGCAGCCCGCTTTGCCGCCAAGGAAGCGGGGATGAAGGCGATCGGCACGGGCATGCGCAAGGGGGTCCGCTGGCTGGATTTTGAAGTGGCGAACCTGCCCAGCGGCAAGCCCACGCTGCGTTTCCATGGGGTGGCCGCCGAATACGCCGAACGGCTGGGAGCGGCGAATGTCGCGCTCTCGCTCACGCATACCAGCGCCACTGCCTTGGCCCACGTGATTCTCGAAAGCGCCGGGTAGCGGCTCACGGCGGGCAGCCTCGTTCGATGCGCGAACGGCGCGCCCCTCGCGTGAGGAGCGCGCCGTTCCCATCCCTTCAGGATGCCGGCGTTGCGTTTGAGCCGTCTATGGCTTCGTGAGCGCCGCCACGCGGACGGGAGCCAGGCCCACGGCCGCGCGCAAGCCTTTCACGCCACGTAGCGCCACCTGCCCCTTGCGGCTGAAATCGACACTCTCCGTGAGGACGCGCATCGATTCCTGCGGCGCGTGGAAGCCCGTGGAGTTTTCCGCCTCGACGAAATCCAGGTAGAACTGCGCCCTGCGTTGGAAGTCCTGCGCCGTGGCAAGTTCGGCATCTGTGGCGCCGGCTTCCTTGGCGGCCTTGATGTCGGCAATCAACGCCATGAGCGCATCCATCGCGATGTTACGCGCGTTGAAGAAGCGCGTCTGGATCTGTTCCACGCGATCTTTCATTTCCTGTTCCGGGAAATGGTGGCAGCCTTGACAGGCGCGGTTGATATTGAGCATGGGGCTTCGCACCTGGTGATCGGAAACCTTCATGCCGCCTTCGCGCCGGTAGGGCATGTGGCAATCCGCGCAAGCCACGCCGCTGCGGGCGTGAACACCCTGGTTGTACATCTCGAATTCCGGATGCTGCGCCTTGAGCACGGGCGCGCCTGTCTCCTTATGCGTCCAATCCTTGAATTTCGCTTCGTCGTAGTAAGCGACGATGTTCTCCACCTTCAGGCCCTTGGTCCATGGGTAGGTGAGGCGCTTTTCCGGCCCTTTGAAGTAGTATTCGACGTGGCATTGCCCGCACACATAGGTGCGCATCTCCTGCGCGGAGGCCATCGTGTTGACGTCATAGTTCTCAATGCCCAGGGTGGCCTTATAGGCGCGGATGCCCTCGATGAAAGCGGGGCGGGAGACGCGCAGCTTCATGGTCTCCGCCTGGTGGCAATCGACGCAGCTCACCGGGTGATCGGCCATCTTAGCCGCTTCCTGGTAGGGCATGGCGTTCATTTTGTCGAAGCCCTTCATGATGTCGCCATCGCCAAGCTTCTTATAGATGCCGTAGGTGGAGGCGTGGCAATTGAGGCAGGCGCCGGGCTGGTTAAACTCCGTCACGCGGCGCGTCTGCGCCTGGTCAAAGAGCATATAGGCGTGCCCGCGCTCCTCGCGGAAATCGACGCTAAAGGCATACCCGGCCCACATGGTCTTGAGCCGTGGATCTTCCTCGATCTTGCTCTGGGACATTACGACCTGTCCATCCGCGTGGGGCGGCGCGACGGGCATCGCTTCCGAACCCCCGTAGCGGGTGCGCACCATATCAACGGTGCGCTTATAGGAATCGTATTGGAGGGGGAAATTCTTGCCCCACTCCGCGGGGTCCGAGATATCGTCGGTGAGCTTCACTACCTCGGCAAAGGGCGTCCGCGCCTCCTGCTTCCTTTCGACGATATTCACGAGCAGCGCCGCAACGCCCAAGGTCACCAGCGCGCTCAACACCATGGTGGTGATCAACATCCGGTTCAAGCTCGGACCTTCTCTCCGCTTTCCCTTGTCTTCACTCATTGCCATTCCTCGCTGTGTGCAATCGTTGTTCAACTCGCTCGCGCCCGGCGCCGAATCCGCCCGGATGCCGCCCTATTGCGCGTGGCCCACCTGGCTGTGGCAGGTGATGCAATCCACCCTCTTGTTATCGACTCGCGTCGCCTGAATCCGCTCGGTGATTTCCGCGTGGCATTTAGAGCAGGATTCGCGGGCGATATCGAGATTCCGTCCATGAATCTGAATGTTGTCCGGAAACCATCCCGTGGTGAAGGCCAGGGAATGGAAAAATCCGTTCTGCGCCTTCGTCCAATACTTCGGCAGAAAGCCGGAGGGCGTGTGGCAATCGTTGCACACGGCCACGCTCGCATGGCTGCCCTTCATCCAGGCCGAATACTGCTCATTCATCACGTGGCAGTTCGCGCAGGCGGCGGGGTCGTTCGTCATGTAAGAGGCGCCCTGCGCGTAGACAAACGTGAAGAATCCGAGGCCGATCGCGAGCCCCACGGCCAGCGAGAGCGACATCCAGAGCATGGATGCGCCGATGACGCCCCTTTGGGCTTCGCCAGCCCCTCTTGGTTGGTTCGTGTTCCGCTCGTTCATCGCCGCCGCCCGTTATGGTTTCTTAATTTTCAGATAATCAGCTACTCGACTCTGATACTCTACTAGATTCTACATCACGAGGATTCGGAGAT
>JADLCF010000327.1 GCA_020847315.1 Bryobacterales bacterium | reverse complement strand
TGCCGAGCGCGCATGTTCATCAGGCTCTTGTCCACATTGGTGAAGACCCATCCCAGAGGCGAACCTCGCTGTACCATCGCGTCTTCGCCTGGGCTGAACCCTGGCGATGGAAAAAACCAGTACTCACCCGTGAACGGAATGTGAAGTTGGCGGCGCCCACGGCCATGCATTGGCTCATGCGGCAGCGGGACATTGGCCAGCACCATGGCCTTCTTCAGATCCTCGCTCCTCAGAACTACCCCTCCCACCAGATCCTTGCCGGCAAGCGATCGTCCTTGCCTCCCTGAATTCCCATTCCGGAAGGGTGCGGCTGGGTAGAGAGGCGGCTCGCCGAAAGCCGCGATCAGCAGGAGAGCGGCCACGGCTCCAGAGACGGAGAGCGTGGAAACGCCGCGCCCGAAATGGACATGCGATCGAGGCTGAATGGAGTGTCGAGTGGCCCAACCGGCCAGCAGGCCACCCAGCGCCATTGAGATTGAGCCCGCCGCCACCCACCCGAACGCCGTTGCGGCCAGCCCGGCCTCTAGGAGAATCGCCACCGCCAGCGCCTCCCGCTTCCACTGCGATTTTCGAGCCTTGGCTAATCCTTGAAACAACTCGACGGCGAATTCCTCCATCCAGGCGTCGCGATCTTCCACCGCATCTTGAGCATCAGCCAAGCTCCGCCGGTATAGCCCCAACAGTCGCGCAAGCAGCGCTCCGGCAACCACGGCCACGGGCAACAGCCAAAGCGCTCCGTCCCAGGCCGTCACGAGAAAGGGTGCAAACCATGCGCTGATCGAAGCGAAACCAATAGCGGTGTCTACGGAGCGCCACGTTGTCGAAGGCCGGAAGACTCTAAACGCCAACACCGCCGCGAGGAACGAAGCGAGGAATCCCGATCCTGCGAGACCGGCCGCTCTCACCAGTGCCGTCCCCAGATTCACCCGCTCGGATGGCAAGAGCGGACTCGCCAGCCATGCGGCGACAAAACCCGCCAGGAGGGCCGCGGCGACTGGGACCCAATCCGCAATCCTCCGTTCGCTTTCCGTCCTCGCATCAAACATGGCCAACCTCCAGACAACGGCAGGTGTCCGTTGTTACCGGGCGGGAAGGTAGATTGTAACATCGCCTTCCTATTTGGTTCGCGAGCAGTTTGTCCCGTTTGTCCCTCTGACACCGGCCCAGGGTCTTTAGTTCCATCACCTCGCGCCATTTCGAGGACGGTTTGGTCTGGATCCCAAAGCTGCGACACAGAATAGACTTCGGTATCAGATGAAATGAGACGGCTGGTTCTGATGCGATGGCGTAGATCGCGTCAAAGAAAACCTGGCTAAAGGAGAACCAGCCATGAAGAATGCTAACAAAGCAGAGACGTCGAGGGAAGCCGAAGCGCTGCGCGTTGTGGCGAAGGGAGAGAAGCAAACCCGAGCGAAGGAGAAGCCCAGCGCGGCCACGGTCGAGCTAGGAAACGGCTTGTCGGGGGAAACCATCGGTCTCGATGTGGGCGACCGGGTCAGCCAGTTCTGTCGTCTAAACCTGGCCGGCGAGATCGCCGAGGAAGGCCGTCTGCACACGAATGCCGCGAGCATCGAGAAGCACTTCGCCAAGCTGCCCGCCGCGCTCATTGCGCTCGAAGCGGGCACGCAATCGGGTTGGATTGCACGCTTGCCGCGGCACTTTGGCCACCACGTAATTGTGGCTCATCCACGCGATCTGGCCGCGATCACGTCGAGCAAGAAGAAGAGCGACCGCAACGACGCCGAGAAGCTGGCGCGGTTGGCGCGAGCCGACCTCAAGCTGCTCAATCCCACCTACGTGCGCAGTCTGGAATCGGCGCTGGACGCCATCCCGCTGCGTGCCCGCGACGGCTTCGTTCGCGCCCGTACGCTGCTGGTGAACGTGTCGCGCAGCCTGGCCAAGATTGAGGGGCAGCGCCTGCCAGCGACCATCACGAAAAACTTCGGTGAACGTGCCCTCGCCACGTTGCCCGCATCGCTGGCCGGCTCGCTCGAGTTGCTGTTGCGGATGATCGATTTGCTTTCGCTGGCCATGCGGGAATCGGTGATGACGCGCTCCCCGGTTTCAATGCGGCGCAGGAGCCAGGCTATCTGGGTGATGCGGAAGACGAGAAGTGCCCCCTGGCCGATCCCGCAACATGCCTGCCGGAGATTGCTCGGGCTGCATCGGCGGCGACGCTTCTTCCGCCGGCCGGCAGATGGGCGGCCTGCTGGATGCTACGCGATTTTTTCCACTGTGGGGCTTCCCGATCGAACTAGGAACGAAGCGTTGTTTTGAGCCGGGCCGTTTGGCTTGGAGACGTACTCCATCGTCTTGTAGTCCGCGCGCCACGCTTGCGGCGTTACGGTGCAGGAAACGTAACCGCGCTGCCCGTTATAGTGCTTCAGCCACGGATTCTTCGCGAGCACGCGGTCCCGGTACTCCACGTTCGCTCCTCCGTCCCCGCCGGAGGTGATGGAGGTTCCCACGAATTCCGCGGCGACCGAGGGCGAGCGGTGGTCCAGGAAGTCGAGCGGCACTTCCGAAGCCCAGTTCGAGTGGACATCGCCCGTAATCACGACGGGGTTCGACGGCTTCGCCTCATTCAGGAACCTGGTGAGGCGATTGCGGGCGGAGTAATAGCCGCTCCACTGGTCCATGGAATAGGATGGCTCATCGTCGGTCTGGCCACGGTCGAATCCGGATAGGATCACTTGCTGCGCCAGCACGTTCCACTGCGCGCTTGCGTGGGAAAGCCCGTCGGCCAGCCAGCGTTCCTGCTTTTCGCCGAGCATGGTCGCGCGAGGGTCGAAGAAGCCGTCGCACGGTTTGCCGCTCTTGTCGCCACAGGGTTGGTTGCTCCGGAACTGCCGCGTATCCAGCACGAAGAAATCCGCCAATCTCCCGAAGCTGATGCGCCGGTAAAGCTGCATGTCCGGGCCAATCGGCTTCGAGAAGGAGCGCAGCGGCTGATGCTCATAGTAGGCTTGGTAGGCGCCGGCGCGCCGCTTCAGGAATTCTTCCGGGCGCGAGCCTTCCTGGTCCATGGCGCCGGCGTAGTTGTTCTCAACCTCATGGTCGTCCCACGTCACCACGAATGGGGCGAGCAGGTGCGCCGCCTGCAAATGCTCGTCCGTCTTATACAGGGCAAGGCGGTTGCGGTAATCGCCAAGGCTGACAATTTCCGGGCTGTTGTGCTGGCGCGGGCGGTCCGGGCGCGGGCCGTTTTCGTAAATATAGTCGCCCAGGTGGACGATCAGGTCGAGGTCCTTTTCCTGCGCGAGATGTTGCCAGGCCGTGTAGTAGTAGTGATAGTCCTGACAGGAGGCAAAGGCAAAGCGCAGTTTTCCCGGCGTGGCTTGGAGGGGCGGCATGGTTCGCGCCCGTCCGACGGCGCTTTCGGCATCGCCGGCGCGGAATCGGTACCAATACCAGCGGTCCGCCGCAAGCCCTTCCAACTCGACATGAACGGAGTGCGCCAACTCGGGGCTGGCGATGGCCTCGCCCTTGCGCACGATCTTGCGCATTCCTTCGTCCTCGGCGACTTCCCAGGCGACGCGGACCGGGTCCGGACGCATGCCGCCGCCTTGGATGGGGTCGGGGGCCAGACGGGTCCAGAGGACGAAACCATCCGATGCCGGATCGCCCGAGGCGACGCCCAGGGTAAACGGGTTCTTCGAAAACTTAGGCGCGGCAGTCGCCCGGCCGCCAAAACGGTCTCCCACGAGCGCGAGCGCGAATAGGCCCGTCTGCCACTCAAGAAAGGTACGTCGATTCATTTGGCCTCCCCGGATTGTCGTTCCAGTGTTCTGTCATCTTCCCATGAATTGGTTTCCGGTGCGATTGGCGAGATTGGGGAAGGGGGGCTTTGGGATGGAGGGCGAGTTTGGCGGTGAAGTTCAAGCTGCGAGAGAGGCGCAACTCATGCCACCCCTGCCGGGGTTTCTCTCTCTTGGGGGGCATGCCCCGCATGTTTACACACGCGGCTGGCTTATGACGCCCTTTGGGCTTTCCCCCCAAACTCTGGCTGGGCTGCATCCGCGCGCAGCCACGCTGACTGGCTGGCTCGGCAGACGCCGGCCTGCTGTGCTCTCTCGGCGAGATTTGCTTGGCAAAGGCCCATGCCTCATCTGGTTCCGTGGCGCACGATCCGAAGGCTTGACGTGTACGGTGTAACCGTACATACTGAAGCGATAAAGAGGAGAAATGCAGCTTATCCGCTTGCGCCACAAAGGGCTGCGGCAACTCCATGAAGTCGGTAACACCAGAGGGGTGCAGCCTGCGATGGCGGACAAGCTGCGTAAACTTCTGCTCGCACTCGAAACCGCTGACGGCTTGGACCAGTTGAGCCGATTTCCGGGATGGAAGCTGCATCCGCTCAAAGGTGACCTGAACGAATTCTGGAGCCTGACCGTG
>JADLCF010000326.1 GCA_020847315.1 Bryobacterales bacterium | reverse complement strand
GGAAGCTTACGCGGTCCGAAGATGAGCAAGGCGAGTATGGCGATGGCCATGGTCTCTTGCCATCCAAGCGGTCCCATCAGGAAAAAACCTCCCAGGTTTTCCACTCCATGATAGCAACTGACGGAACCCATGCTGAAACGGCGTCAACCGGCAGGCGCCGGCCAACGCCGTTTCGGAATGGCGGAGGATGCTATCTGGCGAAGGTGAAGCCCAGCCCGGTGGAATAGAGCAGGTCGTTCGCCTTGCGGCCCGGTACGGGGTCGCTCAAATAGCGGTCACTCAGCGAAATGTTCCAGACAAGCCACTTCGTGAGGTTCGTCGTGATACCGGTGTCAAAGTTCACACGGTATTGCCCGCCCTCCGAGAGGTTATTGAACATGCGGTAGCTCTGCGTGAAAGCCGTGCGGGAATTCAGCCGGTAGGCGAAGTCGTTGCCCCAATAAGCTTCCGCCGAGTTCCGGACGAATTCCGGTTCCGGCGCGGGGTCGAATTTCTCCCGGTTCCACGCGGCGCCGCCCAGCAGACTGAGCGCTCCGCGTTCGCCCTTCCAAACGTTATAGCCCGCGCCGCCGCCGAATACGGTTCGCAGATCCAGGGATTGGAACTTGTCGTACTCATAGTCGTTAAAGACATTGAGAAAGACCTTCTTGCTGAGATCCCGGCTGTAACCCCATCCACCCCGAACCGCCTGCGCGGTTTGCTCATTCTCGCCATCGAAGGTGGCGGAGGAACGAATCGAGTTGAAGTAGGCCGTCGTCTTGCTCGAATTGCTGATACGGGCAAAGGTGAGCGGCGTGGTCATGGTGAAGGTCTCCGCGTTCCCCTTGGCTCCTGCGAGATTCAGGCTTCCCGTCACGGTCCACAGATCGAGAATGCCGGGGTGTAGGAAGCGCTCGTACTTCGCTTGCTCGGCTTCGTCGCGAAGCGTCACGACATCGGCCGGGGGCACCGTTTGCGTGGCGCCGGAAGATTGCAGCGCCACCTTTCCATCGCTTGTGGATAGCGTAGCCTTGAGGGTTTCTCCATCGAGCAGGACGACGTTCAACGGCTTCTCCGCATTCACGGTTGCCACGTCCGCCCAGGGCAGGGTGATGGTTCCGAAGTGCACGCTCTTGATGACAAGCGTCTCACCGTCTTTCTTGACGATCTCCCCGGTCACCCGGTCTCCGTTCTTCATCACCACCTGATCCGCCCATGCCATTCCCGCAAGAAGCAGAACCAGCCCCAGCGGCAGAAGGTACTTTGAGCGAGCAAGTCGATTTTCAAGCCTCATTCTTTAATCCTTTCATTCGGCAAAATGCACGATCCAGTCATTGATAATTCCGCGATGCGCCCAGGGGGCGCGTGTATCACGCGATGCACCCACGAGGCGCGTGTGTCACGCGATGCGCCCAGGAAGCGCGTGTATCACGCGATGCGCCCAGGAAGCGCGTGTATCACGCGACACGAACAACAATCAGCGTCCGGTCGTCGAAAACGCCCGCGCCGCCGGCGAATTCCGCCACCGCGTTCAGGATTTCATCCGCGATCTCTTCGACGCCATGGGCCTGCGCCCGGACCAGGCTTTCCGCGATCCGGGGAATCCCGAACTCGGTCTCTTCCCAATCCGTCTGGTCTGGAATGCCGTCGGAGAAAAACAGGACGAGATCTCCCGATTCGAGCGGAATTTCAAGCTCGTCGTACTCTCGGCCGGGAAGCAGCCCCAAGGGAACCCCCTCGACATTGGCATCAACCAATTGGCCCTTCTTCAACACCAGCGGAGGGATGCCGCCGGAGTTCGCCAGCCTGAGAATTCCTTCGGCCGGGCACCACTGGGCCAGCATCATGGTGACGTAACGGGCGTGGACGCGGCGGGGGATCAACGCATCGTTGAGTGCTTTCAGGATTGCCCCCGGACGCCCGATGGCCGGCGCCATTGTGCGCAACAAGCCGCTTACCATCGCGCCATAGAGAGCGGCAGCCGCGCCTTTCCCGCTGACATCCCCAATGGCGAAAAGCAGATTGTTTCCGCCGAGTTCAATGAAGTCGTAAAGATCGCCGCTGATGGTGCGGGCCGCCTCCAGACGGGCATCGATCTCGAGCCCCCGCGAGAGCGAAGGAATGCGGGGCAGCAGAAAGTTCTGCAATTCCCGCGCCGCTTCGAGATCCATTTCCATGGTGCGCTCACGTTCGGAAATCTGCTCATACAGCGTGGCGTTCTCTACCGAAATCGCGAGTTGCGGGGCAAGCAGCCGCAGCAGTTGCATGTGCTCCAGAGTGAAGTGGTTGAGCTGATCGCTTTCGAGATCGAGGATCGCGATGACCTTATCCTTGACGATCAGGGGAATCGCCACTTCGGAGCGCACATCGGGAACCGTCGCGATGAAGCGGGGGTCCTGGGCGGTATCCGCGACTCTTTCGAGCTGCCGGGATTGATATGCCGCACCGGTGACGCCCCGGCCGAGCGGAATGTTGTCGAACTCGACGCGCTCGTCGTGGCGGAGGCTGAAGCGGTGCCGCAACACCCCCGCGGCCTCGTCGACAAGAAACAGATTGAACGCGGCAAAGCCCACGTAATCATGGAGCGTCGCCGAAACGCGCTCGAGCAATGCGTCCAGATCCAGCAGAGAGCCGATCTCGGCGGAAACCTCCGCGAGGCGCTGGAGCATCTCGTTTTGCCGCTCCGCGCGTTCAAATAAGGTGGCGTTTTCCACCGCGTAGGCCATCCGGCTGGCGAGCAACTGAAGCAGCACTTCGTCGTAGTTGCCATAGGCGTCCGGCTCCGTGCTCTGGACATCGATTACGCCCACCAGATTTCCGCTGGCTTCCATCGGGACGGCAATCTCGCTGCGAACGGCATCCACGGTGGCCAGATAGCCGGGGTGGCTGCGGACATCGCCCGAAACCACGGACTTGCGTTCCTTGGCGGCGATGCCTGTGAGCCCCTGGCCGAGCGGAATCGATAGGTTCTTGAGCAGATCCACCCGATGCCCCAGGCCATAGCGCAATCGCAATCCCCCGCTCTCTTTGTCGTAGAGCAGGATGCCGACGAGATTGCCTGGAATGACCTTGCTGATGATGTCCGCAATCGTCTCCATCAGCGATTCGAGATCGAGCGTCTGCGAGATGCGCGAAGACACCTCAAGCAGAAAATCCATCAGATCGGAGCGTTGGCTGAAATGGAACGCGGTCTTATTGAGGGGCGCCATGGGTGTATTGGGTTCGTTCAGGGAGTGGAAAGCGATGGACGCAAATGCGCCGCCCGTGCGTTTCCACCGTGAAATGGCTAGCGAGTGCAACCGGCGCCGCCGGAGCGTGAAATCCCTCAACCTCCCGTCGTGCTCTCAAGAGAACTCAGAATCGATACCGTGGCGCTGGTCCCGATCCGGTTGGCGCCCGCGGCGAGCATTGCGAACGCATCCTCGGCGCCGCGGATGCCGCCGGCGGCCTTTACGCCAAGATCGCCGCCCACCGCCTTGCGCATCCAGGAAACGTGCTCCACGCGCGCTCCACCCGCCGGGTGCAGGCCGGTGGAGGTTTTCACGAACTGCGCGCCGCCCAGCCGGGAGAGCGCGCAACCGATGGCAATCTCCCGTTCGCTAAGAGCGGCCGCTTCCAGAATCACCTTCAGCAGCGCACCCCTTTCCCTGGTGGATTCGGCAACGGTGGCGATATCCTGCCGTACCAAATCGAGCTCGCCGCACCGCAGCAGGCCGATCGAGAGCACCATGTCAATCTCTTCGGCGCCATTGCGCATCGCGATCTCCGCTTCCATCCGCTTCACGGTGGGCGGAACGGCTCCGGACGGAAACCCGGCCACGGAGCAAACCTTCACGGAAGTCCCGCGCAGGATGCTGTGGGCCAGGGAAACCCAGATGGAAGGCACGCAGACCGTGGCGCAGCGCACGGTGAGCGCTTCTTCGCATAACTGCACAATGTCCTGCCGCGTCGCTTCCGGCTTCAGATTAGTGTGGTCAATGGAAGCGGCCAATTCGGAAGCGGAACGCCTGGGCGCCAAGGGCTTCGCCGCCCGTGAAGGCGCGCCAAGCGTGGGGTTCGCCGGGCCGAGGACTTGGTCCGCCACTTGATTGACCAGAAACTGGAGTTCTGCGCGGGTCACGAGATCAATACGGTACGATCCGAGAATTCTTGCGTCTTCCCTCTAACGGCTCTCACACGAAAAGCCGATAGAAAATCAGCACTCAACCATTCAGGATAGCATGGCGGAGGCACTCGCGTATCCTAAGTAACTCAAAAGAAAAGGCAAACAGAACCATTTCGGAAAGTTTCCACCCAGCATGCCACGGGAAGTTGTACGAGCGTGCGCAGTACTCTCAATTCCTCCGGAAAGAGCGATATATTGGGCCTGAACTCATGACGCGCATTCTCCTCACCGCCTTTCTGTGTATCGGTATTGTCCCCAGTGCCGGGGCGCAAGACGTGGGCATGGGCCAGCGCGCGGGCAGCGGCGCGCGATTTGAAGCGCCTTACACCCTGGAGATCGAGACGCCCCACACGGCGTGGGCCAAGCCGCTGAGAGGGGGACCTATCCGGCTGATGGCCGTCCCCACGGTGTCTGAGGGGCGAACCCTCGTGGAACTCGCCGAGCGGCTTTCCCTCGACCTCACCACGGTCAGCATCGACCCAAGCTGGGATATCAACAAATGGACGATGTCCTTCGGGAGAGATTACGGCGCGCGGGCCGAGCGTGGCAACCTCGACCTGATCTACTCCTATCTCGAAGCCGAACTCACCGGCCCCAAGCATTTCGATGCCATCCTGCTGCCCGTCAACCACGGTTGGAACCGCTTCACGCCCAGGACGCGCGAAGCATTGTTGCGCCGGGTGAACGAAGGCGCGGGGCTCGTATTGATTCGCCCCATGGATCACGAAATCTCTCCGCTGCGCCCGGTGACGGCGGGGGAGCCGGTGGGAGATAGCGCGACGGTGGAGCCGGGAAAACCGGAATCGGGAGCGTGGGTGAAGGGAGAAAGCCACTACATCACCCAACCCATACCGATTGCCTCCTTTCCGTTCGAGCACGTCGCAAACTATCGCTACGAGGCATCGCCGGATGCGCAAATACTTGCTTCAAACGCATCGGGAACTCCCGTGATTGCCGTTCGCAAACAAGGCAAGGGCCGGGTGATCGCATTCGGTTATGTGAATGCGGGAATCAGTTGGCTGCTGCCGCAATCCGCCAAAGGCTTTGTGGCGCCGGAGCAATGGGAGGCGTATTATGCATTGCTGGTCCGCAGCCTGATCTACGCGGCAGGGCGGGAAGCCGATGCTCCGGGCGCGTGGAAGGTTCCCGTGCCTCCAGCGCGAACGCGGGAGGTTCAGGAACTGACCGCATCGAAAACACTGATCGCAGAAGGGGACTCGATCGATGTGAGTTGGGGCGGCGCGGGCCGGGCGAAGGTGGAACTGCTGGACGGGTTCGACCGCGTGATTGCGAGGGCCGAGGGCAGCGGCCGGGTGGCGCTCAAGGCCGGCCGCCCGCTCACGCATTCCGGCTTTCTCCACGCCGGCGACGCGAAGCTGCCCGTAACCTTCGCTTCTTCGAATCGCAAGTGGGAAGACTACGAAGTGATCATGCCGTGGTACGGCCCACCGAGTCTGCAGCCGTGGATCCCGGCGTTGGACGCGCAGTTTCGTCGCGTGGGCATCACCACGCTCTCGAGCGCCCAGCGCAATTTCCGCATCATTGCGAGCGCAGGATTGCACGACGTATTTGGGATCTATGCCTACCGCAGCGATGCCTACGCAAAGCGGAAGGCCGCCTACGCGGAAACGAAGGACAAGAAATACCTGACCCGCAACGTCATTCTGCAGGCGCCGGATTTCGACCGCAACTTCAGGGGCGATCTCGACGCGCGGCTTGGCAAACTCGCCCCTCTGAAGCCGCTCGCCTATTATCTGGCGGACGAATCTTCGCTCACCACGTACACCGATGCGTTCGATGTTGGTTGGTCTCCGGACGCGCTGGCCGGCTTCCGCGCCTGGTTGCAGCGCGAGTATGATTCGCTCCCTGTGTTGAACGCAAGTTGGGGCACATCTTTCACTGGCTGGGCGGATGTCGTGCCAATGACCACCGAGGAGGCCCAGCGGCACGGCAACTACGCACCCTGGTCCGATCACCGCGTCTATATGGAGCGAGAGTTCATTGATGCGCTGCACAAGGCCCGCGACATCGTGCGCGAAATCGACCCCGGCGCGCCTTCGTCGATCTCCGGCACCCAGGTCCCCACGGCGCATAATGGAGCCAACTGGTACGAGATCGACCAGATCATCGATTATCTGCAACCGTATTCAGGCGGCAATCAGAACGCAATGCACTATCTTTTCCGCCCCGGCATCCTGCTGACTGGCTTTACCGGTTACGGCCTTACGGGCGAAGCGCTTCACCACGAGCAGTGGGAACGGCTGTTCTATGGGCATACGGGCGCTTCCATCTTCTGGCACTACACGATCCTGAATCCGGATTTGACGCTGAGCGAACAAGGCAAGGAACTGGCCGAGGCTTTCGGAAAAATTCAATCCGGCATTGGCCGAGTATTAATGAACTCCACGGTGCGCGAGGATGGAGTGGCGATCCACTTCTCGATGGCGAGCATTCGCGGCGCATGGATCCAGGACGGCAAGATTCTCCCGGCGATCGCCAATGTGAATCGAACTTCGAAGAATTATGTCAGCCTGGTCAAGCGCCGGGACGAGTGGGTGAAAGCATTGGAGCGCCAGGGCATTCAGTTCCGGTTTCTGGCGACTCCGCAGATCGAGAGCGGGGAGCTGGAGAAGTACAAAGTTCTCATCCTTCCCTACTCGATCGCCCTTTCCGATGCCGAAGCGCGGGCCATCGAAGGCTTCGTCGCCCGTGGAGGCACGGTGTACGCCGACGAGCAGACCGGCCGGATGGATGAGCGCTGCCACTGGCGGCCGGCGCCCCTCTTCGCGGCGGGGCACAAGGGCATACTCCACCAAGCGCCGGGGCCGATTCGCGTAGAACCCGCGTTCCCGCTTCCGGGGCCGTATCTGACCACTGTGCGCGCATTCGGAACATCCCGCCTGATTGGCGCATTGCCCACGGATCCGGCCAGCGTCGCATTGCCGCCCACGAATGCAGTGCGCTACGACCTGCTGCGCGGGGGAATCGCCGCGAAGACGATCGACGTTTCCGCCTCAAACCCTCTGCTTCTTCTGGAACGAAGCACCCGAATCGAGAAACTCGAAATCACTCCGGCGTTGGCGCTCAGGCTCACTGACCAGGATGGCCTACCGGTGGATCGCTCGGTGGCGCGCGTCGAAGTGATCGACCCCTCGGGCAAGACAATTCGGCATTACGGCTCAAACTACACGATCCGGGAAGGGATGGCCCAGATCGAGATTCCCTTCGCGCTTAACGATCGCACCGGCGCCTGGCGCATCCGGGCGCGCGACGTCATCAGCGGTTTGACCGCGGAGCGCGTCCTTCGTCGATAGCCGGGGCCAATCTTCCGGAGACACTCACCCAGGTGGGGCGTGGCCGGCGCCCACCCCTGATAGTGGCGATCCTGATTCGTTTCGTCGAAGGGAAGCGGCATGCCGCAGACTGCCGCCAGACTCACCGGCTGCGATCGGGCCTGCCCGCTACTTGTTTCCATCCGTGGAGAACTTGTAGACCGTCGTCGATTCGAAGGTCTCGCCCGGTTTCAGCACCACGGAAGGGAACTCCGGCTTGTTGGGAGAATCGGGAAAATGCTGGGTTTCCATGCAGAACCCGAAACGCTTACCGTACCGGATGCCCTCTTTGCCGGTGACGGAACCATTGAGAAAGTTCCCCGTATAGAACTGCATGCCCGGTTGGTCCGTGAAGACCTCCATCACGCGGCCGCTCACCGGTTCCCTGGCCTTGGCGGCGAGGCGAACCTCTCCGCTCCCCTCATTGAGAACGAAGTTGTGATCGTAGCCGCCTCCCAGCTTGATCTGCTCATCGGCTGTCTCGTCGATTCGCCCGCCAATCGCGGCGGGAGTACGAAAATCGAAGGGGGTGCCCTCGACGCTCTTCAGTTCCCCGGTGGGAATCAGCCCGCTATCCACCGGAGTGAAGCGGTCCGCCTGAATCGTCACCATGTGGTCGAGGATCGTGCCTTTGCCCGCTCCCGCCAGGTTGAAGTAGGAGTGATTGGTGAGGTTCAGAACCGTGTCGGCGCCGGTGTTTGCCGCGTAGTGAATCCGGATGTCGTTGTCGTTGCCCAGGGTGTAGGTGACAACCGTGGTGAGCTTGCCGGGATAGCCTTCTTCGCCATCGGGGCTGACGTAGGTTAGCTCGACGGAGGGGCCGGCATCGGAATTCTTTGCGATCGCGCTCCACATTCTCTTATCAAAGCCCTTGATGCCCCCGTGCAGTGCATTCGCTCCATTGTTGACGGCAAGCGAGTACACCTTTCCGTTCAAGGTGAACCTGCCCTTGGCGATCCGGTTGGCATAGCGGCCCACCGTGGCGCCCATATACGGCTGCGTGCCCAGATAGCCGTCGAGGGAATCGAATCCCAAGACAACATCGGCCAACTCGCCCTTGGAATCGGGCACTCTTACCGAAGTGAGGATCGCGCCGTAGTCGATGACGCCGACCTCCATCCCTCGGGCATTCCGGAGCGTGTAGAGGGTCACTTCCTCGCCGGATGGCATCTTGCCATAGGGCTTCGATTCGAGGGTCGGAGGCACGGTTTTCTCCTTAACGGCGTTTTGCTCGGCGCAGCCGGTCAACAAGCCAATGGCGCTCAGAATCGCAATCCAGGGAAATCGCCTGATCGAAGCTCGCACTTTCATGTCGGGTTCTCCGGTTCTGCACTGAGGCTCATTCGATTGGGAAGCAGGGTGCATGCAACGGGCGGGGGGCAGCAGGCATGCAGCCGCTCGGTTTGGCCCCAAATCCGCTTGGCCCCAAAGCAATCCGCATCTTCCGTCAAGCCGCTTGAAGATGTCAAGGCGCGGGATCGACGCAAGAGGGGGCAAGTCACGAAACGCATCGGTGCTTTCGCAATGGCGCGCGACGGCCTTGACTCAATCCGTTCCGCCGGATACGATCACCCTTCGACGGCGCGCCGTTGCCGGCAACGAAGCATCTCGCTCCACAGGAGTCTCTGATGGCCCATTCTCCACTCACGCGAAGGCGGTTTCTAGCCGCATCGGCTGCATCTCCATTCCTTGCATCCTCTGCATTCGGGCAGGCGCCACGTCCGAACATCGTGTTCATCATGGCGGACGACTTGGGCTACGGGACTCTCGGCTGCTTCGGCCAGAAGCGAATCAAGACCCCCAATCTCGACCGGATGGCCGCCGAGGGCATGCGATTTACCGATGCCTACGCGGGCACGACCGTCTGCGCGCCCTCGCGCTGCGCGTTAATGACGGGAAAACATACGGGCCATGCGACGGTGCGGGGAAATGCGTGGCCGGAACGCGGCTTGAAGAAGTCCGAACTCACGGTGGCAGAGGTGCTCAAACGCGCCGGCTACCGCACCGCGCTTTACGGCAAATGGGGGCTTGGCGGCTTCGACGCCGAAAGTCATCCTAATGACCGGGGCTTTGACCATTTCTTCGGCTATCTCAACCAGGTATTTGCTCACAATTCTTTTCCCGAACACATCTGGGACAACAAAGTGGAGACCTTCCTCAAGGAGAACTGGTTCAACCGGCGAAAAGTCTTCACGAACGACCTCTTTGGGCAGAAGGCAATCGAATTCGTCGCGCGGCAATCGGCGGACCAGCCATTTTTTCTCTACCTGCCGTATACCACGCCCCATGCAAACAACGAACGCGGGCAGATCGACGACAACGGAATCGATTCCCCGGACTTCGGCGAATACGCCAGCGAAGACTGGCCGGATGCCGAAAAGGCCTTCGCCGCCATCATCAGCCGGATGGACGCGGATATCGGCAGGTTGCTCGCCAAGCTGAAAGAACGGGGCCTTGATGAAAATACGCTGGTGTTTTTCACGAGCGACAACGGCCCGCACAAAGAGGGCCACCACAATCCCGAATTTTTTGACGACAACGGCCCGCTTCGAGGTCTCAAACGCGATCTGTATGAAGGCGGTATCCGCGTGCCCACCATCGCCCGCTGGCCTGGCAAGATCAGGGCCGGCGCGGTAAGCGACTTCCCATGGGCCTTCTGGGATCTGCTGCCCACCGCCGCGGAACTCGCGCGCACGCCCGCGCCGGCAGAGATCGACGGCGTATCCATTACGCCCGTGCTGCTTGGAACCGGTACACCGGCCCGCGACCACCTCTATTGGGAGTTCCACGAGCGCGGCTTTCACCAGGCGGTCCGCCGGGGGGATTGGAAACTCGTGCGGCAAGGCCCCGCCTTCAAGACGGAGTTGTTCCATCTCAAGGACGACATCGGGGAAACGAAGGACGTTGCCGCCGCGCACCCCGACATCGTTGCAAAGTTGGAAACGCTCTTCCGCACATCCCGCGTGGAGAACCCGGACTTCCCGTCAAAGAACCAAGCCCCCGCCGTTCCATTCTGAGATCGGAATCACCCCACGCGCACAGGGCCGGCAAACACCGGCTCTTTTCGACGGCGCGCTCGGGTGTCGTTCTCAGTGCACCCATTCGCGCCCGCGATACATTCGGGCCACGTCAGCGACTCACTCCGGAGAGGGCAACCAGTTACCGTGCCGCACCGCCCCTGCAGAAAGGGGAACCGCGCTGAGGCTCCATCCCGGTTAGAGAGCCGCTGCGGCAGAGATCCCGTTCATTTCGAGGACGACCGCCATCTTTTGAAGCGCGGACTTGTGGATCTGCGAGACCCGGCTTTCGTTGACCCCCAGCACACCTCCGATCTCCTTCATCGTCATTTCATCGGTGTAGTACATGGTCACTACGGTCTGATACCGGATGGGCAAAGCATGGATGGCCTCACGGAGAGCGTCGGCAATCTGGTTTCGCTTGTAGACGGCATCCGGGTGCTCCGATTCCTCGGTAGGAAATTCTGGTTCCGGCAAGTCATCCTGTCCCGGTGGCCGCGAGGTCGCCGATATAGGACCCTGGTTCCGCAGCCTGCCCGCGATCTGGTGCCACTTCTCCAGTTCAATCCCCATTTCCTCGGCAATCTCCGCATCGGTCGGATTGCGCTGAAGGAGGCCGGAGAGTTTCCGGGTGGCGGAATCCACTTGCTTGCATCGCTTCCGCTGGTCGCGGGAGGCCCAATCCATATCGCGCAGACTGTCGAGGATGGCCCCGCGAATCCGGTGTTTAGCATATCCGGGGAAGGAAACGTTCTTGGAATCGTCAAAACGCGCGGCGGCGTCGATCAAACCAAGGGTGCCCACCTGGATCAACTCTTCGAGTTCCAGGTGAATCGGAAGGCCCTCATATATGCGAATGGCGATAATTCTTGCCAGGTGGAGGTTGTCAAGGATACGTCGATCCCGAATCGCCTGGCCTTCGCGCTGTTCGCGGGTGAGAGGAATGGGTAATGTTCTGTTTGCCGGTGCAGGAAGGGGAGGACCCTCGCAGCAAGCCGTCGCGACGCAATGTACTGCCATTTTCAATGCTTTCCTGTGCGTGAGACGCGCGATTCCGTTGTGCATCCGTCATCGAGCGTTCGCACTATTTTTTGCTATGCAACCTCTGCATTGCAGTTCAGGGGCCACATAGCACCAATTGATTTGAAAACCCATTATTCAACGGATCAGAGCTTAGGTCATCCGGGTAAATTGCTGAATTTGATAGGCTATTCCCCTAGCATCAAAGGGAAAATCACCTGAATTTCTAATTAGATCGAGTGGTACTTGAGGGCCTGCTCACGTGCCATTTTGAACCGAATTGAATCCCAAACGGGAGCGGCGTTCCATTGTGGAACGAGGAAATCCGGCAATTGCCTTAGACGGACTGGAACTGCTGTACCACGGAAACGAGCGCGCTCTAAGGTTCTTCCGGGGATTCGCCACGCTCCGCCTCTTCACTCGCATAGAGCTTCTCGCGCTCCTGCGCGAGCCACGTCTTGAGCGTGAGCCCCACGAAAAAGATCAAGACCACAATGCGGACATCCCCACTGAGCGTGAAAAAGGAGGAGGCAGCCAATACGCCGTAAAGGAGAATGGCAATGAACAACCGATTTGAATTGGCGGGGCGCATGAGAACGAAGCCGGCCGACGGCAGGTACCCCGGCTTCCACGGAACTGTACACCAAGCCGCGGTCTGCCCGCAGCCTAGTTATCAACATTGTACGAAAACGTGAACTGCAGCCGGACTTCGCTGCCTTGAAACTCCCGCGGAAGCGGGGGGAAGGGGTTGGATGCACTCACGCCCGCCACGGCGGCGCGGTCAAATGCCTCGAATCCGGAGCTGTTCGCGATCACCAGCTTGGGAACGCCCCCATCCCGGCTGATCGCGAATTGGATGCGCACCTGGCCGCGGCGGCCGAAGCGCGCGCTCTCCGGCATCACCGCGAACCAGTTTCTTTTTACCGCTGCCAGCACCTGGATCAGGTAAGGTTTGAAATCGATGCCGTTCGGATCACTGAGCAGTTCCACCGAGCCGCGAGAGCGGGTAGGCGTCGACGAGACTCCGCCCAGAGGCGAGGGTGGAGAAAAGTCCTCCACCACTTGGCTGCCGCCCCCGCCACGCCCCTGAGAGGCCACGCGAATCGCTTCGGATACCGAAGCATTGGGAACCGGGATTTGAGATTGCCCGCGAGGCGTGCCTGTCATCGCCCCTGGCTTCTCAAAGCGGATCTCCGGCTTTGAAGGCGCCAGGACCTTCGGCGGCTCGGCCGGGGCCGGCGCGACGGGGCTCCCCAGAGCGGGGGCCGGCGATTGCGGCGCCGGGCTGAGCGGGGCGTCGATCTTGGGAGCTTCCATTCGCTCGGATGGCCTGTCGCCCAAGGTGGCGCCCATGGGTGGCAGGGAAGCCATCTGCCGGGGTTGGGGCCGCGCTCCCGGATTCTGCTCAATTTTCGGACGGGGAAGCAGACTTTCCAGATTGATCTCCGGGCTGACATGGCCCGTATTCGGATCCTTCTGGGTGAGCTGCCGGAGGCGAGGCGCCACGAGCGGCGTCACCGCCACGCGCGGCATTACAATCTCCGGAGCCTGCCGGTAGGAAGCCGCTTGAAACGTCACCAGCCCAAGGAGCGGCACCCCAATCGCATGCACCAGCCCGGATAGCGCGAACCCCCATCGGCGCCGCGCCACCGATTCCGGACTTTCGTCCTTCATCAGGTGTGCCAGCGCCGAAGATTCATTCAACCCGATAGAGAGCATTGCTTCGCCCGCGAAGACCGTTAACGCGCGGTCCTTTGCCGCCTTGCGATGAAGTTTGATTTGAGAGCTTCCACCCCGGCGTCCAATGGTTCAAAACGGCTCTTCCCGTTTCCCAATGGAGCCGGGTTCGCTTCGCGGCACAGACTCCCGCGCGGCCTTCGCTTCAAAAGCCAGCACGCTTTGCTCCACCAAATGCCCGTGTTCCTCAATTTTATCAAGGATCTCATGAGCTACCTTCAGGGCGCGGCAGGCCGCTTCGCCATCCACCATCGGAGTTCGCCGCTCCCGCACACATTGCACGAAATCTTCCACCTCCAACCGAAGCGGCTCTCCTGGTTGGACGTCGAGTTGGCGGAAGCCGATACGGCGGTCTTGCCGGTCGACCTCAAACACCACCCCTTCGCGGCGCGTGTAGTCCACCGAAAAATACTGGTAAGGCTGAAAAAGCCGCAGCTTACGCACTTTATCGGTGGAGACCCGGCTGGCCGTGAGATTTGCGACACAGCCGCCGGGAAAGGCCAGCCGCACGTTGGCGATATCCACTTTCCCGGAGAGAATCTGAATGCCGGAGGCCCGAATCTCTTCCGGCGATTCCCCAACGGCGGATAGCACGATATCGAGATCGTGGATCATCAGATCCAGCACCACGTCAATATCCAGGCTGCGCGGCGTAAACAGACTCATCCGGTGAATCTCAAAGAACAGCGGGAGTGTTATCTCCTTCCGCAAGGCCAGCAGTGCGGGGTTGTATCGTTCAAGATGTCCCACCTGCAGGATGCGCTGGTGGCGCGAGGCGAGTTCGATGAGCGTCCGCGCTTCCTCAACCGAAGAGGCGATCGGCTTCTCAATGAGCACATCCAATCCGCGCCGCAACAATGCCCCGGCCACTTCCGCGTGGAACACCGTGGGCACGGCAACGATGGCGGCTTGCGCGGCCCCGGCAGCTTCCTCCAGGCTCGGGAAGACGGGACACTGAAACTGCGCGCCCATTTCCGCCGCGCGCGCCGGACTGGCGTCGAAAAGCCCGGCCAGACGGACGCCGGGAATCTCAGTGAGCACGCGGAGGTGGTTCTGGCCGAAGCTGCCCGCGCCGATGACCGCCACGGGAAGAGGTTGACTCATGGTTCCTGCCTGACCTTGGAATCCGGAATTCGCTGCCATTTCCGCTGTTCCGGGACGCTGGAGAAAACCCGGAACTTCCTATAATTCCTTGTTCTTTTCCTGCTCGTCGAGGCGCTCCACCCGCGGCGCATCCTTGGCGGCCGCGGCCACCCCGCCCCATTCGCCGGGAGTCCCGCGCCGTTCATCGCGCAAGGCTTTTCTTCCGCCGATCTCTTCCGGAAACAAAGCATATCCTTCGCCCAGCGGGTAGAAGCGGCGAAGCAGTTCGAGGCGACGCCGAATTTCCACACTGGGAATCTGCCGCGGGCTCGGCTCGACGTCGATGTCGCAGCAAATCCCGTGCAGGAAGAGCGTCATGGTGTCGATATAAGAAGCCCGCAGGTAGGCCCGCAGCAGCTTGCTATCCCTCAACGGCTGGCTCTGTTTCGACAGCACCTCATTCTTGCGCTGCCAGGAAATCTCATCGATCTCCCCATGAACCCCACGCTTCAGTTCCTCTT
>JADLCF010000325.1 GCA_020847315.1 Bryobacterales bacterium | reverse complement strand
TCTTGCGCCGCCAGTTCGGGTATTGCCCGGTGCTGCCCGGCAGGTTCTGCTGGTCGAGTTGCTTCGTCAGGTCCTCCTGGTTCAATTGCAGCAGCTTCGACGGCGTGCGCGCGAGGTATGCCACCACGGCGTTATGCAGTTCCCCGGTGAGCTCTGGAATTTCGGAGGCGTTGCGCGTGTAATAGCTTGGCATCAAACCTTCGGCGAACAGGGCGTCCAGAATGGCCTGTCTCAGCTTGCGCCGCTCCGCCCATTGCTGCTCATACACCTCATGCACCGGCAGCAGTCCCGCGTAATCGCGCGCTTCGATATCCCGCCCGATCCAGCTTCCGGCGAGCGTCGGCAGGTCGTGCGTCGAAGTTGCCACCAGCGCCTCCGCCGGGTATAGCTCCGGCATGTTCATCTCTCCGTCGCCTCCGCGCTCGAAGTAGAAAAGCCGGTAGCTCAGGATTCCAAATCGCTCAAGCGTCTTGCGCGTCGCCGGCTCCACCGTGCCGAGATCCTCCCCCACCACCAGAACCTGGTGGCGCACGCTCTCGAGCGCCAGAATCCGCACGAGGTCTTCCGAAAAATCGCGCACGTACGTCCCCTCGCTCGCGCTGAACCCGGAGGGGATCCAATAGAGCCGGAAGAAGCGCATCACATGGTCGATCCGCAGCGCGCCGCCCGCGGTCATATTGCGGCGAAGCGCTTCCCGGAAGAGCTTGTACCCGGTTCTTCGATGCTCCAGGAAGTTCGGCGGCGGGAAGCTCCAATCCTGGCCCTCCGGCGAGAAATCGTCCGGCGGCGCGCCCACCCGGCAACCCGTCACAAAAAACTTTCGCTGCTTCCAGACATCCGCTCCACAATGGTCCGTGGCCAGCGCCAAGTCGTGATACAACCCGATCGCCAGCCCGTTCGATACAGCCGCCTTGCCCGCCTCTTCCAACTGCTGAAATGCAATCCATTGCACCCACGCATAGAAAAGCCGCAGATGCTTGCGCCTCTTAGCGAACGCCTTCACCGCTTCCGATTCCGGGTCCCGATACTCTTCCGGCCAATCCTGCCAAATCCAGACCTCCGGGTTCATCCGGTGCTGCACGCGGTCGAGAGCGCAAAACGTCGTGTACCCATCGAGTAGATCGCCCTGCTCTTCCACCCAGGCCGCAAATGCTCTCCCGCGCGCGGAGCCATTCTTCCACTCCTTGCGGAACGCGAGAAACGTGAGTGCAAGCATGCCGGTCTTTAGCCGCGCCAGCCCTTCATAATCCACCAGTTCGTCCTGCCGCAGCTTCTCGATTCGCGCTTGCACGCCGCGCGTGGAAAACGCTCTTTGCGCGAGAGGGGCGGTCTTGAACTCGGGGATCCGCTCGAGATCGATATACAGGTAATTCTTGAAATAGACGCTGATCGGCAGATACGGGCTGGCGTTGTATGGCAGCCGGTTCGCGATGATGTGCAGCGGGTTCAGCGCCACGAAGGAAGCATGCAACTCCTTCGCGGTCCACTGGCAGAGCGCATCCAGATCGGTAAAATCGCCGCAGCCCCAATTGCGATGCGAACGAAGCCCGTAGAGGCTTGCTCCCAATCCGGCCAACTTGCCCTCTCCGGCCAGTTCCGGTGGCTGATAGGCTCGGTCCGGCGTCACAATCAGGTCGGTTTCCGCCGTGGCTGCTACATAACTCGGTCTCCCCGCGTCGACGCGCATCCGGTGGTAGCCAAACGGCGTGTCATTTGGAAGCGGAATCCGCCGCCGGCTGTACCCTTGCTTGCCGAAAGACGCCCGGCCCAGCACCTCAAGCGTTCCTGCCGCATGGGGATATGCTGTCACCGTCCCGTCCTCCCACTGAAAGGTCACGAGCAGGGATTCCCCTTCGAGCGTATCCGGCAGATTCAGCCACGCCGGCGCCTGCGGGTGCCGTCCCACCACCTCCACCGCCGGCAACAGCGTGCTCCACTCCTCGGCGTGCTTCGCCTCGATCGCGGCGTTGAGCGTTTTCAGGCTCCCGGTTGCGACGCCCAGCGAGGCGAGAATCGCGCTCACCACTTCCGGTTTCGCATGGTGCTTCTTGCCGAAAATATCCCAATAAAAAAGGTCGATTCCCCACAACTTCGCCGCCGCTTCCAGGGCGTTCTCGTAAGCCGTGCGGGTCTCGTCGGGCAACACGTTTGCAGTCATTCGAGTTCTCGGTTCGCGCTAACTCTATTGTATCGGGAGCGCGCGCCGCCACCCGGTCTCCCACGCCCGGAAATCGGCGGCTCGCCTTATCCCTCGAGCATCCCTTTCCATGCCGCGTCATCCTGCCCCACCGCCAACCGTTTCCCCCCGCGCACCAGCGGAAGCCGCAACAATCGAGGTTCCCGCTCGATCTTCGCGAGCAATTCCGGGTCGGGCAGCCGCATGTACTTGAGCCCCGCATCCACGTAAGCGGCGCCCTCCCTATCGAGCAGCGCATCCCACCCGAACTTCTCAATGAAGCGTTTGATCTCCCCCGGCGCGATGGGCCGCTGCTTCAAGTCCACCATCTGCGTCGCGATGCGCCGCTCCTTGAAGAAACGCTCGGCGGCCCGGGTTGCCGCGGAGTTCTTGATGCCGA
Organism: Bryobacterales bacterium; assembly: GCA_020847315.1. Lineage (GTDB taxonomy): Bacteria > Acidobacteriota > Terriglobia > Bryobacterales > Bryobacteraceae > JACTMJ01. The sequence continues at coordinate 6,971 of JADLCF010000325.1, read as the reverse complement.
AAATCTGGATTGGGGAGGCGGAAGCGTTCTTCATCCCTGCTATCTTCTCGCATCGCCTTTCGCGGGGCGAAGCGCCTCGTGCGAATGCCTCTTCCCGCCACGCCCTTCCGCTGATAGGATATTGCCCATGAAGCGCAGAACCTTCCTACCCGCCGCGGGGGCGGCTGTGTTGGCCCCGCAAGCGATTCCGGCCCAGGCCGCGCCGCGCAAGGGGAACCTGAAGCAGAGCGCCTGCCGTTGGTGCTACGACAAGATCCCCATCGACGATTTCGCCAAGGCCTGCGCGGAGGCTGGGCTCAAGAGCATCGATCTGGCGCGGAAAGAGGATTGGCCCACCATCACGAAGTACGGCCTCATCCCCACCATGGTCCCTGGGCCCACCACCATCCCCGATGGCCTGAATCGCAAGGAGAATCATCCGCAAATCGTCGCCCGGATGAAGACGATGATCGAAGATGCCAAGGCGGTTGGCGCTCCCCATGTGATTGTCTTCTCAGGCAACCGCAAGGGAATGGCGGACGACGAAGGGCTCGAGAACTGCGCCATTGGCATCAAACAGCTCCTGCCGATGGCCGAAGCCACCGGTGTTCAGATTGTGATGGAACTGCTGAACAGCAAGGTAAACCACAAGGACTACATGTGCGACAAGTCCGTCTGGGGCGTGGAACTGGCGAAGCACGTGGGCTCGCCCATGTTCGGCCTGCTCTATGACATCTACCACATGCAAATCATGGAAGGCGACGTCATCCGCACCATCAAGGAAAACCACAAGTACTACTTTCACTACCACACTGGCGGGAATCCCGGCCGCAATGAGATCGACGAAACGCAGGAGCTTTATTACCCCGCCATCGCGAAAGCGATCGTCGAAACGGGGTACTCCGGTTACTTCGCGCACGAATTCATCCCCAAGCGGGACCCGATTACCTCGCTGAACGAAGCCATCCGTCTCTGCGACGTGTAGCACCGCTCCACATGGCCGCCCCCGCGGCTGAACCGTTCCATGCTGGAAGCGAACCCACATGAAGGGTTCGCTTCCGGCGCAAACCACCCGGAGGAGGGTCCCAACGTGCCGAAACCCATCGACCGCCGCCGCTTCCTGATGACGTCCGCGCTCGGCATGGCCGCCCCCGCATCCCGCGCCGCCGCGCCCGCGAAGCGTCCCAATTTCGTCATCGTCTTTCTCGACGATTCCGGCTACGCGGATTTCCATCCCTTCGGAACGCCATCCTACCTCACTCCGAATGCCGTGAAGCTGGCCGCCGAAGGTTGCCGGTTCACGAACTTTCATGTGCCGCAGGCTATTTGCTCGGCATCGCGCTCCGCGCTGATGAGCGGTTGCTACCCCGGCCGCACCAAAGTCTTCGGCGCCCATGGGCCGCGGGCGCGCGGGCTTGACCCTTCTTACGCCACGCTTGGGAATGTCCTGCAATCCGCCGGATATAAGACGGCCGTTTTCGGTAAATGGCACATCGGCGATCAGCCCGATACCCGCCCGCCCGCGCGCGGCTTCGATGAATCCTGCGGCCTCATGTACTCGAACGATATGTGGGAGTATCATCCGCAGCACCCGGAAAACTACGCGAAGTATCCCCTCCAATTCTGGGAGAACGGCAAAGTTATCATTGATCGGGTTACCCCCGCGGACCAGACTTCGCTCACCTCCCGCTACACCGCGCACGCCGTCGATTTTATTCGCCGCCACAAAGAGAATCCATTCTTCCTCTACGTGCCCCACAGCATGCCCCACGTGCCGCTCTTCTGCAGCGACCGGTTCAGGGACAAATCCGGGGCGGGGCTCTATGGAGACGTCATGATGGAGATCGATTGGTCGATCGGCGAAATCACGAAGGCCCTCAAGGAAGCCGGAGTCGAGGAGAACACGCTGGTCCTATTCACCTCGGATAACGGCCCATGGACCTCCTACGGCAATCATGCCGGCAAGACTCCGTACCGCGAAGCCAAGGGAACCAGTTTCGATGGCGGCACGCGCAGCGCTTGCACCCTCCGTTACCCGGGGAAGGTGAAAGCGGGCGGCACGTCCACCCGCTACTGGAGCACCGTCGATGTGCTCCCCACGTTCGCGAAGCTTGCCGGTGCTTCGCTCCCGTCAAACCCGATTGACGGGCGCGACGTGTGGGCTCTCGTATCCGGTAAACCCGGTGCAAGAAATCCCCACGAGTATTACCCGTTCTCCACCGGCCCGAATTTTGAGGGAGTGGTGAGCGCGGACGGCCGTTGGAAACTCCATCTCCCCCACCCCTACCGTGTGCTCGTTAAAGCGGGCAACGATGGCGCCGCTGGCGAGTACCGCCAGGAAAAGATCGGGCTCAGCCTCTTCGATATGGAGAAGGATCCCTTCGAAACCACGAACGTGCTCGAAAAACACCCCAAAGTGGCGGCCCGCCTGCAAGCGGTCGCCGAACGGCACCGGCAGCAATTCTTCGCTAACCATAGTGGTTAGCTGCGATCTTGGGCGCATGGCCGGCCAAGCCCCGGCTGTTCCGGCGCGGGGTCCGAGTGCGCCAGGCCCGCGATCGCGTCAGTTGGCCACTTTTTCGTGCGGCAGCCTCCCCGGTTCGCTCGGCCCCGTCGGTGTGGCAAGCACCTTCGCCCGCGCCGCTTTCACTTCCTCGGGGAAGCCCGCCAGCATGGCCTCGGTTTGCGCCATCAACCGCTTTACCACCTCCGGATTCTCCGCCGCGACATCGTAGCTTTCGTCGGCATCCAACTCCAGGTTGTAGAGTTCCGGTGGCCGCAGCGCGAGCGTCTTCGGCCCGCCTTGCGGAGAAGGGCTGTAGATGAAATCATTCCGCCGCGCGAAGTGCAGCTTCCACTTGCCGGCGCGGCTGCACTGGGCGTCCCATCCGTCGAAATACAGGAACGGTTGCGCGCGCTCCGCCTCCGTGGCATACCCGCGCAGAATATCCGTAATGTCCACACCGTCGATCGGCTTCCCCGGCAGCTTCATGCCGGTCATTGCCGCGAAGGTCGGCAGAATGTCCATCACGCTCGCGAAGGCGTTCGTCACCCGTCCCGCCGGAATCACGCGCGGCAGCCGGAACAGCCCCGGTACGCGCATGCCCCCCTCCGTGGTCATCCCCTTGCGCCCGCGCAGCCGCCCGGAAGAGCCCTGATACCAGGGTCCGTTGTCGCTCGCGAAAATCACCAGCGTGTGGTCTGCCACTCCGTTCTGGTCGAGCGCGCGCAGCACCTCGCCCACGCTCCAGTCGAGTTCCTCGATCACATCCCCGTAGAGCCCCTGTTTCGACTTTCCCCGGAACCGCGCCGACGCCGCCAGCGGAATGTGCGGATACGTGTGCGCGAAATAGAGGACGAAGGGCTTGTCCTTGGCCTTCTCGATGAACTGCACAGCCCGCTCCGTGTAGCGCGGCGTGAGCGTCTCGAGCGTGGCCTGCTCCTCGATCACCTTGTCCCCATCCATCAGCCAGCGAGGGCTCATGTCGTTCGAGTAAGGGATGCCGAAGTATTCGTCGAACCCGTGATCCGTCGGCAGGTGCGGGTGCTTGTGCCCCAAATGCCACTTGCCCACGCAGGCTGTGGCGTAGCCGTTGTTCTTTGCCATCCTCGCGAACGTCGTCTCATCCGTGGGCAGGCCATTGTTGTCGCGCGGGAAGAACACGCGCGGCACGCCCACCCGCGTATTGTGCCTGCCGGTCAGCAGAGACGCCCGCGACGGAGAGCACACCGGGTTGCCCGAATGAAAATCCGTGAAGCGCAAGCCGTCCCGCGCCAGCGAATCAATATTCGGCGTCGGGATCGGGGAGCCATAGCAGCCGATATCCCCATAGCCGAGATCGTCGCAATAAATCATGACGAGGTTCAGCGGCTTCGCTTGCCCGCGCGCCAGTGGCGCTGCCAGGCCGGCCGCCGTGGCGCCGCGGAGCAGGGTTCTGCGAGAAATCGGGTGAGACATCACCCGCCCAGTCTATGCCATCTCCCCTTGGGCTGGGGAGCCCTTTACGGCCGCAGCAGAATCTTCAGCGTACCCTTGCGCGAGGCATGCGCAAACGCAGCCGAGGCCTCGCCAAGCGGGTAGACTGCCTGGATTAACCGTTCCACCGGCATCCTCCCGCTCGAAAGCAGGGGAAGCGCATCCTCGAAACGGCCGCAGCGCGAGCCAAGCAGCGTGATCTCGGGCACGATCACGCTGGCCATGTCCACGCTCACCGGTCGAGCAACCGTGCTTTTCATCACCACTGTTCCCCGGGCTTCCGAGAGCGAAATCGCGGCGGCAAGGCCTTCCTCGGAACCGGTCGCATCCACCACGAGAGGATACTTCGTGCCCCCGGCCTCACCTTTCTTGCAAGGCCGCGCGCCCAGTTCCGCCGCGATCGCCATCTTCTCCGGATGCCGCCCGTGAAGATCCACTTCCGCGCCATGCAGCCGCAACACCATTGCGATCAGCAAACCGAGTTTCCCGTCCCCGAGCACCGCCACCTTCGTGCCCGGTTCCACCTCCGTCTGCTCGAGAATCTCGCATGCGGCCGCAACCGGCTCCGTGAACACGGCCACTTCATCCGCCATCGATTCCGGTACTTCATGCAGGTTCGCAATGGGCAGGGTGAAATACTCCGCGAACGCGCCGGGGTGCTTCACGATTCCAAGAACGCTCCGTTGCGGGCAATGCCGCCCCAACCCGCGCTCGCACCAGACGCAGTTCCCGCAGGCGAGGTTGATTTCGCCCACCACCCTCCGCCCCACCCACGCGGCGTCGCCGGCTTCCACCACGTCGGCGACGAACTCGTGCCCAGGTACGCCTTCGAAACCGTAGTATCCCCGTTGCAGTTCCAGGTCGGTATTGCAAATCCCCGCCAGCCGCAGGCGCAGCAGAGCGAATCCCGGCGGAACGGCGGGTGTGGCGAACTCGCGGATCGCGACCGAACCCGATGCAAGATGAACGGCGCGCATACGCTCAGGCTAGCGCAGCCGGCTCCTTCTCAACTGGCCCCCGTGCCTCCCCGCGGCGCGCATTGCCCCAGAGAGGCTCTTCAGCCCATAATTGAGCGAGAGGGCCTTATGTTTTTCCGACGCGAGAAAGCCAAAGTACTTACCTTTGAAGACCACATCCGCAATGCGGAAGCGGCGGGCTTTGAGGTCAAGCGGGAGGGCGAGGAAGCAATCGCGTCAAGGGAGTTCTGCGTGGCGCGTTTCCGCATGGGTACGGAAGGCCATCCAAAGTTCATCCGCCTCGGCATCCGCATGGGCTCCGAAATGGCGGTGCTGGTCTACGTCGGCTATCAGATGACGCTCCAGACCGATAGTGGAAAGAAAGTTGCCGCGCAGGCCGTGCAACTAAAAGCATTGCACGCGTTCGAGGAAGATCTCCGCGAGGCTCTCGGCATGGAGAGCTACTACAACCAATCGCTCGGCACGGTCTCCACGCGCCACGACTATGACCGTCTGGAGGGTCGCGACGAGCCCCCTGTCTCCCATCCCTGGAAGACCGGGAAGCCCGTCGTCCATTAGAATCGCGCCGTTTTCAGCCCCTGCATGAGGCCGCTCGAAATGCTGCCCGGAGCTACGCCAGAGCGTCCTTGAGTTCGGCCACCCCTGCCGCGATATCGGTCAGCTTCTGCTCCCATGTGACCCCTTCGCGCTCGATGCACAACGGGCCTTTGTAGCCGATTTCGCGCAGCTTGGCGACGAAGCGGCGCATGCCCACATCTCCTGTGCCCAGTACTTTCTCCACGCCCAAACTGCCCGCGCCTCCCGCGGGCCAGAGTCCGTCCTTGGCATGGACGCTCACCACCAGATCGCCTAGCACGCCGAGAGCTTCAATCGGGTCGCCCGAACCGTAAAGGATCATATTGGCGGGGTCGAAGTTGATCTTCACGTTCGTGCGCCGCACGTCCGTCAGGAAGTGCCGCAGTTCCGCGGCGGGTTCCTGCCCGGTTTCAAGCGCGAATACCTGCCCATGCGCCGCGGCGTGATCCGCGATTTCCCGCACCATGCCGAGCACGGCCAGATAATCCGCGTCCGTATCGTCGCTCGGTACGCAGCCGATGTGCAGGCCGATCGCGCCCACGCCCAGCTTCGCGGCAAAATCGCTCACCGCGAGTGTCCGCGCCATGCGTTCTTCCCGGAACCGCTTCGGGATGAAGCCCACCGTATCCACGACAGTCGGGATATCCGGATACTCCTCGCCGTTATAGGCAACGAAGCAGGTGACGATCGGGAAGTCTTCGGCTGCGAGCGCCGCCTTCCATTGGGCAGCCAGCTCGTCGCTGAGTTCGATGCCGCCATCGAAGCCCAGTTGCCCGCAGGTCACTCCCGTTCCCTTAATCGCCTGCAGCGTCTCGACGGGCGTCGTCGTAGCCCAGAACATCGCTCCCAGTTCCATCTCGCGTACGGCTCTCATTTCACTCGTTCTCCGTTTCGTTGGCGTGCTTCTTTCAATTTCCCGGCTAGCCGGACCCCGGCCGCGGATTCCTCAGGCGGGCAGAAGTCCGGGCGCTTCCCGGTGGAAATGCATTCGACAAAATAGGCCAGCTCGGCCTCGTACCCATCCTGTTCCGGCAGCGGAAGCGGCTTCTGGCTCCCATCGACGAGGTACTGCGTGGGCTCGGTTCCGGCGGAGCTGAATTCGAAGGTGGCTTCCTCGCAAACCACGTTGTAATCCATGGAGAAGGGAAATGCCTTCGGATGATACCACCCGCCCTGAATAATGACGTTGAGGTTGTTGGCGTAAGCGAGCCTGGCCGTGATCACGTCCAGCCCTCGCGGCAGGTCCTCCACTCCCACGGCGCTGACGCTCTCCGGCTCGCCGAAGGTGTGAATCGCGAAGTCGATATCGTGAATCAGCAGGTCGATGATCGCGCCTCCGCTCAGCTTGGGGTCGCACATCCACTTGCTCCAGAACGGCGCGGCGCAGCGCCGGCGGAACGTGGCCTGGATCGGCTTTCCGGCCGCGCCGGATCGGATCGTGTCCCGCAACTGGCGGTACGCCG
>JADLCF010000324.1 GCA_020847315.1 Bryobacterales bacterium | reverse complement strand
GCGTGTTCCCAGTCACTTGCCTATCATGTCACAGGCACTTTGCCGTGTACCGAAGCGGCTAGCCGAACTCGCCGGCGGCGGGCGGGGGCAGCCGGTCTTCGCCTTCCTTGCCGAGCAGGCCCCGCATTGCGCCCTTCATCCGGGAATACAGGAACGAGGTTGCCAGCAACATCGCACCCAACACCCCAAAGGCGACGATCCGGAATAGGGTATCAAGCAGCCATACGTCGAATAGATAGAGCTTGGCGACGACAACCATGAGCAGCACGAGGCCGGCGACCCGGTTCGCGCGTGAGCGGGCGAGCACGCCCACCGCCACCAACACGGCTGCATAGACGCTGAGGATCACGGAGACGATGGCCGTCACGAAGATCAGCTTGTCGCCGCCCGGCGCGCCGCGCTCGCCCCATCGCACGGTTTCGACGATGAGCGACATCAGCACCACGAAGTGCCCCCCAAATGCGGCGCCCCAACGATGGGATGCGCCTCCCCAGAACCACGCGGCCCCGAGCATCGAAGCCCCCACGATCAGCGCCGTGAAGAACACGCCGTGCGCGAACGGGACCGGATCCGGGCCGATACCGGGCAGGTCCACGAACACAAGCCGGGACAGCGCGGCGAAGAATAGCAGGTAGGCCGCCACTTCCATCCAACGGGCGCGGCGGGTCTGCGAGGCCCCTGCGAGCGCCAGGCCCATGCCCGCCCAGATCGCCGCGATCACCGGCCCATGGAGTTGCAGGGGGATCGCGCAGGCGAGAAAGAAGACGCCCAAGCCTTGCAACGCGCGCGCGAGCGGCCGATAGCGATCCCCGCCAAAGCTCGCGGCGATCGCAGGCAGCCCTAGCCCCCAATGGAGCGCCGCCAGAGCGAACGCGAAGGCGCCCTTGGTTTCCCAGCCAGCCGCTTCCATCAGCGCGATTCCTTCCGCGGCGAAGGCAATGGAGTTGATCGCAAACACGCCCGCGACCGTCTCCACACCCGCCTTCGGGAGTCTCAGCCACACCATGATCGCCCACGCGGCGAACACGGCCCAGATCGCGATGAGAACACCCATGCCGGCGGCATCCTTCGGCAGGGCCACATCCGCGCTCGCCTCCAACATCATAAGCAGACCGAAGGCCGTGGCCGCGTGAGCCGTGAACATGGCAGCCACGGCTTCCACGGCTCGTTTGCGATAGACCGAAACGGCCACGCCCACGAGCAGAGGCAGCACCAGTTGCCAGCTCCACATGGAGTTCTCCGCCCACGCCCCCGCAGTGAGCATCGCGAGGCCAAAGGACACCTGCGCCAACGCGGCCACGGCGGCCCATGGCGTGCATAAAAATAGGGCGTAATAGAGCACCCCGAACACCAGCGCGGGGTAATAAGGCGTTGCGCCTTCATCCTCAAAGACGCCAGCCCAATAGAGCGCCTTCGTCCCGAGATACGCCATCCAGGCCAGGCCTTGCCAACGCTGCCGGACCGCGAGGTAGGTGGCGCCGGCGGCCAGAATCAGCAGATATGCATTCAGCTCCCAGGGGCGGTTCTCCCCCGTGCTGAGCATCACCGGCGTGAGAAATCCACCGGCGGCGGCAAGCACCGCCAAGGCCTGGCTCCGGTAGCGAACGGCCAGCACGCCGCCCAGCACCGTGACGCCCGCCATCATGCCGAACACGGCCAACTGGGGAAGCAAGCCGAAGAGCTGGAACGCGGCGAAGAAGGAGAGGTAGAAGACCGCAATGCCCAGACCGGCCACTCCTTGCGCCACCACGCGATGGCCGCGCCGTACCAGCAATTCGGCGCAAGCGCAGGCGATTCCGCCCGCGACAAGACCGGCCAGCACTCTCGCCCACGGGCCGATCCACCCGTTGTCGGCGGCATACTTGAAGACAAACCCGGCCGCGAGAATCAGCGTGACGGCTCCGATACGGTTCACCCAGGTCAGCCCCATCTGCGATTCGAGATCGTTCGTGGAGCGAGGCTCCGCGCGTGTTGCCGCGGCGGGCGCGGGCGGTGGCGGCAGCGATGGTCCGGCGGACGATTCCATCGGAACCGGCATCGGCAGGCTTCGCTCCACTGGGGGTGCTCCCGCCTCGCGCAGGGGCGGGGGCGGCGGAACGGACGTGGACGCCGCGGCTGCCTGCCAGGTTGCTGATGCCACGGGAGGCGGCGGAGCGCCGATCGGCCCGGCGGGAGGAGGTGCGGCTTTTGCGCGTTCGTCGATTTCGCCGCCGGGAAGCGGACCCAGGCGGGTGCGGCCAACGAGGGCTCCGCCAAAGCGTACTTCCCGCCGCTCCAACGCCCGCAAGCGGGCTTCCATCGCCGCCAGTTCCGCCCGCAGTTCCTCTAACGAGCGCTCCACGGAATCATCCATACCGTCATTCCCTCACTCGCGCAAAGATCTCCCCATTGTGATCCAGAAGCGCATGGCGCGATAGACATTTTTTGAGTGTCGCGTACTGGACCACAGCGCCAGTAGCCGGGCGCCGCATTAGGCGGTACGCCTGCGATGCGTTTATGCTGAATCTTTTAAGAGCTGGGAGGACTTAGTTCCGGAAATGGCGTTTTTGAAAGATGTGGCCCGCTACACCTGCTACCGTACGCGGGAGGCAATCACCATCGATGGCAAGCTGGAGGAAGCGGCATGGCAAGCTGCGCCTCGGTCGAATGCGTTCGTTGATATCGTGACGGGCGAGCCCGCATGGTTCGACACGCGGGTGCGGATGCTGTGGGACGACACGTGCCTCTACGTGGGCTACTCCGCCGAGGAGACCGACGTTTGGGGCACGCTCACGGAGCGCGATAGCAAGATTTATGAAGAGAACGACCTCGAGTTGTTTATCGCGGGGAAAGACACCTACTACGAATTCGAAATCAGCGCCCGGAACGTGATCTACGAAGTGTTCTGGATCTGGAAAGACGCCCACCATCCGGGCGGCCGCTTTTGGGGCCGGCCCGAGTTCGACGCGGAGACGCAGCGCACGTTGGTGCTTGATGGCGTGGGCGGGCATGTGCACCCGCGTGGCGAGCGCTGGGGCTTCCTTGACTGGGATTGCCCCGACCTGCGCCACGCCGTTCATGTCGATGGCACGCTCAACAAGCGGGACGATGTAGACCGAGGCTGGAGCGCGGAGATCGCCATCCCCTGGCAGAGCCTTCGGGACCTCGCCGATGGCCGCTCTCTGCCGCCGCGCGCGGGCGATGAATGGCGCATCGATTGCTCCCGCTTTCAAACGATCGGGCGGCAGGGGGAAGTGCTTGACCCTGGCGCCGGTTGGGCATGGAACCGCCATGGTCACTATGACTCGCACATTCCGGAGGTATTTCCGGTGATCACGTTCTCCGATACGCTGGTAGACGAACGTCCGCGGGAATAGGGAGAGCCGCGCCGAAGCACCTTAAGGGGAGGCGGGCGCAGGGGCCCCATTCGTGCCCTCGATGGACGCCTCCGCCCTCGTCGCAGCGGGGGGGGATTCCCGGCCCGTCAGGAATCGCTTCGTCGCCCGGAACGCCCGCCCCAACGCGTTACCCGTAGCTTCCTGGCTGGTTTTCAGCGCACCGGCAGTGGCCTCGTGGCCGGTCTTTAGCGCGTTGCCGGTCGCGTCCGTTCCGGTCTTGAGCGCCTCGTCCGTGTGGCGTTTGCCGGTGCCCGCGCCGCTAAGGATCTCTTCCCCCGCGAGAATGGTGGCGCGCACCGGAGGCAGGGCGGAATTCACCGCCACGATCTTCTTGGGCGATGCCCCGGCCAGTTGTTGGCGGACCGCCGCGTTGAAGTCGCTGCCCAGTTTCTGCTCCAACGGCCAGCGGCTGGAAGCGGTGAACCGCGCGCCGTTGAGCGGCCGTCCCTTCTCCCCGAGATTGATTACGCGCGGGACATCGATTTCCTTCGGCTTCTTGCACTCATCGCCGCCGCAACCGAACTTACAGCGTTCCCGCGAAAGATAGGAAGCATGCTTGGCCCTGGAGATCCAGATTTTCGCGCCATGCCGCTCCGCACCCAACGCCTGGGCATGCGCCCCGTGGCTGACATCGCAGACCGTATCTTCGTGCGCGGCGGCATACCAATACCGCGCGCGCCACTCCTCCACGGGAGTTGCCGATGGGGGAGCATCGCCTTGCGGAGCGGTCAGCAACACGGAAACATGTTCCGCGTCGAGTGGGTGGCCCCATCGTCCACAATCCGTCGTCCAAAGATGGAAGTAATGCAATTCCACTGACACGCCTTCCGCGCCAGACAAAGGGAAAGCCTGGCCGTAGATGGCGCCATTGGCCGCAACGGCGCGCGGCTCTGGCTCGTCCGCGGCGAACTCGGCAGGTAACTCCGCGCACTCATTCCGGCTCACGAAAAACCGTGGCAGAAAGCGCTCAAGCAGGGCTTGTTCGAACGCATCGGGCAGTGTGTCGAGATCCAGATCCGCGGATGAACCCTGGGCGGCGGATGCGGCGATCTCCGGTTGCCCGATTGCCGGGAGCGCAACAAACAATAGAAGTGCCAGCCAAGCAAGGAAGCGCATTCTCTTGATGGTAGCCCAGCCACCGCGGCTACCCGGCAGGCGGCGCGGCGGGAGGGGCTTCCACGGAGACGAGATGCTCTCCAGAGGGCAGCATCAGGTAGAAGCCATGGGCGGCCTCATAGACGGGAGCGGCGATCTGCTCTCCGTCGATCCACAGTTTTTCCGGTGGGTGGTTGAAGATGGCAATCGCGCGGGCTTCACCCCGATAGTGGAACGTCAATCGGTTGCCGACGCCATGCAGTTGACGAAGTTCTCCGCCAAGGTAGCTGAGCAGTAGCGGCGGATCTTCCCTACCTGCTTCGAGAACGTGCCTGCCTCGGGGCAGCCAGACCGTTTCCTCGTCGCGTGCCGCCCAGGGACTTCCGTTCACGAGCGCGGGCCCGCTCCAGACGATTCCGATGGGCCGCGTGCTCTCTACCGTCACGCCCGCCCCTTCGCGGCGCGCTTTTACTTCCGGCAGGGCCGACGCGGACAGGAATGGCAGATCCTCGGTGGCCAGCACATGCTCAAAATAGAGCGCGACACGCGGGAAGGCGCGGGCGGCCGCATGCACCAGGCGGTAGAGTTCGATGCCGGTCTGGCGCTTGGTGGGGTAGACGTCCTGGTAGCGCGGGAAGATATTGATATCGACGGCGAGGCGTTCCGGGTAAGGCGTCGACTTCGCATAGGCGCGGGCGATCTCCGTATAGCGGGCGGGACCGAGGTGCCAGATCGTCGCGGGGTCTTCCACCAGAAACGTGAATGCGTGCTGGTACATCAGGGCAAGGATCGCGCTCGAATCCGCCCCCAGGTTTTCGCGGATGGAATTGTCGAACCGGTCGTCGATTTGCGTGACCACCACGTGTCGTTCCCTCGCTGCGCCCTGCAAGCTTTCGACGAAGCGAAGCCACTCTTCGTGAAGTTCGCCGATCCGTTTCCGCCTCCAGGCGAGGAATTGCGCAAGGCCGGCGGCGTTGTGGGCGAGATGCCGGGGAGAATCCGTGTCGAACAGTTCCGCCGGGTCAAAACCCGCCTCCCGCGCGAAGGCCTCTCGGCTCGAATCGCTCATGGGCGTGAAGCGTGCGGGGTTTTGCGCCCCTTCGAGGGATTCATAATAGATCTCCGCGAGATTCACGCCATCCCAGGAGAAGCGGTTGAGGAGCGAGGCCGCGCCTTGTTTCACGAGGGCGCTGCAAGCCGGGTTGCTGAGGTCGATCAGTTTGCGCCAATCGAGTTGAGCATCCTGCAAGAGCGCGGTTTGCTCTCGGCACTCCGGGTGCTCTTCCCAGAACCGCTCGCTCACGTGGGGGAACTCCATCCAGGCGTAGACGAGGATGCCACGCCGGTGGCAGGCCTCGATCAGCCTTCGCAGCCACGCATCTTTCGCAGGGTCCGGCTCCCAGTGCTGCCACGCGGAGATGTGCAACCCCGCGATGCCGAAGCGCTCCCAGCGGGCGGCGAGATAATCGAGATCCACGCGCTGGCGGTAAGCGGAGTCAAAGAACGCCCATAGAGTCCGCGTGCGGAATGGCGCGCGGAAGCCCACCTCCGCGAGGGCATTCGCGAGCAGGGGGAAGCGGTCAAAGCCGTGCTCCCCCGGCCCCACGGCCACCCACAGCAGCGCCCCACGCGGGAGAGGCAGCAACGCCACGAGAGGCGCGCCGCTCCAGCGCTCTTCCATCAACACGCGCGCGCCCGGCGGCATGCGGGTTGGCGTGATTTCAACCGGGTTCTCCCAGACAATGAGCAGTTCTTCCGCGAGACGGTCCTTCACGTTGCGCACCTGGAGCGGCGGCGCGCCGGAGGGAACAAAGCCGAAGGAGGCGGCGAGAGGATGGTTGCCCTCGACGACCAAAATGCGATTGGCGTCAAGCCAGCCTTCCACTTCGGCGTGGCGCTCCGAGGAGGCGCCGCACAGTACCCGGATATCCGCATCGGCCGCATCCACGCGCGCGAGGGAGAAGGTCTCGAAGACAGCCGCCCAGCCGGGGGAAGCGCAGCTAGCGGTATAGCTGAACTGCGTCGCGACAGCCGCCGGCAGGGACGCGCAGAACAGGAGAATTCCCGTGATCCGGAGCGCCCAGGCGCTAGCGGGAAACCGCATACCAGAACCCCGCCTGGAAGTCGTTGTACGTGTTCGGACGGTCGTCGATGCGCCGGATGGTGTGATACCCGCGCAGATAGTTGAAAGTGAAGGATACCGAAGGCGGCATCCAGGCCCAGCGCAGCCGCACGCCCGGCCCGGCTTCAACAAAATTCGCCCACGCCTGCCGCTTGAAATCGGTATTCAGGTTCAGGTTCAGGAAGACCTGCGCATGCAAGCCGCCGAGCGCACTCCACCGGCCCAGGTGCCGCCCCACGCGATTACGCGAGATGGCCAGCGTATCCCGATCAAAGCGGTGGATGTAGACAAGATCGTTCATGGTCTCCGCGAAGCCGCCCGCTTTGGCGCTCAGCAGAGAAGGGCCGAGCAGCCGGAACTGCGAGAAGCCGCCCCGGTAGTCTGGCAGGAATCGTCCGGTTTCTCCGCGGCGGGAACTGAGGTAGGCCATGGTGGAGCCTGCTTCCGCCCACGCGAGCACGCCGTTCCAGAGGCGAGTGCGCGCGCCCATGCCCAAGATGAACGAGTTTTCCGAAAGAAACTGCGGGTTTGCGGCGCCGATCGAGCCCGTGGTGTCCCCCACAAAGCGCAGCGAGAGGTACGGAACTACCGGTAGGCGGGGCTCTTCCCATTCGAGCTTCGCCTGGGCATAGCTGAAGGTGCTGCCCCATCGCGTGGAATGCATCGGCATCGCCCAGACGCTTGCCACCAGCCCCTGCCGGGGGTTGGCGGCAACCATCCCGGAGGAAGAGGGCGCGGGCGTGGTGAGATTGCGGATCGCGGTCTTCGCTTCGCCCGAAACCGCGGGGTCTGGGCTGCGGGCCGCGAGGGAGAACCAGCGCAACGCCTCATCGTCGCGCTTGGCCATGTTGAGGCTCCAGGCAAGCCGCAGCATAGTATCGAGGTTGGAGGGGTCCAGCCGCTGTGCTTCCTCGTAATAACGAATCGCATCCGGAATGAAACCGGCATCGTAACTCTTGCGGGCCATCGCCCGCGCGGTTTCCGCATCGGCGAGGCTCTTGGCGAGTGTGTCCTGTGCAATGAGCTCGGCAGCCGGGAGAAGCACTGTTTCCACGTGAGACGCGCCTGTAGGAACGCCCTCGTTCGCGAGTGCTTCGGCGACCCGCTGGCGGAGCGCGGCATCCTTCGTGGCAAGCGCGGCGCGAAGCCGGGGAAGCGCGGCTTCATGACGTCCCCGCTCCAGATCGAGGAACCCAAGTTGCGCGGAGGCCAGCAGGTCTTCGGGGTCCTCACGCAGCACCTGTTCGAACGCCACCTGCGCTTCCGGCTTTCTGCCGAGCGAGAGCAGAAAAAACCCCATCTCCCGCCGCAATGCAGGCTGCGCGGCATCAAAGCGCAGCGCGTTCTCGAACTCGGAAAGATAGGGATAGCGAGCGGGGAGCAAGGCCCTGGCCTGTTCGGCGACAAAGGCCGAGGAAGATCGCGAAGCGGTGAGCGTGACGGCAGCGGACCGCGCCTCGTCCCCGGCCCTGCGGAGCGCATCCGACAGTTCCAGCAGCACTTCCGGGTACTGCTTCTTCAGGCGGTAGGCAGCTTCGAATTCCGAGGCCGCGGCGGAAAATTCGTTGCGAATTCGGCGCGCTCTCGCAAGTTCCAGGTGGCTGCCGTAATTGCCGGGGTCGCGCCGCAGCGCCTCTTCAAGGCGCGCGCCGCGGCTGAGGAGTTCGGCGTCCATCGCCTCGAAAACGCGCTTGGCCGTTGCGCGATGCTCCGGGTTGGCGGTATCGCGTAGTTTTCGGAACAAGGCCCAAGCCTCGGCTGGCTTGTTCGTTTCGTGGCAGAGGAACGCATATTCGAGCGCCAGATAACTATCGTTGGGATCCCGGCGGAGCACCGCGCCGAATTCATCCCGCGCTCGCTCACTCCTGCCGATGGTGAGCAGCGTATAGGCGAGATCTTTCCGAAGCGGCAGATTTTCCGGATCGGCGGCCAGAGCCTTCTCAAACCACTCGATCGCCTTTTCGAACTGGCGCGCCCTCTTGGCTTGGTAGGCAAGAGTTGCCGCATCGCCCGAGCCGGCACGCGCCTCGCTCGGAGGGGCGCCGGGCAGCGGAAGACCGGCGGTTCCGGTGAGGCCCACGGCGAGCATTAGAATCCAGCGCCATCCCAGGTGCATCGCTTTTTCGACAGACTCTCCCGAAAGAGAAGTGGGTAATCCGGGGAAAAATTCTCAAAGAATCTCGCATTGCGCGGAACTTTTCCCGCACGGACGGGCGCGGGCGCTCCGCTTGGGTGCTTGGCTATCCTGAGAGAAGAATGCAAATTACCCGCCGAACACTGCTGCGCGCCGGAGGTCTGGCTGTGGGCGGGAGTCTGGCGGCCGGTTCTTACGTGTATGGCGTGGAGCCGAATTGGTTCGAACTCACCGCATGCCGGATTCCCAGCCGCTGGCTGGCGCCCGGAACGAGTCTCCGCATTCTGCACCTATCCGATTTCCATGCCTCGCCCGCGATTCCCTTTTCCCGCATCGAAACGGCCATCCAGCTCGGCCTCTCGCAAGAGCCGGACCTGATCTGCCTCACCGGAGACTACGTAACCACGAACACGGGATGCGACCTGAAGCGATACCGCGACGTGCTGGCGGTGCTTCCGGCGGCAGCGCCCACGTTTGCCTCCGTGGGAAACCATGACGGTGGCCGATGGAGCGAACTGCGCTCCGGTTTCAAGACCTCAACCCGCATCCGGGAGTTGCTCGCCGATGCCGGTATTCACGTGCTGCAGAACGCTTCCACGGAATGGGAAATCCGGGGGCAGCGCCTGCACCTTATCGGGCTGGCCGACTTCTGGACCCGCGAGTTCAATTCCCAGGCGGCTTTCGACGGCCTCCCGAAACAATCGGAGCAGTTGCGCGTGGTGCTATCTCACAACCCGGACACCAAGGCCGTGCTGCAATACTACTCCTGGGAACTTCTACTCTGCGGGCACACGCACGGCGGACAGGTGAATATCCCGTTCGTGGGTCCGCCGATTTTGCCGATTCTCGACCGCGCCTATTATGCAGGGCTCTATGAATGGCAGGGCCGCCGAGTCTACATTACGCGCGGGGTGGGCGGCGTTTACGGGGGAATCCGATTCAACTGCCGCCCGGAAGTGACGATTCTGGACCTGATGCCGGGAGAATCGCCGGTGGAACTCACGGAATCTCAACCGCGCATCCACACGTAGCGGCGTCAGGCGGCCGGGGCTTCCTTGGGCAGGAACAGCGCCGCCGCTCCGTCGGTGGCTTCCTTCGCGAGGTGGTTCACGTAGAAGGCGAGCAGCGCCGGGGAGTGTTGCCCCTTGAATTCCTCATACACTTTTGCCTGCCAGCCTTCGGGAAGCAACGCGGGTAGGTCCGTGTCTTTCTCGAAGAATCCCTCGTTGTGTGGAATGCCGAGATAGTTCAGCACTTCGATCACCACGTCGAGTTTCGACACGAGAATCGCCTGGGACAGTTCCGCGGCAAGCGCTTCTTCCCCCTGGGAGATGCGATCCCACAGGCGAGGCTCCACTTTGCGCAAGGTCTCCGCATTGAGCTTCGTGAGGTGCATCCGAACCTTGACGGCTTCGTAGATCCGGTAGGTCTTTAGCTTTCCAATGGAGATCTGCGCCAGAAGCTCCCGAAAGGCATTCTCACCCAAACCCTGAAAAATCTCAGCCAACAACATAAACCGTCAGCGTACCATACGGTTCGCGTTACAATAAGGAGTTTTGGGCTTGAGCAAATGAGTAACATTATCGTGCTGGGCGCCCAGTGGGGCGATGAGGGCAAAGGCAAGATCGTCGATCTGTTTTCAGAGCGCTTCGACGTGATCGTCCGCTATCAGGGCGGCCACAATGCCGGCCACACCGTCTACGTCGGCCCCAGGAAATTCGTATTGAAACTGATCCCGGCCGGTATCCTCCGGCCCGGTAAGATCGCGGTGATCGGCAACGGCCTGGTGGTGGATCCCGGCGCACTGATGGCGGAAATCGGCAGCCTGCGCGCGAGCGGCGTCGAGGTGGAGAAGCAACTTGCCATCAGCGATCGAGCGCACGTCATCTTCCCCTACCATCCGCTGGTCGAGAAGCTCAGTGAAGCCCGCGAAGGCCGAATTGCGATCGGCACCACCGCGCGCGGCATCGGCCCCGCTTACGAAGATAAGGTCGCGCGGCGCGGCCTGCGCATCGCGGATTTGCTCGATCGCGGGTTTTTCCGCGAAGCCTTCAAAACGATTGCGGACGACAAGCAGACCGTGCTCGAAGCGTTCAAGCTGGGTGATCGGATCGACGCCGGCGCCATCTGCTCCCAGTATGAAGAGCTGGCCGAAATGATCCGGCCCATGGTGACCGACACCGCGCAGTTGCTCAACCGCCTTTTGCGGGAAGGAAAGAAAGTGATGTTCGAGGGCGCGCAGGGAACGCTGCTCGATGTAGACCATGGCACCTATCCTTTCGTCACCAGTTCCAATGCCTCCGCCGGGGGAGCGTGCACGGGGGCGGGAGTGCCCCCAACCTGCATCGACGGCATCCTCGGCGTTTCAAAGGCTTATATCACACGCGTGGGCGGCGGCCCCTTCCCCACCGAGATTCACGGTGAACAGGGCGACGCCATCCGCGCCGCGGGGAAAGAGTTCGGCGCCGTCACGGGCCGTCCTCGCCGCTGCGGCTGGTTCGACGTGCCCATTCTCAAGTACACCGCCGCGATCAACGGTTTCGATTCGATGGTGCTCACCAAGTTGGACGTGCTCGACGGCCTCAAGGAAATCCCCGTCTGTATGAAATACAAGCTGCGCGGAGAAGAACTGGATTGGCTGCCCGCGCGCATACGCGACGTAGAGGCGCTCGAACCGGTCTATGAGGTCCTCCCGGGCTGGGAAGGCACGACCGCGGGCGTCACCCGCTATGAGGATCTGCCCGCGGGCGCGCGCGCCTATGTGGAATTCCTGGAGGCGGCTACCGGAGTGGAAGTGGGCTGCGTGGCCACGGGTCCGGAGCGGGAAGAAACGATCGTGCGCCCCGGTTCGAAACTCGCGAGGCTGATCGGCAAATAACGCGGCTCGGATTGCGGGGCCAGTGCGCAGCCGATCTCACTTCGAGTGAGCGATCGCTCCGCGCGCGACATCCGCGCCGGCGGCATTGGCGCGCGCCGCCTGCTCCGCCATCGCTTCTTCATCGGCCGGCTTGAGCTCTCGCCAGGTGTACATGATCCGGCCCACGACGGTGAAGGTTCCCAGAACGGCGATCACCCAGAGCACGGGCGCCATCTTGTTAAAGAGCGAGCCAATAATCAGCAGCACGATGCGTTCCGGGCGCTCCAGAAAACCCACCTTGCATTGAGGCAGGAAATTTTCGCTGCGGGCGCGTGTGTAACTGATCATGATGCTCGACATCATGACGATCGCCGTCAGCACCACATACACATTGCGGTTGGCGTTTCCGTAATAAATCAGAAGGCCGATCAGCAGCACGAGATCGCTGTAGCGGTCAATGACCGAATCGAAGAAGCCTCCGAACTTCGTCACCTGGTTGGTCTGCCGCGCGACGCGCCCATCCACCATATCGAAGATGCCCGCGCCGATGATCACCAGGCCGGCCTGCCAGAATCGCCCTGTAGCGAGCAGCCACGCGCCCACGCCATTGATGATAAGCCCGATAAACGTAAGGACGTTGGGGTGAACTCTCGAAAGCGCCAACGCGCCGACAATTCGCACCAGTAACCAATTGCAGGTTCGACCGATTGCGCTTGTATACGTCATGTTCGATTCGCCCTCACGCTCAGCTATCGTGAATCGTCTTGAGCGAGAGAATCTCCACTTCCTTCACGCCGCCTGGAATCTGGATCCGCACGATATCGCCGACCTCTTTGTTGAGCAGGCTCTTGCCGATGGGGGAACTCGTGGAAATCAACCCCGCATGCACGTCGGTTTCTTCCGATGTGGTCAGCTTGTACCGCACTTCCTCATCCTTATCGAGATCGAGCACCACCACGGTGGAACCGAGGCCCACGCGATCCCGGGGGATCTTCGTCATGTCGATCATGGAAAACTCACCCAGCCGCTTCTTCAATTGAGAGAGCCGGGCATCCACGAACGATTGCCGCTCTTTCGCCGCGTGATACTCGGCGTTCTCGCTCAAATCGCCGTGCGCGCGCGCCTTGGCGATCTCCTTGGGGAGTTCACTCCGCAATTCATGCTCGAGGGCCGCGATCTCGGCTTGCAACTTCTTCTTGATTTCTTCCATGCGAGAACAGACTCCCTACCCGGCTACCGGGCGAACGGCATTGAAAGAAGGGCGGATACGGCGGTGGCGGATGCCTGCCGACCCTTCGATTGTACCGCGAGCGGGGCCGGCCTTCCGTGAGAAAGCGCCGTCCCCGACCTGTTTCAGCGTCCTGGGCTAGACGCCCGTTTCCTCTCCGCAAACAAACACGCGGATCCCCAGTTCGGCGAAGGCCGCCGCTTTGGCCGCGAGCGCCCGCCGCGCCCCTGCCAGATCCGGCGCGTAGGCTACCTGAATATGGTTGCTCTTGTGCTTGGCCATCAACTGGTCCCGCGAGACGCCGTAGGTCACCGCGTGCATGATGGGCCATTGCGGCGTGGTTGCCTGCCAGCGCCGCTCCGTCTCTTCGGCAGGCAGTTCCACCACTTTCGCCAGGCCGAGATCCGCGTTCAGCACGCCGTCTTCCACATAGACGCGGCTCCACACGATTTCGCCCGGTTTCGAGACACCCTTGATGGTGCCTCCGCCCAACGGGAAGTACATGGGGGGTTGCCGTTCGCTGGTGACACCCGCCCAACCGCCAATGAGGTGCGCCGGCGGCACGGCGCCTGAAATCTCAAACACCCAGACGAACTCGGTCTTGCCGTTGAGCACGTAGTCTTCACCATAGCGGATATCGTGAAGCGTATTCTCCGGCGCGTAGCCGAGCGCTCTCCACAGCCGGTAGGTTAGCAACCCGTCCAGGCCGGCGCATTCGTCCACTTCATTGAAATGAGGGAGTGCTTCGCCCTCGAAGAGCACCGCGCCCGTGGCTGCGTCTTTCACCGGAGGCCGTTCCACGTTGTTGAGCGTGCCTTCGACGAGATCCGAAGCAGGGCAGATATCCTTGAGGCCCTGTTGGTACTGAATGCCGATGGTGGCGCAGCCGAACTCCGCCGCGATGCGCACGGCGGCGATATACATCTTGCACTGGGAGAGAATCTGCGCATCGGTCAGTTCCGTCTCCTCGTCCGTTCCCGTGCGGAAGTTCACGCCCCGCGCGTCGAACCAATTCCGTACATTCTGCGCCTCTTCGTCGTTCACGCGGCGCATCTCGGCATAAAGCGCGCTCTGGCTCAGGCGTTCCTTGAAGATGCCCGTGGGATGCAGAATCTCGTCGGGGATGATGGCGTTATACATGCCCATGCAGCCCTCGTCGAACACACCCATGATGGCCTTCTCCGCCCGCAGCGACGCGGCCACTTCGCGCCCGGTCTTGGCGTGCTCTTCGGGCAGCCGGACATCCCTGAGCGAGCGCGCGTGAGAGAGGTCGTGCCGCACCGGCTTGCCCTCCAACCAGTCCCGCAATCCATTCAGGAATGCGGCATCTGTAAAATCGTCGCTCCACAGAGTCGAATACTTCACTCCCGCCTTCGTGAGGCTGCCGTTGAGGTTCAGCATCCCCACGAGGCCCGGCCATTGCCCGCTCCAGTTCGCTACGGTCAGGATGGGACCGCGATGGGTAACCAGCCCCGCCAGCACGTGATGGCTGTATTGCCAGACCGCCTCGCAAACCACCAGCGGCGCATCGGGCGGAATCTGCCGGAAGATTTCCATGCCGGCCTTCTGGCTATCGATAAAGCCATGCCCCTTCACCGGGTCAACCGGATGGCCGCGCTTCACCTCCCGCCCCAAACCGCGAATCGCGGCCATCACAGCCGCTTCCACCGCTTGCTGCGCGGGCCAGCAAACCCGGTTGGCGCTTAGGCGCAAGTCTCCGCTCGCAATCAGGATCACCGTTGGTGATGTCGTCGAACTAGCCACGGAATGAACCTCCAAGGGCCTATTCTGTCATCCTTTGCCGCCGGACGGCCAGTCCGCGAGGTTCTTTTCAAGGCGGCGGAGGCTCTCAGTTTCACCGTAACGAATATGAGAGAATTGACCCTGCGATTCTATCCGCTCCGTACGTTTCTCTCCACCGGGAGCGCGGCTGCGGCCAGTTTTCACGAGAACCTCGGTTGCAAACAGACTTCACGCGGCGCACCCGCTTGCGTGACAGGAAGGAAAGATATGTTTCGTGATTTTTCGATGCGAATGACGATGCTGGGCGTGGCAATGACATTGGGCCTGCTTTGCGCCCCCCGGTCAAGCGGCGCCTCTTTGCCCGGAGCGTACTTTGAGCGCATGGCAAAGAGCGTGAAGTTTGCGCAGGAGATGTTGGATGCGAATGGCCCCAACCTGCGCGCCATCGAAGCGGGCGGTGGCGGCACGCATTTCCCGTATGCAATTCTTTCCCCCGCCGTGCTGTATACCAAGCAGCATCGCGACAACCCGGACTATCGCAATCCGAAGATGCTTGCACAAGCCATCGCCATCGGGGATATGCTCGCGGCGTCCAGCGAGGAGCGCTTCTTCGAAACCCGGCTGGATAGCGATTGGGACACCTACATGTGGATGGAAGCCTACCGGCTGCTGAAAGGCGAGCTGGGGGCGGAACGCGAGGCCCGCTGGCGCCGGGAGATCCTGCACAACGTGGATATCGTCGAGGATTGGGCGCGCCCCCGGAGAGATTTTCCCTGGTATGCCACGCCTTATATCGGCACCTCCGCCAACCATTACGCCCTATACGCGATGAACCTGTTTCTGGCCGGGAAAGTGTTTGAGAAACCGGAAATGGAAGCGCTCGGCGAGCACATCTATCGCCGCTTCGTGACCGTGGAGCAGGCTGCTGACGGCTATTGGGGCGAGCACAGCCGCAACGGGCCGACGCTCGGCTATAACCACCTCACCACCGCCGCGGTGGCGCTCTACAGCGAACACAGCGACGACCCGGACGCCATGCGCGCCCTCCGCAAAGCCACGGATCTGCACAAGTGGTTCACCTATTTCGACGGGACCTCCGTCCATGTTGTGGATGACCGCAACCGTTATGGGCATGAGGGTTCAGCGGGCGCATTCGGCTTCTCCCGCTTCCCGGATGGCCGGCGCCTGGCCGAGATGCAGGCAGATACGCTCACGACGAATCCACGCCCTTCAAATCTGGGCTGGGTAGCGCAGAATGCGCTCTACTACCACGAGGGGGATCTCGCGGTCATTCCTCAGGACGAGGAGGGAAGCTTTCATCAGCTTCAGATTGCGGCGGGAATGCGCAAGGCCGGGCCCTGGATGATCGCCCTCTCGGGCATCATCGACACCCCCGCCCCGCTCAACCGGTTCTATTTGGATCGCCAGGGGAATGTGGAAATCTTCCACAAGGATCTGGGCTTGATTATTAACGGCGCCAATTCCAAACGGCAGTTGGAACTGGCCACCTTTGTGGAGAAAGTATCCGGCCTCGTGCAGCATACGCCCACCAGCAGCCGCCTGCAAATGACACCCCAAGGCGACCGGCTCTCCGTGGCCTATGAACGCTTCTTCGCCGATCTCGAAATTCCGGAGCCCACGGCAAGTGAGGTGAAACTGACCTTCAATATCACCGGCAAGTATGAACCGCCGGAGGAATCAAACCTCACGCTGCAGCTTTGTCTGCATCCGGGCGAGGAACTCGTGACAGGCGCGGGGCGCCGCTTCGTGATCGGCACGGACCCGCTCGATTTGGACGCGGCGGTCCTGGGCGGCGAGATCCGCCATCATGGCTGGAAGTTGGCGCTCGACCCCGGCACTCGCGTCACCTGGCCGGTCTATCCCTACAACCCATACCAGGATGCCAGGGAAACCACGCTCGACCACGCGGTGGCCGCCGTCACCGTTCCCCTGAAGTTCAAGGGAAGATCGGGGATCCGGCCGAACGAGCAACAAATCGTGTTTACGCTCACGGTTCCCAAGAGCCAATGACCGGTCAAGGCCGGGATTCGGGAATCGTCACTCCGCGCGGGTGGGGCGTAGCGGGATCGCGGCTCGATCCACGGCGGGCGCGGAAGCAATCGGCCAGAGATCGAGGATCGTCACCCACACCACCACCCAGAGCACCTGGGCGGTAAACAGGTGGAGGATCTGCATCCAGCCGGGCGCGGCGAGCATGATGTTCACGACCCCCAGCACCAATTGAAACAGCACGGTGTGCTGCCAGGACTTGAGGAGGATTTCGAGGCGCCGGCTTTCCGGCGCGTCCTTCCTGAGTTGCCGTCGCAACCCGAGGCTCACCGCCATCACAATCATCGCGGCGACCACCGCCACCAGCGGGTGCAGGATCCGCAGACGCACCAGAAAATGCTGGCCCATGGTGACGTCTCCCCGCAGACTCGCGATGAGGCTGCCATCGAGGGCGGGCTGCTTCGGGAAAAGGGTGTCGCCGAGCGCAGTGACCGCCCCCGTAATGCTGGTGAGCATCAGCACGGCCACCACACCCGCGAGCAGACCGCGGGAAACCCGCAAGCGGGGAATCGCCCTCGGGCCGCCGCCGGACCACCAGGCTACGGTGGATGCGGCAGCGAGCAGGAGCATCGTGTTCACCAGGTGCAGACTGATGACGATCGCCCGCGAGACGGACGTGTCACCAGCCACCAATTCCTTCTTCACCAGCACCGCGCCGATGAAACTTTCGATGAGGATAAAAAACAGCGTGGCCAGAGAGGCGTAGAACACTGGCCGGCTCACCCTGCGCGCCCACACCGCCAGCACCAATACCAGCAATCCGCAAAGGCCGCTCGTGACCCGGTGCGTGAACTCGATGATCGTCTTGGTTTCCGGCGCCTGCGGAATGACGTCGCCATTACACATGGGCCAGTGATTGCCGCAGCCTGCGCCCGCGCCGGCGATGCGCACCCAGGCGCCAAACAAAATCACCGCGACAAGGTAGGCGACAAAGAGCCAGGCGAAGCGGGAAAAGAGGCGATTCGAAGACGGCATAGTAGATGATTCGCGGACCTCTACCAGAGTAACGCGACAATCGGTCCACGGCGGCGTCGGATTCAGGGATGAAAGGGAGAAAGCAGCGGGGGCGGACGAACTTCGCGAGACCGGTGGCGCGAACGAGACTTCCGCGTAGTGTTGCCGTGCGGGGGCCGAGGGGCTCGGGGGAGTGACTGCCTTGAGATCAGCAAGCGCTGTGCGGGTTGATAGCTTGAGGACCCGGTATCAACCTACGCCTGTGATCGTCGCCCCGTTTCGGCCCGGTTCCGCACGGCAAACCGGAATCATCTCCGCCTTCAGTCTAACTCCGATTCCCCAAAATGAAGCACTTATTTCACTGTGCATGCGGAGAGCGGGATGAAATCTCTCCAGGGCGCGGGGAATCCGCCGCTACTTGCGCGCTTCCCCTCGCGCCGCCGCATCGGCCGCATGCGCGTTCTTGAGGTATTCCTTGACGTAATTCTGCAAGCGGAGGGGCACTTCGTCCCGGCTCAAGTCGCCGCCCGCATCCCGGTGGGTGGCGCGAATGTCCCGGAGTTCCGTGCTGAGGGTTTGCTCCTTCTGCGCCTGCACTTCCACCTTCATTTCACCTTTCACCTGCTCCGCGCGTTGGCCCAGGATCTCCGCGATCTTGCCCATGGCTTCAATCTGCCGGGCGGCTGCGAGATCCTTGCTGCCATCGTCCGCTCCCGCGCTGGCAGGTCCGTCGGAAGCCTTTTCGGAAGCGGATGCGTTGGCCTGCTGCTTCACTTCCTGCGCGTTCTGCCCACCCTGCCCTTGCTTCGAATTCTCGTTGGCCTCCGCGTTCTCGCTCTTCTGGCCGCCTTCCCGGTTGCTGGAATCGTCTGAGCCATCCCCGGCCTGGTCGCTCTTCCGCTTCGCGTCTTCGTTCTTGCCCTGCTCGCCGCGCTGCTCCATGGTCTGGTTGTCGCGGTTCGCGAGTTTGTCGATCATGTTGTTCATCGCCTGCTGGAACTTGTCGAAGAGGCTGTTCTTGTCGTTCGCTTTGCGGGAATCGCCGTCCCGCTTTTGCCCGTCTTTGCCCTGGCTGCCTGCTTGGCGGCGGGGGTCCCTCGAAAGCTGTTCACGCAGGTTGGAGGCCGCTTCGGATTCGCCGGAGTTGAGATTCTCCTGTTCCCCGTTGCCCTCGTCCCCAACGCTGATGCCGCTTATGGGCGGCATGTCGTTATATGTCCCGTCCAATCGCTCCCTCGATGGGTCGTACGGCGGGTTATAGTCCGCGAGAGGAGAGCGTGGCGGGTCGGTCTTTGGCTTGAACAATTCATCGCCCGTCATCGGGGGCGGCGTCCCCTCTCCATCGATGAAGGGGATATGGAGGGAAGCGAGCTGCTCCTGAAAATTCAGATCGTCGGAACTGAAATAGCGATAGCCGAACAATCCAATGGCTGCCATGCACAGCAACAGCGCGGCAAGGTGGCTGCGCCCCAGTTCAAAAGGGAAGGCGTCCGAGGGAGAAATCTGCCGGAGCGTTTCGGCAGCCTCCTCCTGCTGCCGTTCGATCAGCGGGCGGATTCGTTCGAGACGAGGCGAGGCATCCTCTTCAAGATGCGAGAAATGCCACGCCGTGGAAAGCGTATCCGGCAGCGCGAAGCGCCGGTCCAGCGCTTGGGCGGTTTCATACGGGCTCAACCATTGCCGCCGCACTCGCCATGCCATCCAACCCATCCCGCCTAGCCCGATCACGAGCAGCGGCACGGCGCTCAACACCTGCACCCCAAGCACAAGAAGCAAGCAGAACAGCGCCGCCATCGCAGCCAGGGCAACACCCAGGGCGCTGACCAGGAGCACCAGAAACCGCCGTTTCGCGGCATGGCGCAGGGTGTCGGTGAGCTGAGTTTGTGTCTCCAATGGGTCTCCGGCTGTCCGAATTCGGGCGAAGCCGCCTACGCATTCATTGTAGCGCCGCCGCCGCTTTCACCCGTGCGCGCAGACTGGCGTTTCTCGCGGCCTACGGGGAATCCGATTCCTATTTGCAGGGCTAATTCCGCTATAATCAAACCTATCAGCCATGAAACCCACGGAAAAAATCTGGTTTAACGGAAGTTTAGTTGCATGGGACGATGCCCGGATCCACGTGCTTTCTCACGTGGTTCACTACGGCTCCGCCGTGTTTGAAGGCATCCGTTGTTATGAAACGCCGAGCGGGCCTGCCGTGTTCCGGCTCGCGGAGCACTCCCGGCGGCTGGTTGAGAGCGCCAAAATCTACCGCATGCCGCTGCCCTTCTCCGCCGCGGAGTTGAGCGCCGCCTCTCTTGAGGTGGTCCGCGCGAATGGATTGAACTCCTGCTACATCCGCCCGATCGCGCTGCGCGGCTACGGCGAGATTGGCGTGAACCCCCTCAAGAATCCGGTGGACGTGTATATCGCCTGCTGGGAATGGGGCCAGTATTTGGGCGAGGAAGCCGTCAACCACGGTGTGGATGTCTGTGTCTCCTCCTGGACCCGGCCCGCGCCGAACACGCATCCCAGCCTTGCGAAAGCGGGCGGCAATTACCTCAATAGCCAACTCGTGAAGATGGAGGCGCTCGCCGACGGATATGCCGAAGGCATCGTCCTCGACCATACGGGCGCCATCAGCGAGGGATCCGGCGAAAACATCTTCGCCGTGCGGGACGGCAAGCTCTACACGACGCCGCTCACCGCCTCCATCCTGCAGGGCATCACCCGGGATTCGGTGATCCGCATCGCCCGCGATTTCGGCTATGAAGTGGTGGAAGGCGCCATCCCGCGGGAGTTCCTGTACATGGCGGACGAACTCTTCTTCACCGGAACCGCCGCGGAAGTGACGCCCATCCGGAGCGTGGATCGCATTCCGGTGGGCCAGGGAGACCGCGGCCCGGTGACGGCGCGCATTCAGAAGGAATTCTTCGAGCTTGTGAATGGCAAAGCGCCCGACCGTTACGGCTGGCTCTCGCCGGTGAACGTCGCGGTGAATGCATAGCATCCACGGCGCGCCGCCATCCGGCAAGCCGTTACTCTTTCCTCCCCCGTAGCGCTCCTTGGGCGTGGACGGGGGAGTTCTGTTTGCGGGTGATTTTCTGCCTCTGCCGCAGCCCTCTAGGACGCGGTCATCCGGAGTTGTCGCGCAACGGAAAACTCGCGGCGCGCGGAGGGATGCGCCGTTTCCGCGCCAGCCGGGGCAAGAGCGGCGGCCGTCTCATCGTTGGCGAACAGACTCTCGAACTCGCGCTCGCAGGCCAGGAAGCCCGCCACCACAGCCGGGTCAAACTGCTTCCCCGACCCTTCCAAAATGATGTCGCGGCTCTTTTCATGGCTGAACGCCGATTTGTAAGAGCGTTCCGAGCGGAGCGCGTCGTAAACATCGGCGATCGCCATCACGCGGCCCACCAGCGGAATGGCTTGTCCGGACAAGCCAAAAGGATAGCCCATGCCATCCCACCGTTCATGGTGATAGAGGGTGAGATCAATCGCCATCTCGAACAACGTTTCATTCGGAAAGCGCCGGTAGATCTCGCGCAGAATCTCCGCGCCCACGGTGACGTGCCGCCTCATGATGCGATGTTCTTCCGCATCGAGCGCGCCCGGTTTCGAGAGGATGGAATCCGGCACCGCCAGCTTGCCGATATCGTGGAGAGAAGCCGTGCGGGAAAAATCTTCGATAAAGGCATCGTCGATGGCGGAGGCGAAACTGCTCGAACGCGCCAACTGCGCAGTCAGCACGCGGCAGAATCCGGAAGTTCGCTCCAGATGGCATCGCGTTTCGGGGTTGAACCGCGCGAGCAGTTCGAGCACCGCGCTCGAAGACCCGCATGGCGCGCCTTTCGCCGCGAGGCACAATAGGCCCAGCGACGAAACCATCTCGCAGGCGAACTCGCGCGCGCGGAACAGATCGGGGCTCTGCCCTTCCGGTGGGTGGTTCGAAAGGCAGTGCCGCAGCCGGCCTTCAATTGCATTCGGGGGAAAAGGCTTCGGGATAAAATCGGATGCGCCCAAATCGAGGCAGCGCTTCACCCGCGCGCGTTCCGCGAGTGCCGAGATCACGACAATCGGCATCCGGTTGAAATCCGGATTCGCGCGGACCTTCCTCAGCACCGATTCCCCATCCAGCCGGGGCAGCGTCAGGTCAAGGATCACCATGTCCGGAGCGGATGCATGAATCTCATGAAGCGCTTCGAGGCCATCCGAGGCGAGAACCGGAGTGCATCCGTTCATGGTTACCTGCTCCCGGAGCAGCAACCGATTGGCATCGTGGTCGTCCACGATCAACACACGCGCCTGTCTTCCTACTGACATCCCATCTGCCCCACCCTTGGGCAGCCCATCCTTCAAGCATCAACCTGCTTCAGACGAGCCTCGCATTCTTTGCGTAATCGAAATTGAAATTCCTGCCACACAAGGCCACCCTTCACGAGAGCGAACCTTATGCGGCCGGTCTAACACCCGGGAACCGGATCGTAATTTGGCGGTGGATGGCTGCTACGGCCACCGGCGTCGCCACCGGAGCGGTCCAAGAAGATATCTGCCTCAATGCCTTTCCGGCGCTGGGTGATCTAAGATACGGCCATCTCGCGACTTCCCCAGCAAAGTTAACATACCTTACGCAAGCAAATTGGGATAGTCCTGTTTGCAAAAAATAAACCACTTTTGCCGTTTATTCCCCGTAACGGACACGAATTGATAGATTCAGATGTCCCGGACACAGCGAAAACTGATGTTTGTCGTGGCGCTGTCCGGTGTATTCGAGGTTCGGGCGGCGACGCGATAGCGATTGCAGTAGCTCTTGTGGCAGAGGTAACTGCCGCCCTTCATAACTCTGGCGCTCCCGGCGCCAGGCCCCTGGGGATTCCGCCTGGTGGCGGTGATGTGGTGCGTGGGGTGAAACCAATCCGCGCACCATTCCCAGGCGTTCCCGGTAATTGTGGAAAGCCCGTAGCCGTTCGCTGGAAACGCATCGACAGGCGCCGTGCCCACGTAGCCGTCTTCGGCCGTGTTGGTATGCGGGAACTCACCCTGCCATATATTGCACAGGTGCCGCCCGCCCGGCATGAGTTCATCCCCCCAGGGGTAGGTCTTCTGCTCCAGGCCTCCGCGGCTGGCATACTCCCACTCGGCTTCCGTCGGCAACCGCTTGCCGCGCCACTCGGCGTACGCGGCGGCATCGCTCCAACTCACATGCACCACCGGGAAGTGTTCCCTTCCCGCGACCGAAGTATCCGGCCCTTCGGGCGCGCGCCAATGCGCGCCGTTCACTTTGCACCACCATTCCACGCCGGGTGCGGTGGCGTCGACGAGCGCAGCGTAGCGCTCCTTGGGGATGTGGAGTTGGAAGACGAACGACCAGCCGAAGCGTTCCGACTCCGTGACGTACCCGGTCGACGAAACAAACTCCTTGAAATGGGCGTTCGTCACCGGATACCGGTCCATGTAGAAGGGGTCCAGCGTCACTTCGCGAATTGGCCCCTCCCCATCCTGGGGAAAGCCTTCGTCGGATTCGGTGCCCATCAGGAAGCGGCCGCCATCGAGCTTCACCATGTCTTCGAGAGAGCCGCCGGTCGCGCGCCGTCTCGCCTTCGAGGCCCGGATCGATGAGACCAGCAGTTCGGCGCGGTCCTTGCCCGGCACGCAGC
This sequence comes from Bryobacterales bacterium, assembly GCA_020847315.1. Lineage (GTDB taxonomy): Bacteria > Acidobacteriota > Terriglobia > Bryobacterales > Bryobacteraceae > JACTMJ01. The sequence continues at coordinate 21,033 of JADLCF010000324.1, read as the reverse complement.
AGGGGTGGGGGCGATCTACGGAAAGGATCTTCGGAAACTCCGCCATATCCCGTGATTATCCCGCCGCCGCGGCTTTGCGAATGTCCGCCTTTTCCTTCAAGCCGTCCACGTAGCGTTCCATCTCTTCGCGGCGCGCTTCTTCGTAGAGGTGCTGTTCAATCTGCTCGCGCACGTCGCTGAGCGGGCGAATCCCTTCCGGATGCCGCTCGATCAGCCGCGCGATATGGAAGCCGAAGACCGTGCGGAATACGGCGGAGTTCTGCCCCGGCTGGAGCGCGAATACCGCGTCGTCGAACTCCTCCACCATTGAGCCGCGCCCGAACGTGCCGAGGTCGCCCCCCCTTCCGGGACAATCGGAAATCGAATCGGCCACCGCCGCGAAATCTTCCCCGGCGGCCAACCGGCGTTCCGCTTCTCCGATGCCTTCGCGCGCCGCCTCTTCGGTTGCGTCTTCGTTCACGTGCTTCACGATGTGCGCGGCTTGAATCGTCTCCGGCGTCAGAAACTCCTCCCGGTGCTTCCGGTAGAAATCGGTGACCGCCTTCTTATCCGGCGTCTTCGCATTCTCTGCCACCTTGGCCAGCAGCCGCTCCACCCGAATCTGCGTTTCCACGTCGCGCTTAAAGGAATCCGACCCCGCCTCCGTGTCGCTGCCCGCTTCCGCCGGCTGATACGCCCTCATCGCCTGGATGGCATGGAGAATGTCTTCCTCCGTCACCACCAGCCCGCTACGCACAGCCTCCTGCCGCAACAGCGCCTTCTCAATCACGTTTTCGCGGGACCATTCCCAGAGCTGCCGTTCCGCTTCCACCGGATCCAGATCCGTCATCACCTGCTCAAACTGCGGACGCAGCAGCGCGGCTTCCCTACGGATCTCGCTCTCTTCGATCAATTCCCCATTCACTACAAACGGCATCGGTTCCCAAACCCCCACATTCTCTAATCCGGCACATCCTTGAACGGCAGGTCCATCACCGGGAAGCGCTGCCAGCCAAGATAATCGAAGTGCCACCATTCCGTGGGCAGCGCGGCAAAGTTGTGGCGTTCCATGATGGTGCGCAACTTCTGACGGTTGATGAGGATCCCCGCGGGAAGGTCGATGTTGCTGTAATGGGCCTTCTCGCTGAAATCGTCGAAATCGGTCGGCATCTCCACCCGCTTGCCGTAGCTATCGAACATCCCCACGTCGATCGCGGCGCCCCGGTTGTGCCGCGAGCCCTTCGCCGGATTCGCCACGTAATCCTCGTTCGGCACGATCTCCCACATCTTTTTCTGGATGGCGAGCGGACGGTAACAATCGTAGATCACCAGCTCCAGCCCATCCGCCTTCAGATCCCGCTGCACCTTCGCGAGAGATTCCGCCACCTCTCGCCGCAGAATGCATCGCGCCTCCGGATACAGCGTGCTCTTCGTGAAGTTGTTCGGCGTCGCGTAGCGGATTTCGAGCCGGACATCGGGAATCGCATCCCTCACGTCGATCAGTTCGGAGGGGTCGCCGGGGCCGCACCCCGCCAACAGCAGAATTCCGGCCAAAACCAACCATCCGAGCCCGCCGAAACTTCCAAGCACCCGCATGACAATTCATCATGCCACATCGTGATTTGTCTCTACTCGATCTCGCCTCCGGATGGCGAAACCGCGTCCCTCGGTCGCAAGCTGGACTCTGCGCGTGCGAATCCGTTAGAGTAGGCTCTTCCGGCGCGGTTCGAGCGACGGGATTTCGCACGGCGGCGATGACTATCCCGGCGCCGTGCCCAAGGAAATAGGGGAAAGGGCGCCAACATGAGGACTCCACTCAACGTAAAGCTTTACCGCTCGGATTTGCCGATCGTCGAAGAGGCCGCGGCCGCTTCCGTCCAGGAGGCCGCCGAAGCCGGAGGGGGCGTCCTGCGCTGCTTCCCCAGCTTTGTAGGGCGCAAGTTTTGCCTGCCCGGCAAGAACCTGGAACTCGTCGACGCCGACTACTTCCCGGAAGGCCCGCAAGGGTGGGCGATCGATGAACGCTGGAACGGCAGCGCCATCCTCGCCGACACCGGCAACGGCATCCATGGCGAAGGGCTCTGCCACTTTCATCACCCCGACGGCTATCTGATTCCGATGGACGCCGCCGTGCATGCGGCGCCCAACTTCATGGTGGGGCCGCTCTACCGCACCCTGGGCGGCACCGGTTTCTACAACAAGGAATTCGACAATCTCTACCCCCTCGGCCACCACATGCACCCGTTCAAGCCGGAGGCGTATAACTTCAACGCATGGCGCAACAAGCGCTACCGCAACGATTGCCATACCTCCGTGGGATTGATGGAGTATTTCACGGAAGAGATGCTGGCCGAGTGTGTGCGCGACTTCATCGCCGGAAAGAACAACTACATCCGCAGCCACGCCCGCAATCTGCTTATCCGCATGGGCACGGGCTTTCTCACGCCCACGCGCCTGTTGCACGGCCCCGCCGCCGTCAACACGGAGGAACCGCAGCGGGATCGCGACGACTTCCGCTTCTACCAGAGCCATGTCCTCGCGCCGGAGGGCGAAGTATTCCTGGGCCAGGACCTGCTCTACCGGCATCTGGACGAATCGCTCGAAGGGGAAGATCGCGTCCAGCGCCTGGTCTCCGATATCGATCTGCGCGCCAACATGGACCCCTTCGTGATCGAAAAGCACCTTCTGCTACCCGTGGTGGACGAAGCCGCCAGCCAGGGCGGTTTCCACGACGAATGGCGCGTCTATGGCAAGCCCAATGGCGATGAACTGTTCAGCTTGCGGCAGTTCGAACTGGCGCCCGGCGCGGAAACCGTGCTGACCGGCCCGGCGGCGCTCTGCATTCTGCACTTCAGCCATGGCGCGGGCACCTTGGGCAAGCACAAGGTGGAAGTGAAATCGGGAATCCGCCTGGGCGAGGCGCTGGACGACGAGTTCGTGATTCCCTACGACGCGGCGAAGACTGCCGGGGGCGTCAAGCTGGTGAATACCAGCAGGACCGAACCGCTCGTGGGCACGCGCTGCTGGGGTCCCGAAGCCTGGGGCCACAAACTGCCCAAAGCCCCATTCGAAACCTGGCCGCGCTAATTCCGCCCAGAGCGGGAATTACCGGTATGCTCTCGCCCGTTTTGCGCCCGCGTTCCCGAGCGGGGGAGAATAAGGCAGGGAGTGCCGATGATTTCCGGACGGAGCATATTTCTTAAGGGCGTTTTTCCATTTCTGGCGCTCGTGCTGGTGGCGTTTATCGCGGTGAAGGTGCTGGTGAAGCCTTCCGACGACGACCCCGTCGTCATTGACCCGGCCTTGATGGTGCTGGTTCCGCCGGAAACGCAATTGCTGGTGGGCCTCAGGGTGAAGGAGATCGTCAAAACGCCCGTCTACTCCCTCCTCCGCCAAAAGAGAATTCTGGAGCCGCTGGAAGAATTCGTGGCTCGCACCGGCATCAACCCGGAGAAGCAGCTCTACGAAATGCTGGTGACCTTCGACGGCGAAGAGAGCCTCGTGCTGGCGCGCGCTAAGTTCAATGAGGAAGCGGCGCTGGAACCGGACATCAAGGGGCCCGGCATGCAGCGCTTCGAGTATGGCGGGCGCATGTTCATCGGCAACGAGCAGTTCGCGATCGCCTTCGTCAACTCCTCCACCGGCATGCTCGGCTCAACCGCCTATCTACGGAAGACCGTGGACCGGTTGAACGCTGGGACCCCGGGAATGCCCGCCTATTTCAAGGAACAACAAGCGAAGATCACGCGGGCGAACTACGTCTGGATGATGACACACGGCCTCACTCCGGAAATGCGGGCCTATCTGCCGTCGCAAGGCAACGCATCCAACCTGCTTCGTCTGCTCGATGGCATGCAGAGTGCGAGAATCGCCATCGATTTGCGGGACGATGTTGTCATCCGCGCTCACGCGGACATGGATGCTCCGGCCTCCGCCGAACAGTTGGCCTCCGCCCTCAAGGGCTTGGCCGGTCTGGCGCGGCTTACCACCTCGAATGAGAATCTCGACCTGCTGAAGGTGTACGACAGCCTGGAAACCAAAGCTACGGAATCGCAGGTGGATGCGAGCATCCGCATCCCCAGGGGCCAGGTCGAGAAGGTGGCGGAGAGCATACCGGAAGGGGCGCTCCAGCCGGCATTCTAGCGAATGCGGCGCGGGCTACAGATGGCTGACGGAGAGCGTGAAGCCCGCCCAGTGGTGCGGGTGCCGCCACTTCGGAGTATCACGCAACCGGAGCGAGGCCTGCCAGCGCGCGTCCCGCACGGAAGCACCCCGCCTTAACTCGCCGTAAAACACTTCAAAGAACGAGCGCTGTGCTTCCGCGGGAAGATTCCACCGGGGAATAAGGACATTGGAGACGCCGGCATTGTGGAGAGCGCTGCACATGCGTTGCCAGCGTTCTTCTGTTTCCTCGGTCTCTTTCCCGGCGTATTCCACATCCAGCACGCCGAGCGTGCAGTGCGGAAAAACGAGAAATCCGTGGCCGGAAAGCGGCAAGGCAGCCCGCTCCGCCTCGTCGAGCGCCAGATGCAGCGGCGGGCAATGCACTCCGTTCGCGATCAACGCCCGGCAATGTAGAACATCCGCCTGGAGGGCGAATTGTTGGATCTGTTCGCGGGTCGCGGATGCGCCGTGGATTGTGTCGTGGTTCGCGAACGCGGCGGCCGCGCAATCGCAATCATTCCTTCCGGACGTACGTATCCCGCCCGCTTCCGTGGCGCTGCCCGCCGCCCCATCTACAATCAGCAAACGGGCGTCGCGCGATAGCGGCGCGGCCCTCCGCTTCTCCGCTTGCCAGGGGAAATTCGCTGCGTTCCAAATGGAAAATCGTTCCACGAGCAACCGCCCGTCCTCGGATTCCAGCAAGCCAACGGGCACGCAGCGTAGGTCTCCCGAACAATGGATTGCAATACTGCGGGAGGGATCGAGAATCCGGGAAATCGGGCGAAACAGAGCCTGGTAGAGGCCGCGGCTCAGCCACTGGATTCGCCTCGTGTCGCTCTCCGGGCGCGAAAGAAGCGATAACAATTCACCGGAGATTGACTGGATGGCCGGGAGAGAAAGCTCCGCTTCAAAGAAATGCATCCCCCGGTCGTCCGCCGCCCAGATCGAGATCGCATCACGCACCTGGGCGAAGGATAAAAAGGTTTCCCCGGTGAGATTCTCAAGATGCGCTCGAAAGGATCGTTCAAGGCCGAACGGCGAGGGAGCCTGCATGGCGTGACGCGCCGCCCCAGGCGGCAGCCCGGAGGATGAGCGCAGCGGCGTTAGCGGAATGCGGTTGGGGGCGGTAGTCGGCATCACATCTACTCTCGAGGCAACCAAAAGAACACCCGCTCCGGCGTCTCCCGCCGAAAGGCCGGAAGCCCAAACTGCGAAATCCGCGCTTTGGAGCAGGGCATCTATCAGGTATAGCGACGTCTCACCGTATCGGCCGCCAAAACATTACAGATGTGAGGTTCTAAGGGGGGGAGCACTCCTCGCTACGGCGCTCCGGATTCCAGCTCACGCAGCCGCACTTTCACCTCCGCGGCCCAGCCCGTATCCGGTTCTACCGCCAAGAATCGGATGTACCGTTGCCTCGCTTGGTCCCGGAGCTTCGCGTGCTGCGCCACAGTTCCCGCGTTGAACAACAGCACGGGGTCGCTCGGATCCTCCTTGAGCGCCGCCTCGAATAGGTCCACGCTCCTCAACAGATCCCGCGTCTCCCGGGTGCTCTTGAAGAGAAGATAATTCCCATAGGCCAAGGCGCTGAGGATTTTCGGATCTTTCGGCGAGAAAAGCCTCAACCGTTCCAGAATGTCGATGGCCTGCAGTGGTTGCAAGCGAACCAGACAGACCTCCGCCATCGCGAACAGGGATTCCGAATCACCGGATTTCTTCTGGATCTCTTGCTTCAGCTCATCCTCATAGACCGCCAGGTCCGCCGCCGTGAAGTCGTAGCCTTCATCCGGCGGGCGGATCGTCCGGAACGGACGGTAGCCCGCGCCCGGAAAGCGAAGGTCGATCTGCCGGTGTTCCGTCGCATACGCGTGGATCACTCGATCTGAAGGATCTCCCAGATCGACCTCGAAGAACCAGATCGCAAACAGAGCCGCGAACGCCACGCTCGCCAGCGCGAGAATAACGATGCCGATGCGCCGCAGAACGAGGCTGACGCCCATTCCCGCCGCGGCCGGGGGCGGGGATTCCGAGGGTTCACCCTCGCCCGTGCGCGCGGGGAACTCGTGTTCCGGGAGAATGGGCGTTTCCTTCATGGAGCTGATTTCTCTCACCATAGCAAAGTACCCCTGTGCGGCGGCTTCGCCGCAAGCCGCGTGGTACCGTTTGGATATGGTGGATGTAAATCCGTTCGGAGATGCGCTGCAAGGGTCCCGGAAGATTCCTCCCAGTGTTCTGGTGATCTTCGGCGCGAGTGGGGACCTCACGAAACGTAAGCTGATTCCCGCGCTCTACCGGCTCTTTCACGATGGACGCCTGCCCAATTCCTTCTTCATCATCGGCAATTCCCGCACCGCGTTTTCCGATGAATCCTTCCGCGAGAAACAGCGGGAGGAATTGGGAGAATTCCTCAAGGACATGGCCATCGAGGAGGAGGAGTGGCAGCGCTTTGCCAAGCGAATCCACTACATCCCTGGGGATATGAAGGATCCCGCGTTGTATAAGGCGATCGGTGCGCGAATCGATGAACTCGCGGGCGAAGTGCCGCATGAAGTCGTCTTTTATCTCTCCACGCAGCCCAGCTTTTACCCCATCGCCGTGGATATGCTGCGTGAGACTGGCCTCAACAAGGGGAACGCGCAGCGGCGCGTGGTGGTGGAGAAACCGATCGGGCACGATCTCGATTCCGCCCGCGAACTCGAGCGGCATCTCGACGCCGCATTCGACGAGTCGGACATCTACCGCATCGATCACTATCTCGGCAAGGAGACCGTCCAGAACATCCTGGCATTCCGTTTCGCGAACGGTATCTTCGAGCCGCTCTGGAATCGGCGCTACGTGGACCATATCCAGATCACGGCCGCCGAATCGATCGGCGTGGAAGGCCGCGGCGCGTACTACCAGGAAACCGGCGCCCTGCGGGATATGGTGCAAAACCACATGCTGCAGGTCATGGCCACCGTAATGATGGAACCGTATACGCGCTTCGGCGCAGGTCCCGTCCGGGATGAACGCTCAAAGCTGCTCCGCTCCATTCGCATCTTCAAGCCGGAGGAGGTCGCGAACCACTCCGTGTGTGGACAGTACGGGCCCGCGCGCGTCGGCGGCGAAGACCTGCCGGGCTTCCGCCAGGAACATGGCGTGAATCCGGACTCTCAGACGAAGACCTACGCCGCCGTGAACCTCTTCGTGGATAACTGGCGCTGGAGCGGCGTGCCCGTCTATATCCGCACCGGCAAGCGCCTTCCCAAGCGCGTGACGGATGTTGCCATCCAATTTCGCGCCGCCCCGAAGAACATGTTCGCCGCTATTCCGGGCGATCACGACGTCGCGCCCAACCTGATGATTCTCCGCATTCAGCCGGACGAAGGCATCTCGCTCCGGTTCCAGTCGAAACGGCCCGGCAGCGGAATGCAGTTGCGTCCGGTGGGCATGGATTTCAATTACGGCACCAGCTTCGGCACGCGAACTCCCGAAGCCTATGAAACGCTGCTGCTGGACGCCCTGGGCGGGGACCCCACGCTCTTCATCCGGAAGGATATGGTGGAAGCCAGTTGGCAGGTCGTGATGCCCATTCTCGATCACTGGCTGGAAACCAAATTCGATTTCCCCAACTACGACGCGGGCACTTGGGGGCCCAAGGAAAGCGACGCCATGCTCGCCCGTCATGGGCACACGTGGAGGCGGCCATGAACGCCGTCCGCGAAATCGTGCAACCGGAGGAACTGCTCACGCAGTTGGAATCTCTCTGGACGGAGGCGGGGAAAAGCGACGAATCCACTGAGAACGGCTTGCTCCGCGCCTGCTCCCTCACTTGGATCACGGTAGTGGAAGGCGACGACGCCTCCGTCACCGAAGTGGATGCAATGCTGGCGGACGTGATGCGCATGAACCCCGCCCGCGCTATCGTTGTGCTGCTGCGCGCGGGAGATGAGCGCGGGTTGAAAGGCTCCGTTTCCGCGCAATGCTGGCGCCCGTTCGGGAGCAAGCAGCAGGTATGCATTGAGCGTGTGCTGCTTGATGCCACGCGCGCCGGCGCCCGCGATCTTCCCGCCGTAATGCGGGCGCTGATCGTCGCCGATCTCCCAACGGTCCTGTTCTGCCGGAACGCCCATTTGCTCACGATCCCCGGCATCAAAGAGACTTCCGAACTGGCGGATCGCGTAGTGGTCGATATGGCCTGGCATCGGGCGGAGTGCCGCGACGTTTGGCCCGCGATGCCAGGGTTTGGGAGCCTTGTTTCGGACTTGGCTTGGGATCGCATTCGCGGCTACCGCGGCGCCATCGCCGAGTATTTCGATACCCCCGCGAACCGCGCGGTGCTCGAAGCCGTCACAGGAATTCACGTTGCCACCCGCCCGGAACGCCCCGCCCCCGAGGCGGCCTACCTGCTCGCCTGGATCCTCGGCTCGCTGGGCTATCAACAGGGAACCGGTGGCGAATGGCGCGGGCCGAACGGAACCATCCAGGCCGGTTTCCTGGCAGCTCGGCCAAACGGCGATCCCTCGGATTCGCGCATCCGGGAGGTGGCTTTCATCGCCCCTCGCCAAACCATCCGCTTCACCGTTACCGCGCGGGAATTGTGCATCGCCGCGCCGGACAAAGATTCCGAAATCGTTGTCCCGGTGCCCGCATTTGAGCCAGACACCGCTTTGCTTTCCGATGAAATGATGGTGGAACATCGCCGGCGGACTTTCGAGCGTCATCTGGGCGCAACCATTCGCTTGTTTGAGGAGCCAGTCTACCTTGCTGACCAATAATCACATTGAGATTTCCGGAAGCATTGCGGAAGCGGCGATCGGCTGCGCGGCGCTGATCGCCGAACGCTTGCGCCAAGCCCTCGATGAACGTCCGTTCGCTACCCTTGCGCTTTCCGGTGGAAGCACTCCCGCGAAACTCTTCCCCATTCTCGCCGCCGCCCCGCTGGCCTGGGATCGAATTCATGTCTTTTTCGTGGATGAGCGCATGGTGCCGCCGGATAATGACGCCAGCAACTTTCGCCTCGCGAGGCGGCTCTTGCTCGAACCTGCCGCCGTGCCCCCCTCTCACATCCACCGGATCCACGGGGAAAGCGATCCAGAAGAAGCGGCGGATGACTACGAAGGGGAGATCGCCTCGGTCTTCGGGCTGGATGCTGAAGAAGACGAAATCCCCGTGTTTGATGTGATTCACCTCGGCATGGGGCCGGACGCCCACACGGCAAGCCTGTTTCCGGGCGAGAGCGCCATCGACAACCTCGACGGCCTTTGTGCCGCGGTGTACGTCGGAAAGCTCGAATCGTGGCGTGTCACGCTGCTCCCGGCTGTGTTGCAGGCCGCGCGCTGCACGGTGTTTCTCGCCGGAGGCGCCGACAAGGCGGAGCCGCTCCGGCAGGTGCTGAGCGAGCCCTACGACCCGCGCCGCTTCCCCGCGCAACTCCTCCGCCACAACCTCGAAGTTCACTGGTTCCTGGATCGCGCCGCTGGTTCGCCCGAGGTCGGAACACGGCCATAATTCAGCCGGCGAAGAGACCGGTGCAAGGCCGGAAAGTCTGGTACTACAGTACTTCCTCTCCAGTACCGGGATCCACGCAGGCTGCCGAATCCGCGATACATATTTGGAAACCTATGGTTAACATAGAGATAGCGCTATACTGGGGTAGTTGAGTCACACGCCTGCAAGTCGAGGAGCGGCGCGTAACCCTCCCCGGAATCCGCTCCTGAGTCATCTGGCCCTGAATTGTCGCCACGTTCAATATGAGCAGTCTATATAACGTATTTTTCGGCTTCAAAGAAAATCCGTTCAATCTAACGCCGGACCCTGTCTTTTTATATCGTAGCCACCAGCACGAGGAAGCGCTCTCCAACCTCATCTATGGTGTCCAGAGCCGTAAGGGCTTTATTGCGCTTACCGGCGAGGTCGGCACCGGAAAGACCACGCTCCTCGAGTGCTTGCGGGATTTCCTCACGCAAAACCGCATCGATTTCGCCACTATCTTCAACTCCCGGCTCACCGTGGCTGAATTCTTCGAGATGGTGAACTATGACCTTGATCTGCGCTGCAATCCACCCTCGAAGACGCAAGTCCTCCTCGCGTTGAACGAGGTGCTTCTGCACAACACGCGCAATGGGCGAACCACCGTGCTGATCGTGGATGAATCCCAGAACCTGAGTTGGGAAGTGCTTGAAGAAATTCGGCTGTTGGGGAACCTCGAGAATCGCGCCGGCAAACTCTTGCAGATCATCATGGCGGGGCAGCCGGAATTTGACCGGATTCTTGACGACCCCACGTACCGCCAGTTGAAGCAGCGCGTGGCCCTGCGCTGCACGCTGCGGCCCTTCGCGGAGAGCGAGACCCATCAGTACATCCATTCCCGCTTGGCGACCGCGGGCGCAACGAATCCGGCGCTCCTGATTCCGGACCACGTCGTCTCCGAAATCCATGTCCGGACACAAGGCATCCCTCGCATCATCAACTCCGTGGCGGATAACCTCCTGCTCACCGCTTTCGCAATGGCTGAGAAACAGGTGACGCTCGAGATGCTGGATGAAGTCAGCAATGATCTGCGCCTCGAATGGGGTGCGCAGCGAGTGAGCCGGGAGCGGATCTTCGACGACCAGAGCTACCCTCGAAAAGTGGCCGGCCGCCGGGAATAGCCCACTCCGGAATCCGGCGAAATCTTCCCTGTTTCAGCCGGGATCCCAAGCGTTCGCGCGCGTTTCAAGGTACACTACAAAAGGTGAGCGCCCGTAGCTCAGCTGGATAGAGCGTCAGCCTCCGGAGCTGAAGGCCATTGGTTCGAATCCAATCGGGCGTACCAACCCTCTCCTCTCATCACTCGAGCATCGCGTCCGTGGACTCTATCGGACCCTGATTGACTGCCGCCGCGCCCAGTTGTACCCGTGATGACGGTCGATGTAATCGCTCGCAACGGGTCCAATCGTCCATGAAACCCATGGGCAAGACCCAGCGTCTTTGCCCTCAGCATGCACAACCGAGATCCCTTCGACCGGTATCGGAAACTTTCTCGGCGCGCTTTCGTGTCTTCGCTTGCGGTGTGTTCCACTGTTACGGCTGCCAGTGATGACGATGCCCTATGGGATGAGTACTTGGCTTGGCTGAAGGGCCGCGCCGTTGGCGATCTCGTTGGGCTTGAGACCTACCGCAAGACGCTGACCGAGCGGGGAGTTCCGAAGCCAGAAGTAGAACGTCGCATGAAGACGATCTCGGAACGTTCCCTCAAACGCCCCGAAGCAATGCGGCTATGGTTCAACAGCATGTACGGCCCCAACGGTGCGATTGGGCCGGACTGGCCCACGCCCCTTCTGATGGAAGCCGTGAAGGGCATCACGCCGGGCGCCTCGCTAGATGTCTGCATGGGCGAGGGGCGTAATTCAGTTTTCCTTGCCAGCTTGGGCTGGAAGGCAACGGGCTTTGATGTTTCGGATATTGCGGTCGCCAATGCGCTGGTAAAGGCAAAGAAAGCCGGGGTACGGATAGAGGCCATCCGCTCGGGTTACCAGGAGTTTGATTTTGGACACGAGAAGTGGGATCTCGTTGTGATGACGTATGCCTATTTCCCAATCCGTGATCGCAAGTATGTAGGCCGGCTTATCGCATCGATGCGTCAAGGGGGATTGCTTGTGTTTCAGTACGGAGTCGTCAACAGGGGCGCAGACCGAACCGGCGATGCATCGCTAATCGGGGTTCCGGAAGCCGGTGAACTCAAGCAGATTTTTCGAGCCTTGCGAATTCTGCATTACGAGGAAAAAGAAGAACTTTCGGACTGGCAGGTCGGACAGGGAGGCCGAAAGGGCCAATCCGTCAAGATGCTTGCTCAAAAGCCCTGACGTATCGGAAGATAGTCTCCGCGGTTACAGGTTCTCCCGCCGGTTCGCACGAACGCATGCATGTTCCGGCCGGTTGCCCACAGACCAGCCGTGAAGCCGCCCGGAAGCGCACATTACGAAAGAGTATACCCACATGCTCGTGCAGCCATGTTGGCGTCGCCTGCCTATAAGGGATTGGGAATTCCTTTCCGTCGAGCACAGATTATTTTATGCCGTCCGTGCGGAGATCGAAGCGTTCGCGCGCGTCCGTGCGAATGCCAATAGCTCTCCGATGTGGAAGTAGGATCCGTCCACGGTTTAAACAGCTAGAAACCGTCGCATTTGGGTCCATCTGGGCCCAGAGCATCGACACGCATGGCTTTTGTTGTCAGGCAGCGATGTCCGGCAGTGATCGATATTTCTCGCCTCCGGAGCTGAAGGCCATTGGTTCGAATCCAATCGGGCGTACCACTTCTTCCTTCCCCCGTTTCCTTTCGACACCCTGCTTGCCGAACCGGCTGTAAGCGGCTATCGCGATCCCACGATTACATTCACGGAGTTGCTCTCCTTGCCGCCCTGGTGCAAACGTAACGCGTAGACGCCCGGGGCAAGATCCTCCGGGACCTTGGCGTTCACCTGATAGAGCCCAACGAACCCGGGCGCGACGCCCGCGTAATCCACCAGCATCGGCTGGCCGTCGATCGTGGCGCTGACCGGCATTTCCGTTCGCGGCGGCACTCCGCGTCCGCCCGGCAGCAGTGGCCCCAGGCCAGTTGCGAAAATCTCCACAAACGCGCCTGGAAGGGCGGGAACGCGATCCGTCTTTTCCCCGGAACCGGAGCGAAGCACCGCTCCGACGTTCGAGCCGCTATCGAAAAAGATGGCCGGGTCGCTGGCGAGCAGAGGCGCTTCAAATACGGAACTCACACCCTCCGCCGTTTCGACCACGATCCTGGCCGTATCGCCCGCGTTGGATAGTGGCGTCACAAAGTTGATCTGGAGATCGTTGACAAAGAGTAGCGCGGCGCGAACCCCGTTTACCGTCACGCTCGTCCCCGCCAGTTCGATGGGAAGCGGCTGAGAGGAGGCCTCTGCCGACTGCCCCGCGCCGAGCGATACGCCGAACAGGGTGGCAAGACTGCCGGGGCTGACGCCGGCGGTGAAACTCGCACCGTTCGTAGCAGCCAGCACCTTAGGAACAAGCGCCTCAACGGCGATGAGACTCTTTTCGGAAGAGCCGCGGTTCGCGGCCAGAAATACGGAAGCCCGGTTGGGATCGCCATCGCCAACGGTCCAGCGGAAGGTGGCTTCGCCACGCGCATCCGTGAAAGCAACAGGGGGATTCGCGGAACCGCCTGTAGAAGGCTCCAGACGCACTTCAACTCCCTCGTAAGGCAACCGGTTCCCATCGCTGACGTGCACCGTTACGGGTGTGGTCGTTTCCCCATGCAGCGGCGCTTGGTAACGCGTGCCGGAAACCACCGCCAACTGGAGCTCGGACACATTGCGCACGGCCATATTCACCGTCTCGGGAAGGTAGCTGCCGTCGGTGGCGCTAATCGTAATGGGGCTGACGCCGGTGTTCGCGGCATTCACCGCAATCGTGACGGAAGCGGCGTTCGCGGGGATCACCGCCGCCGCCGGAGCCGTAACGGCATCCCCGGTCACCTCGATGCGGAGCGGCAGTTCGGAGGATGTTGCCACGGCGCGCCGCACTTCCAACTGGCCTTGCGCGCCGGGGATCAGTCCCGCCGCGGGAAAGACATTCGCCGAGAGCCCCGGCTTCAGAGACGTATCGGCAATCGCGAGGTTCGCGGTCTTCTCCCGGAAGAAGCTCTCAAACGCGGTGCGAAACCCGTTGAGCTTATCTAGGTCCGCCTGCGGCGCCGTGGCATCGTTCGTAATCAGAACGAATGCGAAGCGGAAGCGCTTCTGCGAAACCGTGTGATCCGGAATGCGCGGTCCGTTGGCGGCGATGATATTGAAGATGCTGAAATTCCGGGCTGGGCCAAAAAGAAACTGCCCTCGCCGGGGAGCCCGCAGTCTGGAAGCGGATGTATCCACGTAATAGAGCTGCTGCTCAATTCCAACCGCTTCCCGCCCAATCAGCCCCATCAGATACCGGTCCACTTCCGAATACCGCGTGTTTGGTGCGCCCGTCACAAACTCATCGAGCTTCCCCGTGGAACTGATCGCATTTCCTTCAAGAAAAGACCCGCCGGAATTGAAATTGGAAGACCAGTGAACGTCTCCACGCCCCAGTAGATTCCAGGTGATTCCCCCCGGTTCTTCAAGGAGCGGGAAGGCAAGAAACCGGTGCCCCGCCTCATGCGCCAGCACCGTGAGCGGCGTGTCTTCCGAACCCGCGCGGGCGGCAACCAGATCCGTTGGGCTCTGAGGGTATTGCGAAAGCGGACCCAAATTGAGAACCGCCTGCATCCGGTTCTTCGATCCGAAAACTTCTGAGCGGTCCGTCAGCTCGTCGCCATTGCCGCTCACCTGATTACGGACGGTGATCTCATACGCGACAACGCCCTGCCCCGCGGGAATGCCAAGATTGTTATAAAACACCAGATAGTCGTAGTCGTCGGGTTGAGATTGGAAGAAGACTTGCGCGGCGCGGGCGATATCGATCTCGCCGTTCGTCACATCGCTGAAAATCTCCGCGATGGAGCCGGTCTGCTCCTGGGAGGGCGGCTGCGCGAACGAAATCAGGTCGGTGGCGCCTGCATTGTGGCCTGGGGAGATGCCCATCACGAACAGGCCCAAGGGAGCGCGCCGGTGGAAAATCCGGATGCTGCCATCCGTGGCAAGACGAACCTGGAAATCCACCTGAAGAGATTGGCTGATATACTGCGAAACTTTCACCCAACTAAAGATCGCTTCGGAATCGGTGATAAACACGTAAATTCCCGCGCCCGCCGGGCTGAGGGATGGGTCTAGGTCGAGGCCCGCGCCCATGATCTTCGGTGGGCCGCTCAGAAAATCGGAATACTCGAGATTCGATCCGGCGGGAGATGCCTCCTCAAAACTGAGGAAGCCGTTCGAATTCACAAAAATCGTGTTGTAAGTCTTTCCGTAGAACGGAAAAGGGAACGGCAGCGCGAACTCGCGCGCGTCGTCGTCGGTGAAACTCTCCGGCTGGCCCGCTTGGATAAGATTGATGGCCGGAGGCAGCAGGGCGTCTTCCCGGTATGCGGTTTCGGCCGGAGCGTCGAGTTGATAGGCGGTGGCCGCGGCGTTTGCCGGCCGGAATTGGATGCCGCGGTTCACGAGCGTCTCGGGAAACGGATTCCGCGCGAGAGAGACCCCGGCTCCGGTGCTCATCAGCAGGATGTCGCCGGAAACGGCGGTGGCATTCCGTTGCAGATCCACGATGCGGCCGGCGCCGGCAATCGACGTGCGTCCCGCTCGCAGTAAAGCGGCCCGGCGCTCCGTCGCTCTGCGATGGAGAAATTCTTCCTGCCGCTGCGTGGCGGGAGAGGTGCCGCAAACAAGCGGCTTCAGCACCCGGTTCTGCGATTGAGCGGAAACGGCCGCGGCGAGTACGGCGACGGCCCCAACTAGAGAGAGAAATCGACGGAATAGCATGGCTCCACTCGGAGGCCGATCCGGCCAACCCCCATTCTTACAGATCCGCGGCGCATGCTCCCCCGCATGCAATCTCACGAAAAGCGCGCGCACAGCAACTGCCGTATGCTAGGGAAAGCGCTTGCCGCTGGATGTGAGGACGCGACGAAATGCACATTGAGTACGAGGTGGGCGATCACGAGTTGGGCAAGGTGCTGGTGGCCGGAACGGAACGCGGCGTCTGTTTTCTCGCGCTGGGCGACGATGTGCATGCCCTGGTGAATGAGCTCAGGCACGACTATCCCAATGCCATGGTCGAGCCCTGGCGCGGATCGCGGGGGCGATGGCTCACCGCTTCGCTGCAGGCTCTCGCACACCCGGAGTTGGGGCCGGACGTCCCCTTGGACGTGCGGGGAACCGCGTTTCAGGAGCGCGTATGGAAGGCGCTGCGCGAGATTCCACCCGGAGAGACGCGCACGTACTCCGGCCTGGCCGCCACGCTCGGCAACCCTAAGTCCACTCGCGCCGTGGCCCGTGCCTGCGCCACCAACCGGGTCTCCGTGCTCATCCCCTGCCACCGCGTGCTCGGCGTATCTGGTGATCTCACCGGCTACCGTTGGGGCCGCGAGCGAAAAGCGGCGCTGCTCGACGGTGAGCGCGAGTACGCTGCGCTCCATCTTCGTTAAATCACTTGTCGGGAATGGCTCGCTTACAGTCCGAGGCCCATTTCGGATATCGGAGTAGCGAATTCTTGTCGGATGCGATACGATTTGCGGCAAGGAGCTTTCATGGAACGACGCGCCCTGCTCAAGACGGCCTCCGCCTTCACGATTCTTCCCTCCGGATTCCTGCGTGGCCAGAACGCCCCCAGCAACAAGCTCAACGTGGCATTGATGGGCGTGTGGGGGCGCGGCACAGCGCATTACGCCAGTCTGCGCAATGAGAATGTCGTGGCGCTTTGCGATGTCTACGAACCGCGCACGCGCCAGGCGCTCGCCATGTTTCCGAAAGCCAAGTGCTATCAGGATTGGCGCCGCGTGCTTGATCAGAAGGACGTGGAAGCTGTCGTGATCTGCACGGCGGATCAGCACCACGCCTTCATCGCGAACTGGGCCATCAACCGCGGCATGCACGTCTTCTGCGAGAAGCCGCTCGGCATGACCGTCCATGAAGCACGCACCGTGCGCGCCAATTACCTCAAGAACAAGACCAAGGTCGCCACCCAGCACGGCACCCAGCGCCACGCCTATCCGAACTTCACCCGGCTTCGAGAACTGGTGCTCGATGGCGCCATCGGCAAATTGATTCGAGTGCATAGCTGGGATGCGCGGCAGTTGCCCCGCCCCGGATATCCGCGCGGCGAAGGCGCTCCACCCGCCGGGCTCGATTTCGAGCAATGGATCGGCCCCTCGCCCTCGCACCCTTACACGCCGCAATACTTCGGCGGATCGAGCGGCCTGAACTGCCTGTTCTGGAATATGTACCGCGATTTCGGCGTCGGCCAGATGGGCGATATGGGCGCGCACACCATGGACCTCGCCTGGAACGTGATTGACGCCGGCGCGCCTTCCGCCATCGATGTCGACCGGGAATTGAGCGATGGCTACAACCCCGACATCTGCCCGGTGAAATTGAAGGTCACCTTCGAGCATCCCGCCAATGACTGGCGCGGTCCGGTGGAACTGGTGTGGTATCAGGGCGGCCTGAAGCCGGATGCCCCACGCGGCTACATTGATCTGTCCCACGTGGGCAACGGCGCTATCTTCGAAGGGACGAAAGGTTCCATCTTCTGCGACTTCACCTCCCGCGTCATCCTCCCCAATAACGACGACGGCGACTTCACGTATTACAACCACCGCGCCGCAAAAGATCTGATGCCGCTCGTGGCTGGCACGGGTTCGCCTACCCAGAACACCGGTCAGGCGCGCGCGGCTCGCCGCGGCGGCCCCCCGGCCTCCCGCCCCCTGCCGCCCGGCCTGAAAGCTTTCCCCAGCGCGCAGCCCGGCACTTCCGGATTCCCGGAAGTGCTGCTCATGGAGAGCGGCCTGCCCCCGGCGCTGGGCATGGAGAACGACGATGTGAATGCATACGTCGCGGCGCGGAAATCGGGCCGGCCGGTTTCAGGGCGCATCGATCCTTTCCAGACCGATTGGCTTGACGCCTGCAAGGGCAAGAGCGACAATGTCCGCCACGGCACGAGCAGCAAAACCCATTGCGATTTCGACTACGCGGGCACGATGATTGAGCAGATGATGCTCGGCCTCGTAGCACACCGCGCCGGGAAAAAGCTCGAATACGATGGCGCTGCCGGCCGCATCACGAACGCGCCGGAAGCCAATGCATACCTGGCCCGGGAGTATCGCAAGGGCTGGACGCTCAACGGGTGAACGCAGCATCGGATAGCCTTCGGTGCGCCGCCGGTTTGCTTCAAGCACCGGCGGGCGCACCCATTGCGCGCGCGTCCGCATTTCCCGCCGTCATAGACAGAAACGGCAGGAATCCCCGATAATAGAGCACGTGCCGGCGCTGGGGAGCGCGAATACGTGACATCGTCCCATCCACGCATTTCCAAACGCTTTCATGATTGGTTTTTTGAAGAGCTAGTCCATCCTTCCAGCCAGCGGGGCCACGTCCATGGCAAGCACCCCTGGTGGCAGGTGATGTGCCTTACGGGCGTCGATTACTTCTCTACCCTCGCTTATCAGCCCGGCATCGCGTTGCTGGCCGCCGGCGTGATCTCCCCTTTCGCCACCCTCGTCCTGGTCCTGATGACGCTGTTCGTCGCTTACCCCACTTACGCCATCGTGGCCAAGGAGAGCCCGCACGGCGAAGGCAGCATCTCTCTACTCGAGCGTCTCTTCGCCCGATGGAAGGGTAAGGCAACGGTGCTGTTGCTGCTCGGCTTCGCGGCCACGGACTTCGTGATCACCATTACCCTTTCCGCCGCGGATGCCACCGAGCACCTCATCAAGAACCCGCTGGCGCCGGATTGGCTTCATTCCCAGGTCGGCATTACACTCCTGCTGCTCGTGATGCTGGCCGTGATCTTTCTGATGGGCTTCACGGAGGCGATCTTCACGGCGGTCGTCATCGTGGCCACCTTCCTTGTGCTTACCCTCGCGGTGCTGGGCGGCGCGTTGCACTACTTGTGGCAGCATCCCCAGTTGATCGAGCTCTGGTTCTCCCACATCCACGCTAAGTTTCCTTCCTGGTGGCAATGGATCGGGGTTTCCTTGCTGCTGTTCCCGAAGTTGGCGCTGGGGCTTTCCGGCTTTGAGACCGGCGTTGCCGTGATGCCGCTCGTGAGCGGAGATCCGGACGATACCGAAGCGAACCCCGCCGGGCGCATCCGCAATACACGAAAGCTACTGCTGGCTTCGGCCGTCGTCATGAGCGTCTATCTGATCGTCAGCAGCTTCGTAACCACGGTGCTGATCGATACCCATGCGCTGCGCCCCGACGGCACCGCCTACGGGCGTGCCATTTCCTACGTCGCCCACGAACTCTTCGGCGAGACCTTCGGCAGCATCTACGACGTCAGCACTATCCTGATCCTCTTCTTCGCCGGCGCCTCCGCCATGGCCGGCCTGTTGAACCTGATCCCGCGCTACCTGCCCCGCTTCGGCATGGCCCCGGAATGGGCGGTTTGCCGGCGTCCGCTCGTGATGGTGATCCTCGCCGTGACGGTGCTCGTCACCTTCATTTTCGAAGCGGACGTGCAGGCCCAGGGCGGCGCCTACGCCACCGGCGTTCTGGTGTTGATGAGTTCGGCGGCGGTGGGCGCGGCCGTCGTGCTCTGGCATACCCGCTACCGGCTGGCAATGATCGCTATCTGCATCGTGTTCGCGTATACCACGGTCACGAACATCATCGAACGGCCCGACGGCATCAAGATCGCCAGCGTCTTCATCCTCGCCATCACCGCGATTTCCCTGCTTTCGCGCGCCGTTCGTTCCACCGAACTGCGCGTCGATACGCTAAGCTTCGACGACGAAGCCCTGCGCTTCATCGCGGAAGACGACGACCAGGTGATTCGCGTGGTGGCTCATCGCCCCGGGGTAGGCACGCCGGCGGAATACGACCGCAAGGAGCGGGCCGTCAAGTATGAGCACAGCCTCGCCGCGAAGGAGCATGTGCTCTTCCTCGAAGTACAATTGCGCGATGCCAGCGAGTTCGACGCACCCGTTCACGTGCAAGGTGTCACCGTGGGTTCACACCGCGTCCTGCGCGCCGTGAGCCCGGTCATCCCAAATACGATCGCCGCCATTCTGCTGGAAGTCCAGCGTATGACCCATCGCCTGCCACACGCCTATTTCGGGTGGACGGAGGGCAACCCCGTCGGGTATCTGTTCCGCTACCTGTTTCTCGGTGAGGGCGATGTGGCCATCATCACGCGCGAGGTCTTGCGGCGGCACGTGGAGAATCCCGAAGAGCGCCCGCGCATCCACGTTTCCTGAAGTCCATCGTGCGCGTGCAGCCGTTTGGGAGCGCGTTCAGTCGCCCGATTGTCCGGTGATCTGGATCAGCTTGCCTTCGCTCGTATCGACCACCGGATTCTGCGCGGTCAAAGTCTGCGGAGCGCGCCAGAAATCCATGTAGGATACCTGATGCACGCAAGCAACCGTGCAGTATGGCGCGCAGCCCTTCTCGGTGAGAAATTCGCGCCGGATATCCTCTACGGTGTATTCCGCAAGGAGTTTGCCAGGATATCCGCGCTGCTGGCTGCAGTAATGCACCAGCCCGTCCTCGCAAATGTAGAGGTAGCGCGCGCCCGCGCGGCATTTCCAGTCATTCGGCTTGCCGTTGGCGATATTGTCCTGGAAATAGTTCAATTGCGCGTAGCTCGATTTGCCCAGCTTCTTCACGCGCTTGTAAACGCGGTTCTCTACATCGCTCAGCGGGCGAAGCTGCCCGTCGCCATCGTGAATGATGCCCACCGTGCTCGTGAAGCCGAGTTCCACCGCCCGCCGCCCCACCACCAGCGCGTCGTGCGGGTTCTTGATGCCCCCGCCCACCACGGAATTGATGTTCACGTGGAAGTGCGCATGCTGGCAGAGCAGTTCCAGCTTCTTGTCGAGCACCTTCAGGCTCTTCTTCGAAACATCGTCCGGCATCACGTTGTCGATGCTGATCTGCATGTGGTCGAGGCCGGCCTCGTTCAGCAACTTGATCCGGTCCGCGGTGAGCAGATAGCCATTCGTGATCAGGCCCGCGATCATGCCATGGTGGCGCACGCGGCGGAATACCTGGTCGATGTGCGGGTGCAGCAGGGGCTCCCCGCCGCTCATCGTGACGATGGACGTGCGCAGCCGCGCCAGATCGTCAATCCGGGCAAGCAGCGTGTCGATGGGGATGGCCGGAGAGTGGTCGTCGTATTCGTTGCAATACGTACAAGCCAGATTGCAGCGGCGGATAGGGATCATGTGCGCCATCACCGGATGATCCGTATCGCGGATCCCATCCAGGATCAGCTTAATCTCGCGAAGACGGCGGCTCATGGCCCGTGTCGTCCGTC
>JADLCF010000323.1 GCA_020847315.1 Bryobacterales bacterium | reverse complement strand
TGAATCCGCTGGTGGCGTCGGCGATGGTGCTGGCGCTGGGCGGGTTCTTTTCCGTCTATCTCTACCAAAAGCGGACACAGTGCAAATTGGGGGCTCTGAACGGATTCCGCCTGGGCTGGATCTCGGGATTGCTGCTCTTTCTGCTGGTGCTGCTTTTCGGCGTTTTGCAGTTTGCGTTTTTCACCTTTTCAGGTGGAAGTCTGATGGCGCAACTGGAGCAGGTGATGGCCGCCTCCGGCGCCAGCGGCATGCCTCCCGAACAACAGCAGATCATGCGCGAAGTCTTTAGCGACGGAACCAAGCTCTTTGTGATGGTGCTGATCGCGCTGTTTCTGCTGTTCCTCTTCCTTACCGCATGCGCGGGGGTGGGGGGCGCGCTTGGGGCGAGAAGCAGACTCAGCGAGCCGCGCTCGAACTAGGCCTGCTGCGCGGCGATGGCGTCAATCTCCACGGATACGTCCTTCGGCAAGCGGGAGACTTCGACGGTGGCTCTGGCGGGCAGGCTGGAGCCGAAGAACTCCGCGTACACCTCATTCATAGCTGGGAAGTCCGCCATATCCTTGAGGAAGACGGTGGTCTTGACGACCAGATCGAGCGAACTGCCGGCAGCTTCGAGCACCGCCTTCAAGTTCAGCAGGACCCGTCGCGTTTGCTCCTCGATGCTCCCGTTCAATAGTGCCCCGGTAACAGGGTGCAGCGGGATTTGGCCGCTCACGAAGACGAGCCCCTGGGATACGGTGGCTTGGGAATAAGGGCCGATTGCCTGGGGCGCGGTGGCGGTTTGCACGATCGTTTTCATGGCGCTCTCGATCTCTGAAATCAATGTGAGGAACCCTTATTGCATCACAGGAATGTGGCGGCGGCAATGCAATGGGGCAGAAACACGACTGATTCGTACTGGTTTATTTCCAATTGCATCACGGAGTCAGTAAGGTTAAGCTTACAAAATGCATGTTGTCATGGACCGGGGTCTTCGCGCGATCTCCGACCCGACCCGCCGGGAGATCTTGCGTATGATCGCCGCAAAGGAATCGTCCGCGGGCGAGATCGCGAGCAAGTTTTCGATGACGCGCCCGGCTGTCTCACAGCACTTAACGGCCCTGTTGAAGGCAGGGATGGTCCGGGTGCGGACAAGAGCGCAGCAGCGGCTTTACTCGCTCGACGCCCCCGGGCTCGAAGCCCTATTCAACGAAATGGAGCGGTTCTGGGAGCAGGTCTTCGAACCGGAATCGGCAGGCCGGGAAGAGGGCTGACGGCGCAAGCTGTTGCCCGGACAGTTACGATAGTGGCCATGCGCCTCTTAATCCCACTTTGGCTCGCATTCGTGGCTGCTTTCGGTCTGAATGCCCAAACGACGGCGCCTGTGGAAGAACTGGAAGCCGTCGTTTCGACCGACAAGGGCACGTTTCGATTCGCGTTCGAAGCGGAGAAAGCGCCCCGCCACGTTACGCAGTTCATTCGCCTCGCCAAAGAGGGCTATTACGACGGGAGCGCCTTCTTCCGGGTGGTGCTGAACGGCATCATTCAGGGCGGTGATCCGCTTCTGAAAGACGCGAAGACCAAGCGCGAACTATGGGGTACGGGCGGCCTTCGGATGCTGAAGAGCGAGTTCAGCGATCTGAAGCACGAGCAGGGAACCGTTTCCACGGTCCGCGTTCCAAATGAAGCGGATAGCGACGGCGCACAGTTCTTCGTCTGCGTGTATCCCCAGCCGACGCTCGATGGGCAGTACTCCGTTTTCGGCAAGCTCACCGAGGGCCTCGACGTGGTGGCGAAGATATCGCAGACCGCCGCCGATGCGAACGGCATTACGCTCGAGCCGGTCCGGATTCGGCGCATCACGATCGAGCCGAAACGCCATGCGCCGTTCCGCGATGCCACCGTGGCGGAACTAAAACGAACGGTGACGCTCGAGACCACGCTGGGCACGATACGGCTTGAAACCATGCCGGAATGGGCGCCGGAGCATGCGCGGCAGTTTCTCAATCTCGTGGTGGAGGGCTGGTACGACCACACGGGATTCCACCGCCTCGCCAAGGGTTTCGTCCTGCAAGGCGGGATGGGATACCACCGTGAACCACGCGAGGCGCATCCGGCGGACCGCTGGGTAAAGACGCTGAAAGCGGAGTTTCGCGACGATGTGCGGCATGCAAAGGGCGTGGTATCGATGGCGCACGGCGACGATCCGGATTCGGCCACGACATCGTTCTTCCTCATGCTGGCTGATACGCCGACTCTGGACGGAAAGTACTCCGCCTTCGCCAGGATAATCGAGGGGTTGGACGTTCTGGATCTCTTCGAACGGGAGGAAGTGGATGGAGAAACCCCGAAGCGCCGCCTGGAACTGGTGCGGGCGACGCTCGACCCGAAGTAGCCGCGGCATGGGATGGATGCACAACAGTGGATGAGCGAGTTGCCGGAGTGCGGCTTCACCGGGGCAGCGTCCGTTTTACAAAGGCCGTACTTTTGTCCGGTACGCGAAGAAAAAACCAACCTGTCCGCGGAAGAGGGTTCCCGCTTCCAAGTGATTGCCATAGAACGACTTTCTTCGCTTTTGAGGCAAATAGTTTCGTCCGGTTTTTCCGGATTCCATCCGGACAAACGGGCACATTCCCCGTTCACCTCCACAACACGTTCGCGAGCGGGGTGGAGCGGCATTCCCGCTGAAATGAACCGTTCGAAACTGAGGCTCGAGATCTGCATATTTCGTTGCCGATGCGGGCGATGAGGCCGGAAAAGACCCGCTCGAAGAGACAGAGATGCCCGCCACCACCCCGATTATCGGTGCAGCGTTTGGAGAAACGAACCATCGAATGCGTATCGAGGGT
>JADLCF010000322.1 GCA_020847315.1 Bryobacterales bacterium | reverse complement strand
TGCAACTGCAATGCTACCATGCGATTGGCATGCCCCTTGGTTACGTTTTGGTGGGTGGCAAAAGCACCCGGATGCGGCGGGATAAAGCATTGCTGCCGTGGTACCACCTGCGACTTTTCGAACACCTTACCGGGTTGCTCCAGCCGCACTGCGTGGACGTCGCCCTGTTGGGCGCGGATCGGCCGGAGTTCCGTGGTTTTCGTGTTCTTGCCGATGCGTTTCCAGACATGGGACCCCTCGGCGGCATTTTGAGCGCTCTGCGGGAACCGGGCGAGGAATGGCGTTTGATCCTCTCCTGCGACACTCCATTGGGGGATGATGCGCTGATTCGAGAGTTGGTTGCGAAAGCGTGCGATCTCACCGAAGCGGATGTGGATGTCGTCGTTCCACAAACTCCCGACGGCCGCCTTCAGCCGCTTTGCGCGATTTGGCGCCGGAGAGTGAGCGCTCCGCTGGAAGATCACCTGCGCCGGCTTGCGAGAGATCCGCAAAGCCCCCGTTCTCGATTTGGCGTGCAACGCTTTGTCCATTCCCTAAAATTTCTCCCGCACCATTGCGGCAACGCGGGAAATCTCCGCAATATCAACACCATGCGAGACTATCTCGCCGCTCTCGCCGATCGCGCGGACCCGGAACACTAGAAGTTTCGTGAAACTCTCTTCCTCCGGCAAAACTGCGAACCCGGATGCCGGCAGTGCACAATGGGAGGGAGCGGTCGCGCTGTTCCGAGTTCCCGATGTCATCGTCCAATCGCCTGATTCCGCCTCATCTGCTAACACCCTCGGATGGCGTCTCCGCGGAGAAGCCATCCAGCGCTGTGGAACCGTACTCGCACTATCTCGAGTTCCGGCACGTATACAAGACGTTCGACCGGCCCATTTTGGTCGATGTCAGCTTTCATGTCGATAACGGAGAGACGGTGGCCATCATCGGGCGTTCCGGCGTGGGCAAGTCGGTTTCGCTCCAAACCATCATGGGTTTTCTCAAGCCGGACAGAGGTCAGGTGATTGTGGGATACCGGGACGTCACCCATTACACGGAGTCGCAATGGCGGGAGGTGCGGAAGAAGGTCACGATGGTTTTTCAGTCCGGCGCGCTCTTCGATTCGCTCACCATCGGAGAGAACATCCTCTTCTCCCTGGAACTGCGCGAAGACTACGACGATTCCAACAAAATGGATGTGGTCGAAGGTTTGCTACGCATGGTGGATCTGGAGGACGCCATGGATATGTACCCGGCCGACATTTCCACCGGGTACAAACGTGCGGTCGCCATCGCCCGCGCACTCGCGGCGCAACCATCTTGCATTCTCTACGACGAGCCCACCACGATGGTGGACCCCATCATGTCGAACCACCTCAGCAATTTGATGCTGCGCCTTAAGACCCAGTTGAAACTTACCTCCGTGGTGGTGACCCACGATCTCGACCTGATGAACAAGGTGGCCGACCGTGTGGTGTTTCTTCACGGAGGGGGAGCCATCTTCAACGGCCCCGTGAAGGACCTATACAAGTTCGACCATCCCCATGTGCAGGAGTTTCTCCGCCTGGATCAGGTATCGATGGATCTTGCGCAGGTCGCTTCTGCCGGAGATGGCGCTCCCTGATCCCATTTCGAGTCAAGAACCACGCGGGGGTTGTTCCCCGTGGCGGCGCCGGCCCGCTTTTCGCCGACCCTTCCTTCGCGGCAATGATACGATTCTGGTTTCACGTCCGCTCCTGCTCTGAGCGGGCTTCCTTGCACATGCGAGGAATACGGCGGAGCCAGTGAGTCCAGGTGCAATGATGGAGGACTTCATCACATCATGGCGAACTCGATGACATTCGGGCTGCTTGTGGCCAATCGAGGCTTTTTTCCCGATCATCTCGTGAAAAGCGGCCGCGCCCAGATGATTGCCGCGCTCGAAAAGGCCGGACATACGGTAATTTGCCCTACGCCGGAAGAAACCAAGCTCGGCGCGGTCGAATCCAGGGCCGATGCCAAAGCCTGCGCGGCGTTGTTCCGCCGAAACGCAGACCGGATCGCGGGAGTGATTGCCGCCCTCCCGAACTTCGGCGACGAGAAATCCGCCGCGGAGACATTGCGGCTGGCGAATCTAGGCGTTCCCATCCTGGTGCAGGCATTCCCCGATACCCCGGACAAGATGCGGATTACGGACCGCCGCGATAGCTTCTGCGGCAAGATGAGCCTCTGCAATAATCTGCGCCAGTTCGGCATTCCGTATTCATTGACCTCTCTCCATTGCGAGAGTCCGGATTCTCCTGAATTCGCTGCCGATCTCGCATGGTTTGGAGCTGTTTGCCGCATCGTGAAGGGCATCAAAGGCCTACGAATTGGCGCCATCGGAGCGCGGCCCGCGTCTTTCAATACGGTTCGATACAGCGAGAAGATCCTCGAAAAAAATGGAATCACCGTCGAGCCGCTCGACCTTTCGGAGGTGCTCGGCCGCATCGCCCGCCTGCGGGACGACGACGCGCCGGTGCTCGCGAAACTCGGCGAGATCCGGGCCTACGTGGATACGAGCGCGGTTCCGGTGGAGTCTCTCGTAAAGATGGCGAAGCTCGGCGTCGTCGTCGGCGGTTGGATGTCGGAGAACGAACTCACCGTTTCCGCGATCCAATGCTGGACCGCAATGGAAGAGTTTTTCGGTGTCGTGCCCTGTACGGTGATGAGCCAAATGAGCGACAACCTGATGTCAAGCGCCTGTGAAGTCGACATCGCGGGCGCCGTCGGGATGCATGCGCTGCGGCTGGCTTCCGGAACGCCGAGCGCGCTGCTCGATTGGAACAACAACTACGGCTCCGACCCGGACAAGGCGGTATGCTTCCACTGCTCCAACCTGCCAAAGAGCTTTTTCGAGGATGTCCGGATGGATTTTCAGGAGATTATCGCCGGATCGGTGGGCAAGCTGAATACATTCGGCACGTGTGTGGGCCGGGTGAAAGCGGGACCGATGAGTTTCGCCCGCTTTTCGACCGACGATGAGACGGGCCGTATTCGGGGATACGTGGGGGAAGGTGAATTTACCGCGGATTCGCTTGAAACGTTTGGCGGCGCCGGCGTGGTGCGGATTCCGGAAATGCAGCGCTTGCTCCGATACATTTGCGAAAACGGTTTTGAGCATCACGTGGCGGCGAATCTTTCGCTCACCGCGGGTGCTGTCCACGAGGCCGCGACGCGCTATCTCGGATGGGACGTGTACTGGCATCAGCCGCGATTGAGGGCGCCAGAATAGGAGAGGATCGGGAACGATGAGTGTGGTAGCCGGTGTAGATTTCGGCACGCTAAGCGTGCGCGTGTCCATTGTGGATCATGAACGGGGGCGGCTGGGCAGCGGAGTCGGCAAGTATCCGTTGCATCGCAAGGCGGAAGATCCGGATTATGCCACGCAGAGCCATGCGGACCACTTGACCGCGCTGGTCGAAGCGATGCGAGACGCTCTGGCCGCTGCCGGAGTGAACGGCGGAGACATCGAAGCCCTCGCGATTGATACGACGGGCTCCAGCGTCATTCCGGTAGATGCGCAATTGCAGCCGCTCGACGAGTATTATCTCTGGTGCGATCATCGCGCCTGGCGGGAGGCGCTTGAGATCACTGCAAAGGCGCACGAGACGGGCCTGCCCGCGATCGCGTGGTGCGGCGGCGCCTATTCGAGCGAATGGGGCTTTTCAAAATTGCTCCACTGGCTACGCCACAACCCGGAGAAGCGAGAGCGGTTCGCCACCGCGCTCGAACATTGCGATTACATCGCGGCCGTTCTCTGCGGCGTCACCAACATCGAGGATCTGCCCCGCAGCGTATGCGCCATGGGCCACAAATGGATGTGGAATGAGAGCCTCGGCGGGTTGCCACCGGAAGAGTTCCTGGTGGCGCTGGATCCGGTGATGGCCGGAATCCGCGCCAAGATCGGCGCCGGGCATTACGCTGCCTCGAATGGATTGGCCGGGCGGCTCTCCCCGGAGTGGGCCGGTAAACTCGGGCTGCGCGCCGGTATTCCCATTCCCGTCGGCGCGCTCGACGCCCATTGGGACGCCATCGGCGCCGGGTGCAGGCTGGGCGACGTCGTGAATGTGATCGGCACCTCCACCTGCATCATGGCGATGAGCGAAGAACCAAACCTGATTCCCGGTGTCTGCGGCGTGGTTCCAGGTTCCATTCACCCGGAAAAAACCGGGATCGAGGCCGGTCTCTCCGCTACCGGCGATATCTTCGACGCCATCGCCCGCCGGGCGAATACTTCGGTGGCGGCGCTCTCGGAAGGGCTGGATGCATACGTAGCCGGCCAGACCGGCCTGTTGCGGCTTACCTGGGATAACGGTGACCGCACGGTGCTGGTGAATCCGGAACTTGGCGGCGTGACGCTTGGGTGGAATCTTGCCCATACCGCGCAAGATGAATTGTTCGCCGCCATGGAAGGCGCCGCCTTCCATACCCGAGTGATCCTCGAGCGGATGGCCGAATACGGCACGCCGATTCATCGCGTCATCAACGGTGGCGGCATCCCGCAGCGAAACGAAGCGCTAAATCGCGTCTACGCAAACGTGCTGAATAAGCCCGTGCTCGTGCCCGAGAGCGAGGTCACCAGCCTCGGTTCCGCCATTTTCGCTTTTCTGGCCGCAGGCACGTTTCAATCCGTGGAGGAGGCCCAGGACGCGCTCTGCCCGCGTTTCCGTGCCGTCCAGCCGGATCCGGCGGCCGCAGCCACCTATGAACGGCTATACGCGCACTTCCGCAAACTCTATTTTGCCCTTGGCAAACGGGACTCCACGGCACTGCAAGTGGGTGATGTTCTGCCCGAATTGCGTGCCATTGCCGAATCCGCGCGGAAAAGAAACTCCCATGCTTAAGCGCCTGAAAGCCGCGGTCTTTGACGCTAATCTGGAGGTGGTGCGGCGCGGTCTGGTGCTATATACGTGGGGCAACGCCAGCGGCATCGACCGCAAGCGCGGATTGGTTGTGATCAAGCCAAGCGGCGTCCCCTACGAGACGATGAAGGCCGCCGATATGGTTGTGGTGGACCTAGATGGCAAGATCGTGGAGGGGAAGTACAGCCCGTCTTCCGACACGCCCACCCACCTGGTGCTCTACCGCGCGTTTCCCCAGATCGGCGGAATTGTTCATACCCACTCCCGTTCCGCGACCGCCTGGGCGCAGGCGCAGCGGGAGATTCCGTGCCTTGGGACGACCCACGCCGATTCCTTTCACGGTCCGGTTCCGGTAACGGCACCCCTCTCCGAAGCGGAGATCCTCGACTGCTACGAGGAAAACGCAGGCCACTCGATCGTACGGCGATTTGCGTCGCTGGATCCCTTGGCCGTTCCCGCGGTTCTCCTGGCCGGACACGCTCCCTTCGCTTGGGGCAGGTCTCCCGCCGAAGCAGCCCGGAACGCCGTAGTACTCGAAGAAGTCGCCGCTTTAGCCTCAGAAACCCTGGCGATCCACTCCACTTGTGGCCCCATCCCCGATTGCCTCCGCGACAAGCATTTCCTTCGCAAGCATGGCAAAGGGGCATACTACGGCCAAACTCGGTAGTTAGTACTGCGAGACCAAATTCGGCTGCCTTCGAAAGATCTCGTGCGCTGTGTGTCCTGAATTATCGCTTGTCGATTCCCACTTTCTTAGTACTTAACGAATATCGAGCTTCAGGTACTAATCTCTACTTTCATACTTCCGAATACTCGTCATTCGATTTATCCCTTAAAAACAACATCTTAACAACGGTTTACGGGCGATCGCTCCCGTTTGGGCGCGGGTGGAGTGATGTAGATGGCCACGTACCAGGAGGTTCATTTCGCATACTTTATCAGATTACATGTGCTTCTTGAAGCCGATTTTCCGATATAGTTAATATAACCATCAATCCAAACAAGTACCCTGGTTTGGAGGCAAGGCGAAAGAACTATGTCGAAAGTTAGATTGTTTTCTATTTTGGTTGCGGTCTTTGCCGCGACCGTTATGCTCAGTGCAAACCCTGTTGAGTTCTGTACTGGATCGACCGTGAACGGTTATGCTTCCGGCAACACTTGGGCAACCGGAGGCATATCGGTTACGAGCGCGCCGGGGGGGCCGGAATGCAAAACGCAGTCCTCCACCATTCCTGGAGTGGACGTTTCGGGACTGGGGGTAAGTGGCAAGACGGGAGGCGAAATTGACAACGGCGAGACCGTAACGCTCGACTTTGGCGGAAGCGTGAACCTCGAATCGTTCGAGATCATCGTTTTCTACAACGGTCCGGAATTCGGTGATCCCGCCGAGAAAGGCTATCTCGACGTCTGGTTTGCGGCCGGCGGTTCACCGGTCACCTACTGGTTCCAGGCGGATGCGCCACCTGCGGAAACCACATTGACTACAAATCTGGGCGGAACCCACCTCAATTTCTCCCCGATGACCGAAGACAACGCCGGTGGGTTCCGCTTCAACAATCCCTTCGGCAGTTCGAACGTCACCAAACTCCGGTACACCGCGGAGAATAATCCGAACGGCACAAACAATTCCGACTATGCGCTGAAGAGTGTCACCTACACTGCCGGCGCCGAGGAACAGGTTCCTGAACCCGCCACCTTCGCTCTGATGGGTCTGGGGCTGCTGGCCGTCGGAGTCCTGAAACGCCGCAGAGCGTAGGCCTCGGCACGCTACATCTCTTCGGCCCGATACGCCGCTTCGGCCGAATGCTTCATGAAAAACGAGGACTGCGCATTGCGCGCGGTCCTCGTTTTTCTTTAGAGTCGCCCCGCGTCGAATGCACGAAGCGCGGGAGCGGTAATCAGACGGCCACCTTCTTCTGCGTCTTCAGCACCTGCTTGATGCCGCGCAGGGCCTGACGGGTGCGGTGCTCGTTCTCAATGAGCGCAAAGCGCACGTGGTTTTCACCCAGCGGCCCGAAACCGATCCCGGGCGAGACGGCCGTAAGGGCTTCGCTCATGAGCAATTTCGCGAATTCAAGCGAACCCAGGTGCTCATACATCTCGGGAATCTTCGCCCATAGGAACATCGAGGCTTTCGGGGAATCCACATTCCAGCCGGCCTCCTGCAAGCCCTTCACCAGCACATCGCGCCGCTTCCGGTAGATTTCGCGAATCTCCGCGCGGTAGTCTCCGCACTCCCGCAAGCCGATAATCGAAGCGATCTGCAAAGGCTGGAAGATACCGTAATCGAGGTAACTCTTGATTCGCGAGAGCGCGTGGATCATCTTCGGATTGCCCAGGCAAAACGCTACACGCCAGCCCGCCATATTGAAGCTCTTGGTCATCGAATAGATTTCGACAGCCACGTCCTTGGCGCCCTCCACCTCGAGAATGCTGGGGGGCTTGTAGCCGTCAAAATAAATATCGGCGTAAGCGAAATCATGGACCACCATGGCCCCGTACTTGTTAGCGAGCCAAACGAGATGTCGGAAGAAATTGAGGTCCACGCAACTCCCCGTGGGGTTGTGCGGGAACGAAACCAGCACCATCTTGGGCTTCGGTGCGATGGATTGAAAGGCGTTCTCCAACTGATTGAGGAACTCATCCGGATTCTCGACGGGCAGCATGTAGTTGTGCCCTTCAGCCATCAGGACGCCGTACTGGTGAATGGGGTAGCACGGGTTCGGGCTGATGACCAGATCGCCCGGCCCGATCACCGCGAACAGCAGATGCGCAAGCGCATCCTTCGCTCCCATCGTGACGATCGCCTCCCGATCTGGGTCAAGCTGCACGCCGTACTCGCGCTTGTAGTGCGCAACGATCTCTTGCCGCAAACGGGGGATGCCGCGCGACATCGAGTAGCGATGGTTACGCGAATTCTGAACCGCCTCGATTGCCTTCTGCACCACCGGTTCCGGCGATGGGCCGTCGGGATTCCCCATCCCAAAATCAACCACGTCCTGGCCGTCTGCCCGCAATTTCGCCTTCATCTCATTGATGACCGCGAACACATAAGGCGGCAGCTTACTGATCCGGTAAAACTCTCCATCTGGCAGAGGCATAATAGATTCTTCCATTGTACGGAATGGGCTGGCCCCGGGCCAATCAATCAAGCGGGATCGGCCCGGGTTACTGGCGATCGCCCGCTCTACTTCGTGGGCTCCACGTAATCCGGCGGCCGATCCACATTCCCTTGGCCGAAGAAGTACTCTTCCATCTGCTGGATGAGAAACTCCTGCGCTTCCGGGGTCGCCAGATTCAGCCGGTATTCGTTCATGAGGATTTTCATGTACTCTTTCCACTGATTCCAACCTTCCTGGCTGACGTTGTCGTAAATCCTCTGGCCGAGTGGGTGCCCTTCAAACGGGACCTCCGCCAAGCCCGGCAGTTCCTTGCCCAACTTCACACATTTCACCGTGCGCATTCCAATCGGTTCTCCTTCCATGAGGGCACTGAACGCCCTGTATCCGGCGCTACCGCTTCCGAAGCACCAGCTATCCGCGTATAGTAACTGCTATGCGGATTGTTTTCCTAGCTCTTCTTACGATGATCCCACTGATGGCGCAGGTTCCGCAGACCGACGCCCGCAGCGGCGCCGTTACCGGCACAGATACGCACTTTGAAGCCCGCTCCTATTCGCGCGCCGAATGGGACGCCCGCCGCTCCGAACTGAAGCAGCGAATCCTATTTGCCGCTGGGCTCACGATGATGCCGGAGAAGACAGCGCTGCATCCGCAGTTCACCGGAAAGCTGGAAGGCAGCGACTACACCATTGAGAAAGTGTTGCTTGAAACCAGCCCCGGCTTCTTCCTGGGCGGCAATCTGTACCGTCCCAAGCACCTTGCGGGCAAGAAGGCGCCCGCTATTGTGCATCCGCATGGCCATTGGGCCTACGGGCGCCTGGAGAACCAGCCTCTCTATTCCGCCCCCACCCTTGGCATCAATATGGCCAAACAGGGTTATGTCGTTTTCGCCTACGACATGGTGGGCTATAACGATACCTCTCAGGTGGCCCATCGCTTCACGGGGAAGCGGGAACAGCTATGGCAGTTCACGCCCCTCGGTTTGCAGCTTTGGAACTCCATCCGCGTGGTGGATTTTCTCGAATCGCTTCCAGACGTGGATCCCAAGCGCATTGGCGCCACGGGTGCGTCCGGTGGCGGCACGCAGACCTTCCTTCTCGATGCGGTGGACGACCGGATTGCCGCGGCGGTCCCGGTGAACATGGTGTCGTTCATCATGCAGGGCGGCTGCATTTGCGAGAATGCGCCTCATTTGCGTATCGGCACGAATAACGTCGAAACTGCGGCGCTGATGGCGCCCCGGCCCATGCTCGTGGTGGCCGCCACCGGAGACTGGACCCGCAATGTGCCGAAGGAGGAATTTCCCGCTCTCCAGAAGATTTACGCGCTCTATGGAGCCACCGATAAAGTCGAGGCCGTGCAGTTTGACTCGCCGCACAACTATCACCAGCAAAGCCGGGAGGCGATGTACGCCTTCTTCCGCAAAACGCTCCTCGGCATCAACGATGGAAAGCCGGTCAAGGAGGTGAGCGTAGACGTGCCGGACGCCCGCGATCTTCTGGTGCTCTGGAACGAGAAAATGCCCGCGCGCGCGAAGTCCTTCGACGAACTATTCGAATCATGGAAGCAGAACGCGGATCGGCAGACCAACGCGGAGATGAATCTGAAGGTGCTGCGGGATCGCTTGTCAATGGCCGTGGAAGCGCAGCCAGTGGCGAAGGTGCTCACACAGAAGATGCAGGATGGCGTCACCCTCAGCCGCGGGAATGGAGACCGCGCGCCGGTGCGCGTCAAAGCCGGTGGGTCAGCCGATACGGCAACCATCCTCGTGCATCGGGATGGCGCCGCTGCTGCGCTCGCCACTCCGGGGATCGTCACGCAAGGGATCGTTTATGCACCGGACTTATACCTCACCGGCAGCGCCAAGGCGGAGATTGTCCTCCGGCACGTTCATCACGCCACGTTTCACCCCACCGACGACGCCTATCGGGTACAGGATATCCTCACCACCATCGAGTACGCCCGTTCCCAGGGCGCTCGCACGATCCGTCTTCAGGCCGTCGGCGACGCGGGGCCCTGGGCGATTCTGGCCGCCGCCGTTTCCAGCACTCCGGTCGAACTGGTGGCGGAGCCGCTGAGCGCGAATGCCCATTGGACCTACGACGATTGGCTTGCCGAACACTGCTTTGTCCCCGGGTTGCAGCAAGTTGGAGGGATTCGCGCGGCGCTCCGCGTGCTCGCCGCGAAGAAGTAGCGTGGATCTCCGCCGCAAGGGTGGCTTCAGTTCATCTGCGAGCGAAGCATCTGGGCGATCTGCAATTGTTTCTCGATTTCGCTTCGGTTTCCGGTCTCCGGGCTCAGGCGTAGATACTGCCGCAAGTCGCGCTCCGCGCTTGCGTGCATGTGCAGATTCATCTTCACCATGGCGCGGGAGAACAGCTCATCCACGTTGTCCGGCGCCGCGAGGAGCAGAAGATCGAGCACGGCAAGTAACTTTCGGTTTGCCCGGCGGGTAAGATAGATCCCCCGCAGATTGCTCAGCATTCTGATGAGGATGCTTCGCGAATCCACCGGCTCCAGCAATTCCGGGCGGTCTGCATAGTCGATGCCGGTCAGTTCTTTGCCCATCCGGAAGCAGTCTTCTTTCGTCATCAACCGGCCCCGGTGGAACACATCGATATAGCAGCGGAAGACCCCATCGCGGACCTCCGCCAGAAAGTGTCCGGGAAAACTCACGCCGCGCACTTCTTTCCCGATCCTCCGCGCCAGTTCCTGGTAGAGCACGGCCATGGTGATCGGAATTCCGGTGCGCCGCT
Source organism: Bryobacterales bacterium (assembly GCA_020847315.1). Taxonomy (GTDB): domain Bacteria; phylum Acidobacteriota; class Terriglobia; order Bryobacterales; family Bryobacteraceae; genus JACTMJ01. The sequence continues at coordinate 3,182 of JADLCF010000322.1, read as the reverse complement.
CAATCACCTCGTTCAGGCAACTGTTGAGCGGATTGTAGTAATCGCCGATGTTGCCGTGAAGCCCCAGTTGGTCATAGATGAAGCGGTGATACTCCCGGACAAAACTCTCCCCGCGAAGGCGTTCAATCTCCTCCTTGCGCAGCTCGCGCGCCCAGCCATCCATCACTTCCAGATAGCACTCGCAATCCAGATCCGGATACTCAATGCGCGCGATCTCGAGCGCGGCAAGATCGAGAGGCGCCGGGCTTGCGGGATCTCGCAGAATGTCGTGAAGTGCCTGCACGAATTGCCTTTGGGCGCGGCCAGCGCCGCCAGCCCTTCCGCACTTGCTTCGCAAATGCAGACCCGAATGAACTCCGGATGGCTCTGCTACCGTTATACCCCCGGAGAGATCTCGTCGCAGCCAGTTGGAGCAGATTACCGGCCGGACACCAGATACTCTACCGGAGCGAAATCGTCGGTAAGCGGAAGCCCCCTCGCTCTCGAAAGCTCCGAGCGTAACGCTGTCGCCAGGCGTGTCCCGTCGATAACGGCTTCTTTCTGGAACACGATGGGCGTCCGGCTCGCAAAAAGCACCAGATTCTGAATGGCGCCGTTCTCCTGGTCCGGATGAACCGCGAAGACTTGCACTGCGGGCAATGCCTCAGAGTAGGTACGAACTACGGCGGGGCTCAGCCCGCGCATCGATGTATCCGCGCGGGCGATGAAGTTCAACGCAACGATGCCGCGCGGCGAGAGCAATCGCTCCAAGTTCCGCACGAACTCGACCGTCAGTAGTTGAAAGGGCGGCACGCGCGTCTGGAACGCATCCAGAAAGATTGCGTCATAGGAGCCAGGGGCTTGCCGGGCGGCCCGATTCACGAAGGTGCGCCCGTCTTCATGGAAAATGCGCAATCCGCGCGAATCCCGCAGGCCGAAGTACTGCCGGGCGATTCCGGTCATGGCCGGGTCAATCTCCACAACGTCAATCGAAATCCCGGGGGCCTCTCTCGAAAGATGCATGGGATACACGTATCCCGCGGCCCCGATCATCAACACCCGTCGCAAGGGCCTGCCCGTATAGCGCGTCAGGTCGAAATAGTGGAGATAGTCGCTATAGAGTCCGTCGCCATCGAGATAGATGGCCGATTGCGTGTTCGCCTCTTCGGACTTGAGGATGCGTACAGGGCGGCCATGCTCCGGCTCCTTGGCGTCGATCACCTGGAGCCGCTGATAGTCCGTATCGATGTCGTGGAAACCAGCCGCGGCTTGCGATTTTGCCTCAAACTCAGCGAAACCGCCGGTGAGCAGCAGGAATACGGCGGCGGCCACGCGCTGGCCCGCCCATAACTCGCTGACGGCGACGAAGGAAAGCGCAAGCAGCAGGAACGCGATGCCATACAGAATCCGGGAGCTTCCCATCCAGGAGAGCAGGAAGTATCCGCAGGCAAAGGTGCCGAGGATGCTGCCCGCCGTGGAGATCGCATAGAGCCGCCCGACCTCGGCCCCCGAGCTCTCGATTGACCGCAATTTCAGGCGCACCACATACGGTGTCACCATCCCGAGGAGGGCGCTGGCCGGCGCGAAGAGAAACAGCGTGGCGGCAAGAGCGCTCACTCGCAATTCCAACGGCAACTCCTGCAACCAGGCAAGGAATGTGTGCTGGCTGATCGCAGTAACGGTAACGCCGAGGCACGCTAAGAAAAGGATCGCAGCCAACCGTTCAAAGGTGGGGTTTCTGTCGGCGAGCCGGCCGCCCCACCAGTAGCCCGCGCTCAGGCTGGCCATGATCACGCCGATGAGCGTGGTCCAGACGAAGATCGACGTCCCGAGGAACGGCGCCATCACGCGGGAGCCGGTGATTTCAAGCACCATTACGGCTGCGCCGCTCAGGAACGCGATGATCTCAAGGCGTCCCATGCGGCTGCCGTTCTGGCTCATTTGCGTATCCTATCGATTTCCGTCAAGCGCCCCGGAGCAGCATGGATCCCCACTGGAACCCGGCCCCAAAGACGGTGAAGACCGCGTGATCTCCCCGGCGAAGGCCAGAGGACTGGAGCCACTCGTTCGCGGCGATTAGCAGCGAGGCGCTCGACGTATTGCCGTACTTGGCGATATTGGTGAAGAAGCGCTCACTTTCGACGCCTAGCACGTTAGCGACCTTTGCGATCAGGTTAAGATTTGCCTGGTGCATCACGTAGCTGCCGACATCCGAGGGCTTGAGGTGGTTCCGGGAGAGCAATTCTTCGATGCTGCGCGGGACTTTGCGCGAAGCGTGGAGGATGACGCTGCGGCCGTTCATGCTGAGGGGCGAGCCAAACGGCAGCGCGAGGTCGTTGGCAAACTTGCCATCCGCGGAAATCAGCGAATCCACCACTTCGAGAGGACCCGGTTCCTCGCTCACCAGGCAAGCGCCGGCTCCGTCTCCAAAGAGCATGGAAACCCCGCGCTCCAACGGCTCCATCAAAGCGACGGTGGACATCTTCTCACTCGCCACAACCAGCACGCGCCGGTAACGCCGGACGAGATCCCGCGCGAGATCGAGCGCCACAAGAGATCCGGCGCTCGCCAGAGGCAAGTCAAGCGCGGGAATCTCGCCGCAGCCGAGGGCGTGCGCGATCTCGACCGCCGGCCCGGGGAAGCGCCGCTCCGCCGAACCGGACGAGCAGATCAGGCAGTCAATGTCCTCGGGATCTACCGCGGCGGCGCTCAGGCAATTCCGCGCGGCGTTCGCGCCCATCGAGGCAACGGATTCTTCCTCACCCGCGAATCGCCGCTCTTCGATGCCGGAGACGGAGAGAATCCACTCTGGCTCGCACCCGAGAAGGGAGCCCATCTCGACGTTCGACACCACGCGTTCGGGGAGCCATTGTCCAAAACTGTTCAGGAAAGGCAATGATCAACCACGCTGGTCCAGGTAGGATTCGATCCGTTCGATGCTGTCGAACTTTCGCGGATTCAGGTCTGAATCGGGGACCTGAACGGAGAACGCTTCCTCTAGTTCGGCCACCAGATCGGGCAGGGCGAAGGAATCGAGATAGCCCGATTCAAACAGCGACTCATCGAGCGCCGGTGCGTCACTCTTCCTGGTGACCTTGTTGATCAGGCCGAGGATCTTCTGCTGCCGTTCGGTCATATTGGCTGGATGCGCTCCAATCGTTCCGCAAAGTCTTGAACTCATTGTACTGGACCATGAGGTCCTG
>JADLCF010000321.1 GCA_020847315.1 Bryobacterales bacterium | reverse complement strand
TGATGTTGCCGAGGTGCATGAGGTCGCAGGAGGTGGCGCCTTCGGCGATGGGGGCGCCTAGCTCGCTCTTATCGCGGCTGCGCACGACGTCGATGAAGTTCTGCCAGTTGTTGCCGCCGGCGAACATCTCGGGGCCCGGTTCCTGCTCCCGGCCGAGGTAGCTCCAATAGGAATCGTAGCCGTCGATGGCGAGGTAACCCTTCGAGCCGTAAAAGATGTTGCCGACGGTGTTGCTTTCGGGGCGGCGGCGCTTCTTCTTCACGGCGGTGCCGATTTCGGCGTTGTGCTCCGTCATCCAGTGGCGGACGTCGACGGCCATCATCTTCTTCTTGCCGTTGACATCGAATTCGAGGAGGGAGGTGATGGTGTTGGGGGTCTCCTGGTCATCGTCGAACATGAACTTGCCGCCGACGGCGCTGACCTTGACGGGCCAATCGACGCCCATGAGCCAGCGGCTGATATCGACTTCGTGGATGCCCTGGTTGCCGATGTCGCCGTTGCCGGTATCCCAGAACCAGTGCCAGTTGTAATGGAAGCGGTTCTTGGTGAAGGGGCGCTTGGGGGCGGGTCCGGTCCAGAGGTCGTAATCGACGTAGCTGGGGGCGGGCTCGACGGGGGTCTTGCCGATGGTGTCGCGCCATTTGTAGATAAGGGCGCGGGTCATGTAGACGTCGCCGATGAGTCCGGAATCGATCTGGCGCTTGGCTTCGCGGACGGAGGCGCTGGAGCGGCTGTTCGTGCCGTGGGCGACGATGCGGCCGTACTTTTCCGCGGCGGCGACGATCTGCTTCGATTCGAAAACGTTGTGGCTGCAGGGCTTCTCGCAATAGACATCCTTGCCCGCCTGGAGCGCCCAGATGGTCATGAGGGTGTGCCAGTGGTTGGGGGTGGCGATGGAAACGACGTCAATCTCCTTGTTTTCGAGGAGCTTGCGGATATCGGCGTAGAGTTCCGGCTTCTTCTTGCCGTGGCGGTTCACGACTTCGTCGGCGCGGGTGTTGAGGACCTGGGAATCCACGTCGCAGAGCGCGGCGATTTCCACGTTCTTCATCTTGGCGTAATTGCCGATGTGGGCGTTGCCCTGGCCTCGGATGCCGACGCAGGCCACGCGCACGGTGTCATTGGGGCTGGCGAGGGCGCTGGCGCTCATCGCGCCGGTGGCAGCCGCCGTACTCATTAAGAAATGCCTTCGTTCCATCGATCTATCTCCTTCCGGGGGATTGGCGCCCGGATCGCCAGGCCGCCTCTATCAGACAGGAATCTCCCTATACTAATCAGACTTTCGTCCGGCGTGGCGGGTTACCCGCGGAATGGGCGTGGCTTCGCCGCTGGGCTTCGTTGCCGGCGGAGGCGAAGATCAAGGGCGGCGCTTGAGGCGGCCGGTTGATGCGCGCCGCATCCGGAACGGAGTTCAGCGGGGATGGATCGCGACGATTTCAAACCCCTGGGTGGTGTACTCGACGTGCTTCACCTTCAGGAGCGCTTCGAAATGCGGAATGCCGTTTTGGACGGGTGGGAGCCGCTTGAGCAACTCCTGGAGGAGCGCATCCGTGGTGAGGAGGTTCGCGGCCGCTTCCGTGCCGGACATCTCCTGTCCGGAAAGAATGAGCACGTTTCCACCGCCGCTCGGGTTTGGGAGAGACGCCACCAGGGAAAAGCGCTCGGTGGCGCCCGTAATCGCCGGACTGTCGAGTTGGAACTGCGTGGGCTCGCCGTCTTTGGGTCTGCGATTGTGGACGATGATGTTTCTGCTGTCTTCGTTGTAGGCGAAATGGAAGTCGAGCGAGCTATCGAAGAGATCGACCCATGGGATGGCGCGGCGGGACCCGACCAGAATCAGGTTGCCGCGCTGAAGGTTGCGGAGGTTTAGGTCACGAGAGTACGCGACGGAAACGCGGGCAGGGTCGAGTACGCCGGAAATCCAGAGCCGCCGCAGGAGCATGACGTCCGCGAGCGAGGTGTAGCGCCGTTCCATCAGGTAGCGGAGCACGCCCTTCATTTCGTCGGAATGCTGGGGGCGATCGAGTTCCGCACGGTAGCCGCGCGCGACGTATTCTTCGAGCGTGATCGGCCTGCGCAACATATCCTGGAGGGCGGAGAACGTGCTATCGGCAATGACCACCGTCGTTTGTGTTCCTTCGGGGGCAAATGCGGTCCAGAACCGGCGCAAGGCCTCGCCCTGGATTCTCGGGGCGGGGGAGCGCAACGCCAACCACGAGCAAAGAACGGCGAGGACGAGGCATAAGGCGGAGAGGGCGGGGATTTGCCAGCGGAGGGTGGGCTGTGCTGGCGGTGGCGCAGGTGGCGGAGCGGGTGGGGCAGGCTCCGCATCCACGTGCCTAAGCCGGATGAGGGGGACATACGAGCCGCGGGGTATCTCCAGGAGTAGACCCTCCCCCAGCCCTTCACTCTCGAAATACTTTTCCAACCGCTTGCGAAGTTGGGAAGCTTGCACGCGAACGAGCGTGTCCTGGGTGGAATCGTAGCCCTCGGGACGCCCGAAGACCGCTACGCCGATCTCCTGCTCTCGGATCTCCGTTGCCCCATCCACCCACGCCCGCCGGCACAGGTATTGCAATAACTCCTGCAATTTCGCCGAGCGTTTGAGCTGATCTGAGTTGCGGAGACGATCAAGGATCTCCCACCCTTCGGTGTGCTGCACAGAAGGACCGGCGGGCGGAATCCCCTCGGGCTCGATTTTCGACGACATTGAGGCAATCGTTCCACTTCGCTGATTTGTAAATAGTTTACAGGAAGTCTTCTCCGTGAATTCACCGAGAATTTACTTGCCCGCGTCTCGTGGCGGAAGGATTATGCAAAGTACGGTTGGACTTCTCCGCCAGGAATAGAGGTTATCCATGAAATTGATGGCAAGGCTCTTCGCGCTTGCGCTGATCGTGGGGGGCACGATCTGGGCGCAGCAGATCACCGGAACGGTCACGGGTGTCGCTACAGATCCGAGCAGCGCCGTGCTTTCCGGAGTACGGATTGAGCTACGGAATTTACAGACCAACGTCGCTCGCGAGGTGACGACGGACAATACGGGAGCGTATTCCATCCCGTTTCTCCCGGCGGCATCGTACTCGCTGACGGCGAGCGCGCCAGGTTTTCGCAAGTTTCACGTAGAGAGTTTTGTGCTGCAGGTGGGGCAAACGGCGCGAGTGGACGTGGCGCTGCAGATCGGCGATGTGGCCGAGACGATCTCGGTCTCGGCGGAGGCGTCTGTGCTGCAGACGGAATCGGCTTCGGTTGGCTCCGTTGTCGATAGCGCGAAGATTGTGGATTTGCCGCTGAACGGGCGGAATTTCGTGCAACTGGCGCAACTGGTGCCGGGGGTGAACCCAGGCACGCCAGGTTCGATTTCGGTGCGGAGGGGACGGGGATCGATCGGGGAGACATCGAGCGCGTTTGGGGGGACGGGGATGTCGGCCAATGGCGCGCGGGACACGAACAACCGCTTCTACCTCGACGGCGTGGAGTTCATGGATTACGACGCTTATTCGTATCCGTTTGCGTTGTCGGTGGATTCGCTCTCGGAATTCCGGGTGGAGACCTCCACGGCTTCGGCGGAGTACGGCGGCGCTCCCGGCGGGCAGGTTTCGATTCTCACGCGCCGTGGATCGAACCAGATTCGCGGCACGTTGTGGGAATTCAACCGGAACGACGCGCTGACCCAGACCTACAACGCCATCGCGGAGAAGGAGGCGGCATCGCCACGCCTGAACCGCAACCAGTATGGAGCGAATGTAGGCGGGCCAGTATTCATTCCGAAGTTCTACGACGGAAGGAACAAGACGTTCTTTTTCTTCAACTGGGAGAGTGGCCGGCGGGCTTCCGGCGCATCGGCAGGTTACCGGCTGGTGCCTCCTTCGGCAATGCGAGCGGGCGATTTCAGCGCGCTACGCGATGCGCGGACCGGCGCGGCCTATGCGCTGAAGGATCCGTTCAATGGAACTACCGGGGTTTTCCCGAACAATCAGATCCCGCAGGCGCGGCTGAGCCCGCAAGCGGTGACGTTTCTGAAGTACACGCCGGAGCCCAACACGTCCGTGGGCACGCTGAACTTCATCAATACGCCGATCAGCGCCGTGGCCACGCAGGATAACTACACCTATCGCCTGGACCACAACCTCGGCGGAAGCGATGCGCTCGCTTTCCGCTATGTGTGGAATTCGACGAAGGAGATGGGAACGCCCTACTGGGGCAACGACGTGCGGGATAACGATGCGCGCACGAAGAACCTGGCGGGCACCTGGACGCGCATGATCAATTCCAGCATGGTGAACGAAGCCCGGTTCGGCTGGAACGATATGACTGAGCAGGAGATTTTCGGAACGACGAATAAGCCCCAGTTCGACATCGCGGGCGCCATGGGCCTTCCACTGGTTTCACGGCTTCCGGAAGATTTCGGGCCGCCGAGCATTTCCATCGCGAACGGCAGGGATGGGGGGTACAGCGTCTTCGACCTTCAGCGGCAGATCGGGCCACGCGTACGGGGCAACGCGGTCTACAACTTCAACGATATCTTCTCCATGCAGCGGGGCACGCACTTCATCAAGATCGGCGTGGATCTTGTGCAGCGCGGCTTCACCTTCGGGCAGGCGCGCAATGCGCGGGGCACTTTCCGCTTCGACGGCACGTACTCAGGCTCTTCGCTCGCGGACTTCATGCTGGGTTACGTGAAGTATGCCGAGATCAACCCGGACCACACCGATACGGACCTGAAGGCGCTCTGGCAGAGCTACTTCGTGCAGGACGATTGGAAGGCCACGCCAAACCTCACCATCAACATCGGCATGCGCTACGACTATCTGCAGCCGCTTTTCGACTCTAAGGGCAGGATGGCGAATATCGAACAGAATGGGCTGTTTGTGACCAAGCTGGTTACACCGGAGACGGCAAAGTACCCGCGCATGGTGCGCGGCGACAAGAACAACTTCGGACCGCGCGTGGGGCTTGCCTGGCGGCCGGGGTTTGTGAAGGACGGCGTCGTCCGGGCGGGATATGGCGTCTACTACAACCACATCCATCCGAACTCCCCGTTTGGGATGACGGAGTCTTCTCAGGCGAAGAGCAGCTATCAGGTGGACGGACCTGTCGCCGGCACACCGACAGTATTTTTCAATGATCCCTTCGCGAGCGCGGTGAGCCCGGGAGTGCAACTCAATGCGGTGGTATCAAACGACCCCGATTACCGGGACGCCTACATTCAGCAATGGAATCTGACCATTCAGAAGAAGATTCTGGGAGGCTTCGTGATCGATACGGGCTACGTAGGGTCGAAATCCACGCGCTTGAGCGTCACGCTTCCTTCAATGAACCGCCCATTCTTCACGGTGGATCCGAGGACGCCGGGGCTGCCATCGCTCAACAAGCGCCGTCCGAACCAGGATTTCCAGCGTTCGGTCTCGGGCGACAAGTCCATCGGAAACTCCAACTATCACTCCCTGCAGGTACGCATCACGCGGAGCACGGGCTTCGGGCTGAATACGACGACGGCGTACACGTGGTCCAAGTGCATTTCCGGCCCGAGCGACATCGGCGCGGATATTGGGGGCGGCTCTTTCATCGGCACGCTTCAGAACCTCTACGACATGTCGGGGGAGCGTTCGCTTTGCGGATTCGACGTGACGCAGCGCTTCGTGCAGGCGCTGGTCTACGACATTCCGCTGTTCAACTCGTCGTCCCGACTGCTGCGGACCGTGCTGGGCGGGTGGCAGGCATCGACGATCATCATCGGCCAGAGTGGATTCCCTGGGAATATCGCTTATGAGGTGGATACCACCGGGACGGGTGTAGGCCTCCGGCCCGACATGGTTTCGGGACAGAAGGCGAACCTCGACCCTGGAGACCGGACGTTTCAGCGCTGGTTCAACACCGATGCCTTCGCACCCCCGGCTTTTGGTTTTTATGGCAACTCTCCGCGCACGGGCGCCATCCGGCTACCGGGCGTGTTCAACGTGGATTTCTCGGTCAACAAGCAGTTCCGGATCTCCGAATCCCGGCGGGCCGAACTGCGGACGGAGTTCTACAACCTCTTTAATCACTACAACCCAGAGCCGGGTTCCGTGGACCGGAACTTGCGCT
>JADLCF010000320.1 GCA_020847315.1 Bryobacterales bacterium | reverse complement strand
CGTGATCGTGGAAGCCAATCAATATCTCGAGAACGGGGAATACTGTCTCTCTCCCTCCGGAGCAAACACGGTATTCTGTTTTCAGGTCTACTGATTCCCGAAGCTCTCCTCGTGGCCCCTCCCCGCAGCAGTGTTGCGCAAGGACCTCTCCGTGCTCAAACGGCGGACGGACAGCCAGGGAAACGGTTGCCTGTAAAGCCTTCCCGCGAACCGCTCACTCTCGATGTGGCTCGGCCGCGGTTCCCGTCGTTTTCGAGTCCACTATGTTTCAAGGTATTGAACACACAGCAATCGCTACTTCCAGTCCGGAACGCTTGGCCCAATGGTACGTGGACGTTCTGGGCTTTCACATTAACTACCGCTATGGCCCATTTGTATTCGCGAAAGCGCCGAATGGCAGCATGATCGAGTTCATCCCCTCGGAAGGGGAGACGCCCTCCCAGGCCATGCGGACCCCCGGCATCCGTCATATTGCCATCGCCGTGGACGACTTTGATCAAGCCCATGCCGAGCTGGCAGGGAAAGGTGTCCGCTGGGTGGGCGAAGCCGGCACTTCCCCCGAAGGCAATCGCCTGGCCTTCTTTGAAGATGGGGATGGCAATTACCTCCATATCATTCAGCGAGCGCAAGCGATATAGCCGGTATGGGCCCCGCGATTCGTAAGCAAGCGTGGCGATGGCCCGTCCCGCCTGGCGCGCGAGGAGATTCCCTCCCCTGCGAGCCTGGCATTCGGGTGATCTTCACGCGCTTTCGCATCTCCGCAACCGGTTCGGCTCATCCAGGCGTCTTTCGCGCGCCGCGGCTGCCTCGAAAGTGGGTCTGCGATGGCGGCTAACCGCAAACCCGGCTTCATTGCCTCCACATTCCGTGCCTTCCGCTACCGGGATTATGCGATTCTGTGGGGCGGCGCCTGCACTTCCAGTATCGGCACCTGGATGCAGAAAGTGGCCCAGAGCTGGCTGGTCTACCAGCTCTCCAACGACGCATTTTTACTGGGCCTGGATGCGTTTCTCGGGGAGATCCCAATCCTCCTCTTCAGCATGGTGGGCGGCGTTGTCGCGGACCGCAATGACCGGCGGAGAATTCTCATTGGCTCGCAGATCGTGCAAATGACCTCCGCGGCGACACTCGCCATTCTCTATGCCCTGGGATACCTGGAGATCTGGCACATTCTTTGCCTTTCCTTTACGAATGGGCTCGCTCAGGCATTCGGCGGGCCGGCCTACCAGGCGATTGTGCCTGCGCTCGTGGAGCAAAAGGACCTTTCAAACGCGATTGCCTTGAATTCAATCCAGTTCAATCTGGCCCGGGTGATCGGCCCGGTGCTCGGCGGCTTTGCGCTCGTGAATCTGGGCGCCGCTTGGTGTTTTGGATTGAACGCTTCCTCATTCCTGGTAGTGATCGCGGCTCTTCTCGCGGTCTCCATTCCGAAAATTACCGGAAACGAGGAACTCTCCGTCGCGGCCGGCATCGGGCAGGGCTTGCAGTTTATCCGAAATCGAAAAGGGCTCATGCCATTGATCTTTCTGGCCTTCTCGATGACGATCTTCGGCATGTCGTATATCGTGTTTCTCCCCGCCTTCGCGAAAGATGTACTCCACGGCGGCGAAACGGAGTTCACGACGCTGATGGCGATTTCCGGCGGAGGCAGCATTCTGGGTGCGCTGCTGGTAGCATCGCTCTCCGGTGGTGGCCGGGAAGTGAAGTACATGCTGGGCGGACTTATCGCTCTCGGCGCGGCGCTAACCGTTTTTTCCTATAGCCCCCATTTCTGGTGGGCGGCGGTTGCCATCTTCGTGGCCGGCGCCGCTTTGATGGCCGTTTTCGCACTGGTTTCGTCCCTGGTGCAACTTCGCACCGCCGATGAGATGCGCGGTCGCGTGATGAGCGTATATAACATTGCCTTCCGCGGCGGAATGCCCCTCGGAAGCCTGGCTATGGGAGAGGCGATCGGATTCGTCGGCGTGGCTCCCGCGCTGGCGGTCGCCGGATTGGCATTGGTCACTTTGGGCGTAACCTTTTCCGTCTTCCACCGCATCTTCCTGACACAGGAGCCGCTTTGAGGATGCCTGCGCGCCAACGATCGGGATGGCCATTCCCGCTCTCCATCGCTTTATTGCTGCTGATGTTCTGCGCCGCTATCGGCGCCCAATCCGTCGAGAACCCCGCGTACCAGCCCTGGAGAAGCGCCCGCGACCGGCAAGACCTCGCCTTTCTGCATTCAGCCTCCACGAAAGCGGAAGCGGCCGCTCAGGGGAATGCCTCTCCGGGATTGCTTTACTCCGCGGCGCTCGCCCGGTCATTTGAGGCGGAAGTCGCTCTGGAACTGGGAAAGAAGGCCGAAGCGGCCGGGGCGGCCGAGTCCGGGATCGCTCTGGCGCGCCGATTAGTGGAAGCGAGTCCCAAGGTCGCTGAACACCACCGGATTCTCGGGACTCTCTGCGGTCAGATTATTCCCGCCAATTTGATGAGCGCCTTCAAGTATGGCAAGTGCGCCCGCGAGGAGATCGAATCCGCTCTCTCGCTCGATCCTAAGTCCGCTTGGGCGTATCTCGGCAGGGGGGTCGGCAACTACTACTTGCCGGAAGCTTTCGGCGGAGGGATCGATATCGCCATCAAAGATTTCCGCCAAGCCTCCTCGCTGAAGCCAACCCTCGCGGATGCCTGGCTTTGGCTGGGAATCGCCCTCCGGAAGAAGGGGGATTCGAGTTCCGCGAAAAGGGCGATGCAAAAGGCGATGGAACTGGCTCCGGAGAGAGTTTGGATCCGGAAGCAGTTCGACAAGACATGATAGCTGGAACCCTCCATTCGCCAGGAATCGCCGGTCTGCAGCCTCGCGAGAGCACGGCGGCAATCCGCGGCAGTGGGAATACTACCTTTCAGAGTCGTAGGCCAAGACGATAGTCCTGATCCATTTTTATAATTTCTCTTGTCCTGTAGAGCCCATTTCCCATGGTCGATTCTTTGATCGAACACCCAGGGAACGGAGGGGCTCTCCCCATGCAACTGTTGCATCCGCGCGACGCAACATGAAAGTGCAACCTACTTCAAATGAGATAGTTAACAAGAATACTGATATTTAAGAATCGTTAACAAACCGGAGATGTTGTGAAGTGCGGCGAGGCGTTTTACATTGTGGAAACAGCTCTTTCAGGAGGCCTATACCGTCCTAGACCCCTGTTTCCGTTTCACATCCGGTACCCACTCCCACAGTTTATTCCTTTGAATACAATAGCTTTCGTGTTAATTTTGAAACGTATCTCGTAGCGGTCGCACTTCTCGTTGCTTTTCTGGACGTGCCGCCCTTGGAAACAATTCATTCACGAGGAAGAATTCGAAAATGCTAAGGAATTTACGCAACCTAGTAATGTCAGGGGCGGTCCTGGGTCTCCTGGTAATCCCGGCCTTCTCTGCGACGGTCATTCCGCTCACCACCTATAATTTTGACGCCTCCGACACAGGGACCACGGCGACGTTCAAGAACGGCGCCAACGCGGTATTGTCCAATACCACGCTGACCGGCACGGCAGCCAGCCATCTCGGCGCCGGTGCCACGGACGGCGTGATTGGGCCTTTCGGCAACTCGGCCGTCGGCATCGTGCAGAACAACCAGGTCGTGCAGATGACGATCACCAGCCCCGGCCCGGCCTTCAACGCGATCACGCTCAGCTTCGACCTGTGGGTGATGAGCAGTTGGGACGGCAACGGCTGGGTTTACACGAACCCGGTGTCCGGCAACCAGGAAACCTACACGCCTGACCAGTTCCAGGTGGCGTTGACGGCTCCGAGTGGCTCTTCCTGCACGGGCAGCGCGCTCTGCACCACGTTTGCGCAGAACTACCCCGGCGTTACCCAGGAATACGGTGGATCGGGTTCGGCCGGCCACACCGGCTCGCTTGCCGATCGGCCATTCAGCGGCACCCCGTACTTCTCGAACGCGGGTTTCGGCAGCCAATACACCAGCAATGGCTACGCGTTGTACCGGATCGATCTCGGCACGCTCAACCTCGGCAGCTCTGTAAACTCGCTGACCGTGTACTTCCGCGGCCTGTTCAGCGGCACGCTGCAACTCGGCACCGATGAGAGCTGGGCGATCAGCCGGGTCGGCTACAGCGCCAGCGCACCGGATGTCGGCGGCGGAGAAGTTCCCGAGCCCTCCACGATCGTGCTTGGCGGTCTCGGCCTCGCGCTTCTGGCCCTTGCCAAGATGCGCAGCCGCAAAGCCTAGTGTTTCGTTCTTTGTTCAGTCAGGTTCATCAGATAGACCAGTCAATCCAGTCATTTGGCGGTTCCCCTCGGGGAACCGCCATTCTTTTTTTGGGGACTTCGATCACCCAACGAATCCCGAAAAAGATTGGACAACTTGGACAAACTGGACAGGTTGGACACCTTGGATTGTTTGAACGCCTTGGACAAACTGGACAAACTTCAGCGGACGACGCCCTGGAGAGGGCTGCTGGCGCTGGCGTATAGGCGTTTCGGCATGCGTCCGGCACGGAAGGCCAACCGGCCGGAGGCCACCGCAAGCTTCATTGCTTCCGCCATCGTCTCCGGCGCTTCGCTCTCGGCAATGGCGGTGTTCATTAGAATTCCATCGAATCCCAACTCCATCGCAACCGTTGCGTCGGATGGCGTACCCACTCCGGCATCCACGATCAGGGGCACATCGGTGATTTTCTCTCGCAGGATGCGGAGATTGGTGAGGTTCTGAATCCCGAGTCCGGAGCCGATCGGTGCGGCCAGGGGCATCACCGCGGCCGCCCCCGCGTCCCGCAGACGCCGGGCGTTGATCAGGTCGTCGGTCGTGTAGGGCAGAACGATGAACCCTTCCTTTGCCAGCACGCGCGTGGCTTCGAGCAGGCCTTCATTGTCCGGGAAAAGCGTTTCCTGATCTCCGATGACTTCGAGCTTCACCCAGTTGGATATTCCCAATTCGCGCGCCAGCCGGGCCGTCCGGATGGCCTCCTCGGCGGTGTAGCATGCAGCGGTGTTAGGAAGGATGAAGTACTTCTTCGGATCAATGAAATCGAGCAGCGATTCCTTCGAGCGGTCCATCAGATTCACGCGGCGCACGGCCACGGTCACCACTTCCGCCTCGCTCGCCTCCGCGCAGCGCGCGTTCTCCGCAAAGCTACGGTACTTTCCCGACCCGATAAAAAGCCGGCTCCGGAACGTGCGTCCGGCGATCACCAACTCGTCATTCATAGCTTCATTCTAACGCCGCCGCGGCAGGGCGGGTTCAGCGGGCGCCGATGCGCATGAGGATCGCTTTGGCGGTATGGAACATGGTGAGAAAATCCAAGGCCGGCGAGAGGTGCTTGATGTAGTAAAGGTCGTATTCGAGTTTCCGGACGGTGTTTTCGAGCGAATCCTCGGGAACGTGGTGAATCTGCGCCCAGCCGGTGATGCCCGGTTTCACCCGATGGCGCTGCGTGTAGAGAGGAATGAGGGGGACCAGCTCCTCTTCGAACTCCGGCATCTCCGGGCGTGGACCAACCAGCGTCATTTCGCCGCGCATCACGTTGAAGAACTGCGGCAATTCGTCAATACGAGTGAGGCGAATCCACTTGCCTACCCTGGTAATCCGGGGGTCGTTCTCCTTGGCGCGCACCGGGCCGCCCAGACGCTTATCCACGTCCGCGTACATCGAGCGGAATTTCAGGAACTCGAAGGGAACACCGTTTCTGCCGATCCGGACTTGCCGGAAAAGCACCGGGCTGCCCGAATCGAGCCGAACGGCAACTGCCGCGAGTACCATCAGCGGCCATGTGAGAAGGATGCCCGTGAGAGCGATAACACGGCCAT
>JADLCF010000319.1 GCA_020847315.1 Bryobacterales bacterium | reverse complement strand
TCTATGGCCCCTATTTCTCGGAACTTCACAAAAAGGAAATGACACCCGTGCTGCTCCGCTTCGCCTTTCGCAATCTCACTGGCGCCAACGACGGCGAGTGGATACAGGCGAATCGAGAGAAAATGCGTGAGTTCCTTGCCTGGTCGGAAGGCTATTCCTGGAAACAACGGCAATAGGCGCGACCGCGCGGTTCGCGCCTCCAGGCACGCCGATTGAGTGAAGATTCTTGGGAACGCGCTCGACTAGATAAGCACGGCGCCCGGACCCTGAACATGGCGGATGAACGCCTCCGCGGAACCGCAGCGGGCCTCGAGACCTCGAAAGCGTTCCATGGGGCCATGGTTCCGCCCGTAGTTTTCGCGAATCTTCTGGCTCACGTGGACGAAGCAGGCTTCATGCTTCCGCTCCACGGTGGCAGTGATATCCACATAGTCGGTGGGCCGGAAGACCTGGGTCTGGTTGCCCGTGGCTACCTCATAGTAGAAAAGGGGCTGGCGGCGGCCCAGGTTGAACCAGGCATCAAGCACGAGGTTCGCGCAGTGGCGGTGGTCGCGGTGCGTATCGAGGGGCCAGTGCGTAAAGACCAGGTCCGGCGCTTCCTTCTCAAGGATGACGCGCATCTCCGCGTAGCGTGCCGGGGTAACCTCGCTTGAGCCGTCAATCTGGCCCGCGAAGATCGGGCGAGCCTTCATGAGCTTGCAGGCTTTCTCCGCTTCCGCCGTTCGGATGCGGGCTGCCTCCTGGTGGGAAACCCCCTCAATGCCGGCCTCGCCGCGCGTCAGGTACAGCACCACGGCCTCATAACCCGCATCAACGTAGCGCAGGATCGTGCCGCCGCAACTCGTCTCCGGGTCGTCGGGATGCCCACCGGCCACGAGGATCTTCCGCTGGTGCGGCGCGCTTTGCCCTGCCAGCACGATCGAAGCCGACGCACTTGCAAGCAGGCCGCTGAGGGCGCGGCGCGTAAACCCGCGCGACAACGAAGCTGCGCCAGACTTTGTGCCCTTCATACCAATACTTTCCCACCCAATCCATTCCCGGTTGCTCTCCTGAGAGATCTCCCGGCCATCGGTGTTCAAGACTATCAGATTGCCGTGAGGGGCGCATGGAGAGTCGCGCGAGTGAGTGAACGCGAGCTTTCGATTGTGGGGGAAGCCTCGGATTTGATATCTGATAGAAGGGCCCAAGAGCGGACGCGCGTGATCCGCAATTTTCGATCTTCCCGAGGTTTCATGCTACGCAATACAATTTGTACACTCCTTGCCGTACTGGTGTTTGGCGGCCATGCTTTCGCCCAATTGGTTGAGGAGTTCGAGCCGCCCGGAGCGAGTTGCTGTCTGGTAACCGCGGCCCAACGGCTCACCGATCAGCTACAGGATTGGAATCAGCTAGGCCGCTACCATGCGGCGAACGAGGAACTGAAGCAACGCCCCGCCGACCCTAACCGGGTGGTATTTTTGGGCGACTCCATTACGGATGGCTGGAAACTGGAAGAATCCTTCCCCGGCAAGCCTTACGTGAACCGCGGCATCAGCGGACAGACCACGCCGCAGATGCTGGCGCGCATGTACGCGGACGTAATCGCGCTCAAGCCAAAGGTAGTGATTCTACTGGCGGGCACGAACGACATCGCGCGGAACACGGGTCCGATGACGGCGGAGATGATCCAACAGAACTTCATGGCCATCACGGAACTCGCGCAGCATCACGGCATCAAGGTCGTCTTGTGCGCGGTGATGCCGGTGAGCAATTACCCGTATGAGCGGCAGCAGCGGGAAGCCGCGTACGCAGCGAACTCCGGGGTATCCGCGAACCGGAGACCCGCAACGCGCTCAAAGATGACAGACCGCCGCCCACCCGCGGATATCCTGAAGTTGAATGCGTGGCTCCGCGAGTATGCCGGACGCGTTGGGGCGGTCTACGCTGATTACTATGCCGCCTTCGCCGATGAAAAAGGATGGCTGAAGGAAGGCTATTCGGAGGACGGACTACACCCCAATTCCGCGGGTTACAGGCTGATGGCCCCGGTGGCGGAGGCCGCGATCGGGAAGGCCATGCGATAGCGGGAATGGGCCGGGACCGCGAAGGCCTCGAATCGGATGAGGGCCTTCGCATCCATTCCGAACTCAGGCGGGCGCCTGAGCCGCATCCCCTGGGCAATCCAGACGAAGGTTCGGCTCCGCGCCAAGCCGCTCTTCAGAACGGCAGGCTACACCCGCATCGAGACCTGCCCGGAGGGCCTGCCGGTTGAGATCCGCCATGTGGCCCGGCACGGAGCTGAGCACGGCTTTTTCGAGCGCTTCCTCCGCCACAATCCTGGTAACGGCGGCGAAGAAGCCGAGCATGACGATGTTCTGCACGACACGCTTGCCCAGGTCTTCGGCCATGCGCGTGGCGGGCACGCGGTAGACCTGGAGGCCCTCGGGTATCGATTGCATTTGCACGAGGTCCCGCTCCACGATCAGAATCCCTCCCGGCTTTACTTCGGGCGAGAACTTCGTATACGCCTCCTGGGACATCGCCACGAGGACATCCGCGCGCGTCACATACGGGTATAGGACAGGTTCTCCCGAAACGATCAACTGCGCGCTGCAAGCGCCGCCGCGCGCTTCGGGGCCGAAGCTCTGCGTCATCGTGGCATGAAGCCCTCCGAAGATGGCCGCGGCCCGGCCCAGAATCTGTGTCGCCAGAATCACGCCTTGGCCGCCGAAACCGGCAATCCGAATTTCCGTTAACCGCATGACAAGTCTCCCATCTCCATCGAGGCTTCTCCTTCGTCCAGTTCATAAGGGTCGACGTACTGTTCTTTCAACTGCGCGCGCAAGTGCGCCTGCATGGCTTCGAGATAATCCGGACGATCCC
>JADLCF010000318.1 GCA_020847315.1 Bryobacterales bacterium | reverse complement strand
AATCCTCCTGCGGTCATGGGCGGCTCAAGGGTGCCCGATTTGGATTCGGGTGACTAGTTCAAACTTATTCGAATCCACGCCGGATGAAAACAAATCTCTTTAGATTGTTTCAGATTGAACCGCCGCCTCGCTCCCGGAAACGGCGCCCGCTCCCCCATCGGCCTTCGCAGCGGCGGCGCGCGACCCTTGCCCCGTGCGCTCCGGCTTGCCGATGCCGCCGCTTTTGCATACGATACTGGAGGTCCCGCCGCGATGCGACGCGGCCCACGGCACGGATTCCGAAATGAGGAACGAGGCCGGCCAATGAGGGAGGATTACCATGCTTCGAATGCGTTTCGTCGCCATTGCGACGGCCGCCACTCTACAAGCGTTGCTGCTGTGGCAATGCGCGCCGGCAGCCAAAGCGCCTGCCGTGAACAAGGCGGAACTGGGCGCCAAATACAACGGTCGCTGGCTGGTGACGTTTGATCCGGCAGACCGGGAGCGCGTCGGCTGGATTCAGCTTGAAGGTGTCGGCACGCCGGAAGCCAAGGGATTGATTGTGGGCGTGCCCGGCGGCGGCATGTATCCGCTAACGGCCATCGACGTCGCCGATGACGGCAGCCTGCGGCTGGAGTATTCCGGCACTTGGGGATCGAACATTCCCGAGATCGCCAAGAAGGAGCGCGAAGCCAGAATGGCGGAACGAGCCAAGTTGAAGGAAGGCGAGAAACTGCCCAAGCAGCCGCCCATCGTTTCGGTCTACACGGCTAAGCTCGAAGGCGATCAACTCGTCGGCAAGCAGGAATGGCCGTCGGAGCCCACGCGCTTCCAGGTGGTCACCTTCACCGCGAAACGCGCGCCCGAAATTCATGAGCACGATGACGGCACATGGGTCGCCGGCGAAACCGTTCAACTGGTGCCGGATAAACCGGCGAGCAACGGCAATTTCACGGTGGCGCTCCCGGATAAGGAACTCGGCTGGGAAGTGAAGAACGGAGACATCCTGAATGTTCCTCCCGCCGGCAATCTTACCTCCAAGGAGAAGTTCTGGAATTTCGATCTGCACGCCGAATACAAGCTCTCGGAGCACTCGAACAGCGGCATCGGTCTGCGTGGGCGGTACGAAGTGCAGATTAACGAAGACTTCGGCAAGGAGCCCTACAAGCAGGGCCACGGCGCCATTTACTATCGCATCGTGCCCACATCGAACCCCAGCAAGAAGCCGGGCGAATGGCAAACGATGGATGTCCGTTTGATCGGCCGGGAAGTGAGCGTCACGCTCAACGGCGTCAAGATCATCGACAAGGGAATCATCGACGGCCTCACGGCGATTGCCACGAACGCCGATGAAGCGGATCCCGGCCCCATCACCATCCAGGGCGATCACCAGAAGGTGGAGTTCCGCAAGTTCACGGTCACGAAGCTGGTAAAGAAGGGCGCATAGCCCACTCGCTCCCGGCGGCTCGTGACGCGGAAAGCCGAACGAGCCTGCCGGGAGTTTTTCCTTCCGCGCCACCGTGCTGCCCGTGCAGGATCGCTTCCGCGTCCATGGCAAGGCGTTGCGGTATAGACTGGTTGGAGCTTTTGGAGGAACCCGACACGTGCCGAATAGAATCTGTGAACATCTGGCCGAAGTAGGTCCCGTGGAACCGTCGGGTTCCGGATGCGTGGAGTGCCTCAGTTCGGGCAGCGCATGGGTACACCTGCGCATGTGTCTCGTGTGCGGTCACCTCGGCTGCTGCGATTCCTCGCCGGGCAAGCACGCCACGATGCACTATCACGAATCCGGCCACCCCACCATGCAGAGCGCGGAGCCCGGCGAAACCTGGCGCTGGTGCTACATTGATCAGATTCTGGTGGATTAGTTCCCAGGGCGGGGAACACGGCGCGCGGGACTATGCGTCCGCCGCTTCCGCTTCAATCGCTTCCGATACCTCCGCCCATTCTTGCATCGCGGCGTCGAGGCGTTCCCGCAGTTTGTCAAGCTCGTTGCTCTGCCGAAGGCTCTGCTCCGCCGTGACGTAAACGGCCATGGAGGCTTCCGTTTCCGTAATCGCGCTTTCAAGCCGCGCGGCCTCCTCCTCCAACTCGCTCCGCCGATCTTCCATCTGCCGCATCCTGATGGGGTTTAGCCGCCGCGGCCGCTTTGCTTCGCCGTTCGCCGCGGGAATCTCAACCGGCGCCACCTTCGCTCCCCCCGCGCCATTCCCATTCCCCGCATCGCCATTTCCCACCGCGTCCCGCGCCGCCATGCGTGCCTTGTAATCCAGAAACTCCGCGAAGCTGCCCGCGTAATCGAGCAGCGCGCCATCGCGCACCTCGAACACCCGCGTCGCCAGATTCTCGATGAAGTAGCGATCGTGCGAGACGAACACGACGGAGCCCGTGTAGCTTTTCAACGCATGCAACAACACGTCCTTGGCGCGCATATCAAGGTGGTTCGTCGGTTCATCGAGCAGCAGAAAATTCGAGGGGTAAAGAAGCATCCGCGCCAGCGCGTAGCGGTTCCTCTCGCCGCCGCTCAAAACTTCAATTTGCTTGAATACATCGTCTTCCGAAAACAGAAAACAGCCGAGCAGGCTGCGCAGCTCCGTCTGGCTGCGCCCGGGCGCGTAGCGCGTGAGATCGTCGAGAATGCGCGCCTTCGGGTCCAGCACCTTGTACTGGTCTTGCGCGAAGTAATCCACGTCCACGTTGTGGCCGAGCTTGCACTCTCCATGCGTGGGCGCGTCGAGGCCCGCGAGCAGCCGGATGAGCGTCGATTTCCCCGCTCCGTTCGGGCCCACCAGCGCGATGCGGTCCCCGCGATGGATCAGGAAATTGAAATTGGCGAAGACGCGCTTTTCCCCGTAGCTCTTTGCCAGGTCCACGGCCTCCACCACGGTGCGGCCGCTCGCCACCGGCTGCGGAAACCGGAAGTGGATGGTCGCCTCCTCCGGTGGAATCTCAATCTTCGGCAGCCGCTCCAGTTCCTTGATCTTGCTCTGTACCTGCTTGGCCTTGGTGGCCTGCGCGCGGAAGCGGCTGATGAACGCCTCCAACTGTTCCACGCGCTCCGCCACGGATTTCTGCTGCGCCACCAACTGCTCCCGCCGCGCTTCCTTCTGCTTCTCAAACTTCGTGTAGTTGCCCGTATAGAGGAACGCCTGTTTGTTCCAAAGCTCGAGAATCCGGTTCACCGTCTGGTCGAGGAAAAACCGGTCGTGGGAGATCAGCACGATCGCGTAAGGGTATTGGTTCAGGTAGCTTTCGAGCCAATCCCTGGATTCCAGATCGAGGTGGTTCGTCGGCTCGTCGAGTAGCAGCAGGTTGGGCTGTTCGAGCAGCAGCTTGGCCAGCGCGATGCGCATCTGCCAGCCTCCCGAAAACTCCTCCACCCGTCGTCCCCAATCGTCCTTCGAGAATCCCAACCCGCTCAGGATCTGCCCGGCCTTGGCCTCGAGCGCATATCCATCGGCGGCCGTGAATTCATTCTCCAGTTGGTGGTAGATCCCGGCTAGTTCCCGATACTCGGCTGAATCCGGCGGCAGATCGCTCAATTCCCCGGCCAGCGTCTCCAGGCGTTTTTCAATCTGCTTCAGATTCTCGAAAACGCGCAGGCACTCCTGCATCACCGTGCGTCCGCTCAGATGGAGCCCATCCTGGGGGAGATAGCCGAAAGCCAGGCCTCGGGCGGATTGCAAATCGCCCTCGTCTAGCGATTCAAGCCCCGCGAGAATCTTGAGCAGCGTGGTCTTGCCCGTGCCGTTGCCACCCACCAGCCCCACCCGGTCGCCGGGGTTGATCTGCACGTTGACATTCTCAAACAGCAACTTCGGGCCGAAGCGCTTGCCTGCGCCGACTAACTGAATCATGGCGGGTCTAGGGAGAGCCTTTCTTCAAGCCGTTGCCGGCGCTGCGGGATCCGGCGTCGCCGCCGGGGCGGGGGTGGGCGCCGGCTTGTTCAACAGCCGCCGAAGCGATCGCGCTACATAGCGTTTCATATCGTGGCGCGTCACCACGGCGTCCAGAAAGCCGTGCTCCAGCAAAAACTCCGCCCGTTGAAAGCCTTCGGGGAGCTTCTGGCGAATCGTCTGCTCGATCACCCTGGGGCCCGCGAAACCGATCAGCGCCTTCGGCTCGCCGATGTTGAGATCGCCCAGCATCGCGAAGCTGGCCGTCACGCCGCCCGTCGTCGGGTTGGTGAGGATGCTGATGAATGGGATGCGCGCGTCATCGAGCATGGCCAGCATCGAGCTAATCTTGGCGAGCTGCATCAGGCTCACCATGCCTTCCTGCATGCGCGCTCCACCCGAAGCAGAAACCACCACCAGCGGATGCCCGCCCGCGAGGGCCCGCTCCGCCGCACGCGCAAGCTTCTCACCGACGACCGAGCCCATGCTCCCGCCGATGAACTGCAACTCCATGGCGCACAACTCCACTGGCTGGCCGTGCATCTTGCCGGAGGCGCAAATCGCCGCATCCCTGATGCCCGTTTTCTCCTGCATGTTGCGCAGGCGGGATTTGTACGTCTTGCTATCGCTGAAGTGGAGCGGATCGTTCGAAACCAGCCCCGCGTCCCGCTCCTGCCAGCCTTCGTCCAGCAGAAGTTCGATCCGCCGCCGCGCGGAGACCTGATAGTGATGCCCGCATTTCGGGCACACGCTCAGGTTCTCTTCGAGCACCTTCTTCCAGAGAATCTCATTGCACTCTTCGCACTTGAACCAGAGGCCTTCCGTGCGCACCACGCGTTCGGATTGCGCTTCCGGAAGCGGCTTCACTTTCGATTTCGGACGGCTGAACCAGGACATGTTCGTGCTGCGCGGCCGCCGCTGCCGGCGCGTGGCGCATCTCCCATTGTAACCCGCGCGAATCAACGGGCCTGCTGTATAGTGAAGCCAGCGCCGGCAGCGGTTCACGGCTCTACAGGAATCCATGAGCCGCAAGACCGCAATGCCCACCACGTTCGCGCAGGCCGCCGTTTCCACCCGCATCCGGCGCCTCCGTCTCACCCATACCTGGACCACGGCCATGTCGTCGAGCGGCACTCGGGACACGTTCTTCGTCGAATACCGTAGCGGCGGCATTGCCAGTGTCGGCGAAGGCGCGCCGATCCTCCGCTATCGTGAAACCGCGGAGACCGCCCGCGCCGCGGTGGAGAAGATTCTGCCCTTTCTGCGAACAGCGGATCCCGCCTCGTTCACGCCGGTTATGGATGAGGTCTTCCGCCTCATCCCGGGTGAGTTCGCGGCCAAGGCGGCCGTGGATATCGCCCTCCTCGATTGGGTCTCGCAGCGCCTTGGAGTGCCGCTCTGCCGCCTCTTCGGGCTGAACCCCGCCGCCACGCCGGTCACCACGTTTTCCATTGGAATCGACCGCGCCGAGGTCGTCCGCCGCAAAGTGCAAGAGGCCGCGCCTTACCCGGTCTTGAAAATCAAAGTCGGCCTGGAGAACGACGAAGAGATCATCGGGGCCGTCCGTTCGGTCACCGGCAAGCCGCTCCGCTGCGATGCCAACGAGGGCTTCCGTTCCAAAGAGGCCGCGGTCGAGAAAATCCTGTGGCTCGAGAAGCAGGGCGTCGAACTCATGGAGCAGCCGTTGCCCGCCGCGAACCTCGCCGATATGAACTGGATCCGAGACCGCGTGAATATGCCCATCTTCGCGGACGAAGCCTGCCTGCACCCCGCGGACATCCCGAAACTTGCTCCGCACTTCGACGGGGTCAATATCAAGGTGGATAAGTGCGGCGGCCTGCTGAACGCTTGGCGCATGATCTCGATGGCGCGCGCGCTCGGCCTCAAGGTGATGCTGGGGTGCATGGTAAGCAGCAGCGTCGCCATCACAGCCGCCGCCCATCTCTCGCCCCTCGTGGATTACGCGGATCTCGACGGCAATCTTCTGATTGCCGATGACCCGTACTACGGCGTCGAGGTTCGCGAAGGCAAGCTGATTCTTCCCGCCTCGCCGGGCCTCGGCGTTCGCCTGCGGGAACCTGCGGAGTAAGCCGCCGTCGGTTTCAAAAGCGGATGCCCACACCCACCCGGGCCATCACATTCGGCAGCACCAGCGCATGCTGAAAGTGGACTTCGCCCCGAATTACCAAACGCTTTGCGGGCGAAACGACCACGCCGGTCTTGTAGCCGAGCGGCGCGAAGTCCGTGCTTGTCTCGCTGAACTCGCGAACGACGGGATTTGGCTCTAACGGGTTCTGAAACAGGCCGCGCACCCGGGAGTTCTCGTGCTGGATTCCCGGTCCAACGCCACCGAACCAATACACGCGCTCAGAGCCCAGCCGGTACACCAGATGAAAAGTAGCGAGGGTGCGCGTCTCGCTGGAGCCCAGGCCGTCGCTGTCGTAAGTGTCGCGCTCTCCGCGCGTGAGGTCCGCTTCCACCGCCCAGCGCGGGCGGAAGGGCAGGGTGGCGGTGAAGCCATACGCTGTCCCACTCCCCATAAAGCCCTCGTCGCCGCCGAACTTCAGGCCCCCGAAATGGCCCACTGCCTCCGCCCGTTCCGGCGGCTCCGCGCGGAGAAACGGCGCGCAAACGCCAAGAATAACCGTCAATATCAGCCGCGCGGGCGCCACCCCCGCCATCGCGCAGCGGTGCGAAGATTGCATGCAAAGAGATACCTCTGTCCGAAAATACCATAATTCTCTTTTGCCGTGACCATCGTTCTTTTCACGAGCAGGTCAGCGCTTGCCATCTCCATAACGGCCTCCGCCGGGAAGACTCCGAGGATCTCAATCCCGCCTTGACCGGCGCCTATCGCGAGTGTTCCGGATCTCGACTCCGCATTCCGGCGAGGGCTTGTCGAATACCGCTTGACGCTCGATGGGTACATCAGTATAGCGCAAGCCATGCTCCTCGGTAAACGTCGTTAAGTGTTTGTGAACGGCGCGTCGCGCGGGAGTATTTCCGGGGGTCACGAATCCAATGAAAACAGCCGTTGTACTTATGCTCATTCTCACTGCGTCCTTGGCGGCGCAGGACACTCGCGGACAAATTGTTGGCCGGGTCCGCGATGCCACCGATGCCGTAGTGCCTGGGGCACAGGTTCGCGCGAGAAATGCAGCCACCAATGTCAGCACCTCCGCTCAGACAAATCAAACGGGCGATTATCTGATCCCTTATCTGGCGCCCGGCACTTACACGCTAACAGTCAGCCGGGAAGGCTTCAGTGGATTCGTGCGCGAAGAGATCCCCATCCGAATCGGTGACCGTGTTACTGTCGATGTCACCCTTCACCCCGGCAGCGTCGCCGAGAGCGTGACGGTGGAAGCGAAGGCGCCATTGCTCGAGCAGGCCACCGCTTCTCTGGGACAGGTGATCGATACCAGGCGCATCTCGGAACTTCCTCTTCGCGAAGGCAACCCGATGCTGCTGGCCAACACCGTCCCAGGTGTGCTGAATTTTTCGGGCGCCGCTTCCACGGATCCTTCCTCCGTGTCCGGGTCATCGGCCTTCGCCACTAGCGGCACCCGGTCCGCCAACAACGATATGACCCTCGACGGCGTGGCCAACACCGCGCGCAACACCGTTGCCTACGTGCCCCCAGTGGATGTGGTGGAAGAGTTTCGTATTCAGACGGCTTCGTTTGACGCCAGCCAGGGTTTTACGCCCGGCAGCGTTGTCAACGTCACCTTGAAATCCGGCACGAATCAGTTCCACGGTTCGGCCTACGAGTTTCTGCAAAACGACAAGCTCAACGCGAATCGCTTCTTCTCCAATATGGCGGGCCAGAAGCGGCCGCCGCTGCACTTTAATCGCTGGGGAATC
The DNA here is from genome assembly GCA_020847315.1 of Bryobacterales bacterium. GTDB lineage: Bacteria > Acidobacteriota > Terriglobia > Bryobacterales > Bryobacteraceae > JACTMJ01. The sequence continues at coordinate 9,167 of JADLCF010000318.1, read as the reverse complement.
AACGGCACGGGACCCGTTTTCATTCCGAAATTCTACGATGGCAGAAACCGTACTTTCTGGATGTTCGGTTACGAGGATTCCCGCAGCCGCCAGTTGCGCGGGACGTATACCAACACGGTGCCCACCGCCGCCGAGAGAACGGGAGATTTCTCCGCTCTGCTGCGGGTTGGGCTCCAATACCAGCTCTATGACCCGGTGAGCACCAGGCCGGCGCCGAACAACCGATTCCAACGCAGCCCCTTCCCCGGCAATATTCTGCCTGTCAGCAGACTTGACCCTATCGCCCAGAAGATTGCCCAGTTCTGGTATAGCCCAAACGTACCCGGCACCATTGACGGGTCACTCAATTACACGGACCCGGGGCCGGAAAAAGTGGACTATGGCAGCGAGTTGTTCCGCGTGGATCACAACATCAGTGACCGGCATCGCTTCTTCGTGCGCGGGAATGTGGGGAAGCGCGACCAGCAATACGACACGCGCTTTCAGGAAGCGCAAGGGGCTTTTTTTCACCGGTTCATGCGCGGCATCGCTTTTGACGATGTCTTCACGTTTACCCCGTCGATTCTTCTCAACGTGCGCTATGGCTATGCGCGATTCATCGAGCAGAATATCCCCTTGCAGGACAAGTTCGATTTGTCCTCCCTAGGCTTTGCGCCAAACTTCATATCTGAAGTCGGGCAAGGGCCGGCGGGCTCCGTCAAGCTGCCATATCTGAACATCACCGGCTATGCGCCGTTTGGGAACCAGACGCTCTCCAGCAGAGCGGATGATTCCCACACTGCCGGCGGCACGATTACGCATGTCGTGCGCAGCCACATGATGCGTTACGGCGTGGAATATCGCGTCTATCGTGAGAATACCTACCAGCTTGGGCAATCCTCCGGCCAGCTTGATTTCGGAACCACCTACAGCAACGGCCCGCTCGACAGCGCCGCTCCGTCTCCGAAGGGTGGCGGCTTGGCCAACTTCCTGTTAGGCATCCCCACCGGTGGAGCGATCGCCAGTAATGATTCCTACGCGTATCAGAACACCGAACTGGGCCTGTTTATCCAGGATGATTGGAAGGTCACGAATCGCCTGACGGTTTCCCCCGGCCTTCGTTATGAACTGCCCGGCCCACTGACGGAGCGCTTCAACCGCAGCGTTGGAGGTTTTGACTTTTCGAGCCCCAGCCCGATCGACGCCGCCGCGCGCGCCAAGTATGCCACCCGTCCGATTCCGGAAGTGCCGGTGAGCCGTTTCCAGGCGATCGGAGGGCTCACCTTCCCGGGCGTTGACGGACGGCCCAGGGAGTTGACCAAACGCGACCGTAACAACTTTGCTCCACGCATAGGATTCGCATTCTCACTTGATCCTCACACCGTTCTACGCGGCGGCTACGGCATTTTCTATGACCAACTAGGTACTTCGCGGCTTCCCTTCATCCAAACCGGGTTCAGCCGGACCACCTCGTTAGTTTCCAGCTCGGACAACGGCCAGACGTACATCGCCAGTATTGCTAACCCGTTTCCGAGCGGCTTTCAACACGCTGACGGCGCCACTGCCGGATTGGCCACGAATTTGGGCCAATCGGTCACTTTCTACAATCCGGGCCTGGTGAACCCCTACATGCAGCGCTGGCAATTGAGCGTGCAGCGCGAATTGTTCCCCAACACCATGCTTGAAGTCGCCTACGTTGGGAACCGCGGCACGAAGATCCGTGCTAGCCGGCAGGCAAACCCCATCCCGCGTGAGTATCTCAGCACCTCGCCTGTGCGGGATCAGCCGACGATTGATTACCTTAGCGCCGCGACGCCGAATCCGTTCTACCCCTTGCTCCCGGGAACCGGGCTTTCCGGCATCAACACGACCCGCGCGCAGTTGCTGCGGCCCTACCCCCAGTTCACCGGTATCAGCTTCGATGATCAGCAGGGCTATTCCTGGTACCACTCGATACAGACGCGATTGGAGAAACGGTTCAGCCAGGGCTATACCGTCAACGTGTCCTGGACATGGTCGAAATTCATGGAAGCCACTGGCTTCCTGAATGAGACCGATCCTCAGCCGGAGAAAGTGATCTCAGATCAGGACCGGACACATCGTGTCGTGATCACCGGCGTGTACGAACTGCCATTTGGCCGCGGGCGTCAGTGGGGCTCGGGGTGGCATCCCGTGCTGAACGGAGTTCTCGGCGGCTGGCAACTGTCCAACGTGTACCAGTATCAAAGCGGCCCTGCACTCGGCTTCGGAAACGCCATTTTCACTGGCAACCTCGCTGATATTCCGCTCTCTTCCGGGAAACGGGCACGCACCCGATGGTTCAATACCGCCGCGGGCTTCGAGACCAACAGCCTCAAGCAATTGTCGTCAAATCTGCGAACGTTTTCTTCGCGCTTCAACGGCATTCGCGGCGATAGCATGAATAACTGGGATCTATCAATGGTGAAGGCGTTTCCCATTACGGAGCAGGTGACACTGCATTTCCGTTCCGAATTCATCAACGCATTTAACCATGTCATGTTCGGCGATCCCAATACGAACCCGGCGAGTACGGCGTTCGGGGTGATCACGAGTGAGGTTTCAAAGCCGCGCACCATCCAATTTGCGCTGCGTCTCGTCTGGTAACCCTATGCTGCGTGTAATCCTGGCAGTCTTGCTGTGGGCGCTCTCGCCCGCCCGGGCGCAACTCCCGGATCTCTACGTGGACGAAAGCCATGGCGATCCGCCCTTCCTTTCGCAACCCGGCTGGCGGCCCTTGCTGAATGGAAAGGACCTGCATGGCTGGCACGGCGTTGGCAGGGAAACGCATGGCTGGTCCACCACCCGCAGCGTCACTTGGCGGCGCATCTTCGACCCCAAGCGGCTGACGTTCACCCCATCGCCCGGTGATCGGATGGTAAACGGGCAGGAAGGCCGGGCAGCATACCTTGAGACGGATGAAGCCTTCGGCGATTGTGAAGTGTACCTCGAGTTCATGCTGGCCGCCGGTTCCAATTCCGGCGTGTTCTTCAACGGCAAGTACGAGGTGCAGCTATTCGATAGCTTCGGCTTTACCGGAACGCTGATGCCCGGCGATAACGGCGCGATTTACCGCCTCTGGGATGGCGCCGGGGGCTGGCCGCCGCTCAGGAACGCCAGCCGCCCGCCGGGCGCATGGCAGTCGCTGCATGTTTGGTTCCGGCCTCCACGATTTGAGGGCGGCAGGAAGATCGCGAATGCGCGCTTCCTCCGGGTGCTGCTCAATGAAATGCTAGTCCATGAAGACGTGGAAATCGCCGCGCCGACGGGGAATCACAAGGATCGTTCCGAGGCCCCAAGAGGCCCCCTCATGCTGCAAGGGGACCATGGGCCGGTCGCCTTCCGCAGCATCTACCTCCGGCCTCTCAAGGCGCCCTAGTCGATTGCATCATCGAAGGAGCACCCTATTTTCTGCTCTGTTGCGGTGCATGTAATTCGGGGAGAGTACTGGCCGATGAACCGATGGATCACTCCCGATCAGGGAAACGGCCGATCCATGGATCACCCGAAGAATCGATAGGGTGGGGCTATTTTCAAGTGGGGCTGATCGCATATCCCGCATTTTTCACGAAATATCGAGCATTGTGCCCGTCGTGTTCGCGCATGGATTCGACCTTGCACGGCTTCTTTCGGGAGGGCAAAGCTATTTTCGAGAGGGCAAGGCCGGGCAGTTCGCGGCCGTGCCGCGGAGCGCTCGCTTCCAGCGTCAGGGTGTTTTGCGCGCCGGTTTGGCGGCCGTAGCTTGCAGGTCAAACAGCAGCAGGCGCAGGGGTTCGGTGCTCTCGGTAAGCAACAGGTAGTCTTCACTCAACCAGTGCAATTCGCCGCCTCTGTAGAACGAAGGATGCTCCTGCCAGTTTCTCGTGTGTAGCAGCAAAGACCATTGGCCGGAAACGCAACTTGCCACACCCGTGGTTGTTGTCTCTTTGCGCCAGAGCGGACGTTCGAGTCCGCTAAAATCCGGCCACCCGGTGTTCCGCAAACTGCCTGTCACTGCTGTCCTTCGTACCACCATCCAGTGTTCGCCGGGAGGCCCTCCAATCAGCACGCGCGGCCGTCCCCTGCCAAACAACGCGCCGGGACCGGTAATGCTCTCGAGGGTTCCCTCGAACTTCTGTGAGGCTCCAGCCGCGAGAACATTGCTTCTACACCTTTCCAGGAGCGCCGCCGCTTCGTCGCGTCCAAATTCTATGGAGTATGCAACCTGCGGAAGTTCGATTCCCCGATCCCAATCGGCAAGAGCATCAGGGCCCGAGAGCCTGTCCAGCGTAGGGGCAGATCCCATCCCCCAGGAAAGCCGAAAGAACACCGGTGGCAGGGAGTCACTCCCGGACGAGCACTCGAAATTCCGCACGATTGCCGTTCGCGGAAGATGCGGGGCGAGCCTCACCGCGATGCAGCGAGGAAACCCGTCTTCCATGCGGGCGGCGTGTTGGGGGATTGCCTCGGCCTGGATACGGCGCATGCCGGGCTCCCCGCGTTCAACTAGAAACTTCACGGAGGGGCCGGAGAACGGAAGCAGTTTCAAGTTCCAGGCCCACATGCCCAGCACAAACACAAACGGCGCCACCAGGAGAATGCCGATAGAGACGATCAGCCATTTCTCGATTCCTCGGGGGCCGCGGTTGTCAAGCTGTAACTGTGTCATACCCGTTCACCCAGCGCCCCGTCTGGCTCCATCGCTACCGGAGTCACTCCGCGCTCAGGCGGCGCGATGAATCCCAATTCCGATTATCGCATCGTTTGGACCTTTTTATTGCTACGAGCCCGGCAACCGCGAGGCCCAGAATGCGGAAGAAGAAGTTCGGAATCGGTGGGAAGATCCCAACATATTGGCGGTTCACAAATTTGGTGACGTCCACCATCTGTTTGCTCGAGGGGACGCATTCAGAGAGTGGTGGCCGTTGGCTGCCCGCACCCTATCACCCAATGGGCAAACTTCGGCGGAAAGGGGGGAAAGCTCTTCACCTCCGCTCGCTGGAAGCAGCATCACGCCTGATCGTGTCCGTCAAGACCGGGTTGGCCGCGTATTTACGCTACACCCGCTCATACGTCGCGACGTTCCTCATCAGTAGACCCGCGCAATGGTTGTGCATCCGTACCGCCTCGCGCACCAGACTGTTGCGGAAGCGCAGGGCCAGGCGCAGCACCCGCAACTCCGGCGGCAGCATCGTGAACACCGGGGCGGCCTTTGGCCCCTGGGCTGCCACATGCGGTGGGTATTTCTGTGCTACTGCCTCCCCGCGGCCCAGAGGATTGCCTGACGCACCAGCTTCCGGTAACTGGGGTTGCGGTACGCGAGCGGGCCGTGACCAAGCTGAATGTAGACTACGCGGGATTGCCGGTTCGGGCCGATCCAGGCGACCGGGCCGTCGCTCTGGGGATGGTTCGTCCGAAGCAGCACCAGGTTCCGTGGCGAGATCCACATCTGCTTGTACGCTTCGTCGTTGATCCGGAAAGCATCTATCCCGGCGGTCACCGGATGCTTCGCCACGGGTTGAATATCCATATCCAGATCGTGCTCGTAGGTGGAGGCGGGCTTGCCATCCCGCGGCTTAAGGAGATACAACCCGCCGATGACGTCTTCCTGCCACCAGGGCCAGTTCTGGTTGTCGGCGATGGCGTGGTGAAGCGCAACGATACCTCGTCCCGCATCCACGAAGTTTCGGAGGTTCGCCTTCTTCGCTTCGTCCTCCACATCGGCCAGGTCATAGAGCAATAGCAGGTCGTACCGGGACCGCATGTCTTCGCGAAAGGCGGAAGGGTGGGGCGCCACGGTGATATCCAGATCTTTCCACTCCGTGAAAATCTCGTGGAAGGCAGGATCGTAGGAATGGCCGCCGGTCACCAGCAGCACGCGAAGCGGCTTCTCCCGCGTGGCGCCAAAGATGGCCAGCGCGAGGCCAAAGAGGAGGATTCCGATTCGCGCCGTTCTCATATATCCCACTCCGGCGACCATTTGACCGGTCGTTTTTCCTTCCAGGCCAGGTTCGCCAAATGGCAGGCCATGGCGCCGTAGTGGCCTTGCTCAATACTCGCGTTCGGCTGCCGGCGGCTGCGCACGCAATCGATGAAGTTCCTCATGTGCTGGTCCGGGACCCCCTTTGCCACGACCTGATCCCGCAGATCCTTGGTTCCCTTGGGAAGGAAGCGGTAGCCGTAGCGGAAGATGTGCAGGCGGCCACCGGAACCGAGGAAGACGATATCGTCGCATTCGGCGGGAACCATATCCGTGACGCTAGCCTCGAAGGTGACTGTCAATTTCTCCGGATACTCCGCGATGACGTTGACGTTGTCCGGCGTATTGCGGCCATCGTCATATTGATAGATTCCGCCCAGACTGACCACGACGCCCGGCTTGGTGATGCCGAGATACCACTGCGCCACGTCGATCATGTGAACGAAGAGTCCGCCGGTCTGCCCACAGCCCAACTCCATGTACGCGAAGCGGTTGAAATAGCGCATCGGGTCCCAAGGCGTTTTGGGCAGGCTGCCAAGGCAGGCGTTCCAGTCAAGACCCTCGGGCTTCCGCTCCATGCCCTCCGGCGGCCGGTAGATGTAGCCGCCGTTCGCGTTCCAAATCGTGCGGACCATGTGGACCTCGCCAATCAGGCCGCTATCGAAAAAGCGCTCTTTCGCTTCCCGGAAATGCTCCGTGCTGCGCTGCTGCACGCCGGTCTGCACGATGCGGCGGTTCTCCCGTACCGCGCGCACCATCGGGGGCCCTTGTCCGGGTTCGGAGGTAATGGGCTTCTCAACGTAAATGTCCTTTCCCGCCCTGCAGGCATCGATCGCTATCTGTGCGTGGGTGTTGTCCCAGGTCGCGATCAGGACCGCATCGATATCCTTTCGATCGAGAAGCTTTCGGTAGTCGGCATACTTCTCCACACTGTTGCCGATAATCTGCGTGGCCTTGTCGCGGCGGAGATCCCAAGCATCGGAAACGGCCACCCATTCGATGTTTTCGCACTTGTTTGCTTCGCGCATCAGATGGCTGCCGCGCCCGCCGGCGCCAATCGCGCCGAGCCGCACGCGGTCATTCGCGCCCAAGGCGCGCGAGGTTGCCAAGGCGGCCGTCGATGTGGACACGAAACTGCGCCGGGAGATTTCCGTCATGACAGATCCTTTTCTCTCGTTTTGTTTGTGGTCTCTCTCGTCGAACAATATCACTTGTGGCGCCCATCCGGATCGCTCTCGCCTGGGAAGCGAAGGACGCGGGCCGGTCCATGCTCAAGCTTCGGATGCCGCAAGTATCGGTTTGAGATGACGAAGGCTGCGCTCGGCTTCGCCGGGCTTGCCGCACTCGACGCTCAGCACGCCATGATAATCGCCGGCACGCAGAATCCGAACAACGCGGACCCAGTCAATAACGCCATCGCCGCATGCGCAACCCACGGGCGTTCCCGTGACTTTTCCCTTCTCGCTTTCGGCCTGCTGAACGGAAATATCCTTGGCGTGAACGTGCGCGAGCAGGGGGAGAACAGCCTCAAGGCCCTGGTAGGGGTCCGCGCCGCCAAGGAAGGCGTTGCCCAGATCATAGTTCACGCGGAGCCATGGGGATGGCACGAGTGTCGCAATTTTCAGTAACCCATCGGTAGTCTTCGATAGGCTCTGGTGCGGCTCAATCCCGATACGGACGCTGTGGCGCTCCGCGATCTGCAGGACCTTCTTGAGGGTGTAGCGCATGACGTGGAAGCACTCGTCATCGTCGAGCCACGCTGGGCGGATCCCTTCGTCGGTGTTGACTACCGGGGCGCCAATCGCCGCGGCGAAACGGATGGCTTTTTCCAGGTAGGGCACGCTGATCTCCGGCCGCATAAGTGGACAATGCGCGCTCAATCCGGATGCCTTCACCTGATGGCGATCGAGGATATCTCTCATTTCCAGTGGATCGTTATCCATGGAGAACGAATGGAAGTAGCCTGCCTCGCTGAGCAGTTCGCGGCCATTGTGGACCATCGGCTCCACCCACTGATAGCCGATTCTCGCGGCGCGTTCGACACCCGCTTCAAAGGGCTTGTCTTCGCACCGGATAAATTCCATGTTCAATCCTGCTTCGATACCCAAACGATCCTCCCTGTGAGAGTCCTGTAATCCTCGGAACCGACGTCTGCCGCGAGTCCGCTAATCTCCCAGCGGACGGACCAGCTTCGGCCACGGAACGGCGCCGTGGCCGCCCCAAGCGCAACCGATCCAGATACAGATCGCTGGAGCGCCAAGCGGTTCGGCTCGTTTCCGTGATTATAGTGAACATCAAGCCGAGGTGCTTCCGGCGCGGGAGGAATCGGACGGTTTACAGGTGGCCCGCAAAGCTTGAATACGGAGCGATACCGGGGCAGAGAATGTTGCGCGACCGGCCCGGTTTCCCTTGCGGCGGAGGATGTTTCGAAACGAAGGCGCGCCATGCGTCCTGGATCCGGTTCCGGGAACTCTGAAAACAAGTGGAGGCATCAGGTGGAATTCCGTGAGTCGATTCCAGGCCAGGCCAATTCCATTTCGATATGTCATGTCCGGTAGCAACCCCCACCATAGAAGCGCCTTGCATAGTTCAGGGTGAGCGAGATCGAAAGCGCTTGCCCAGGACGGCGGGCGCAATGCGCCGGGAACAAGCGGTCGCGGAGCGCCGATTCAACGATGTGCGCAAGTTGGTCAACTCGATCCTGTTCGAGTTTCACGACCCGATTTCCAGACTTTCGGGCGCGACTGAGGTTCGCCGGCTGATGGTCGCGCGGTCCATCGAGTACCTGGATTCGCTCGCCGGCGCCGGCTCCAGTGATGCAGCGTTGCAACTGGAGTTGGCATCCGCCTACCGGCGCCTGGGCGATATCCAGGGCAACCCGAACCGGGCCAATCTCGGCGATACGAAAAGCGCGCTCGCCACCTACCACGAGGCGAGAACGATTCTGGAAGACGTGCTGCGCGCCGCCCCTGGTAATCGGGCGGCGGAGTTGGAGATGGGCAGCCTGCTCATCCTGATCGGGGCTCAACTCGTTCATGTTGGAGAGCCCGCGGCCTCGTTGGAGATGAAACGAAAGGCTCTCGCCCATTGGGAGCGTCTGGCCGCGCATGCGCCGGAAGAGGAACAGTTTCGTCGCGGGCTGGCCGCTGCGTACTCAGAAATGGCAACGGCCACCATCGATGACCTTCGAGTGGAAGAACGGTTGGAATTT